>JBKPJA010000164.1:0-14394 GCA_046730515.1 Actinomycetota bacterium | reverse complement strand
GCGTTGACAGCGCACGATGACGTTCGTCTCGCCGCGCGTGTCGACAAGCGAATTCCCGTCGCAGCCGGTCTCGGCGGCGGCAGCGCCGACGCGGCGGCCGCGCTCGCTCTCGGCAACGAGCTGCTGAGCGAGCCCGCGCCGATGGATCGACTCGATGCGATCGCGCGCGAGCTCGGAGCGGATGTTCCCTTCTTCCTGCGGGCAGGCCCGCACCTCGGCGCAGGCGACGGCACCGAGCTGCGCCCGCTCGACCTCCCGCAGGACTACTGGGCCCTGATCGTTCTTCCGCACGACGGTCAAAAGACGTCGACGGCCCATGTGTACGCGCGTTTCGATGCGCGTGGCGGCGAAGCGGACTTTCAGGCGCGCTCGGCCGCACTGCTGAGAGCACTCGAGCGTGTACGGCGTCCGCGCGACCTCGCGGAACTTCCTGCAAACGATCTGGCGTCGTCGCCCCTCGCCGACGAGCTCCGCAGCCTCGGCGCATTCCGCGCAGACGTGACGGGAGCGGGCCCTGCGGTGTACGGGCTGTTCTTGCACCGTGCGCCCGCGGTCGAGGCACAGAGACGGCTGCGTTCCCACGGGCGGACATGGCTGGCGGCACCAGCGTGGTACGTTTGATCGCGTGAGCGTGATCGAAGCGCACTCCACCCGCGCCGGTCGCTGGCTTCGCGGGCGACGGCTGCGGTTTGCTTTGTGGATCGCGATCTTGGAGGGCATTATCGTCGCGTTCGGGCACAACGTCGGCAAGTGGACGGTTCTCTTCCTGGCCGTCGCCGTCCTGGCGCTCTACGTCGCGTGGGCGCGGAACATTCGTTGGGATGCCGGACGCCAGATCGCGTGGATCGTCGCCGCCTCGCAATCGCTCGCGTTGCTGGTGGTGCTTTTCGTCTTCATCCTCAAGGCCTTGGCGTGGGTCATCATCGTCGGGTTTGCCGTGATCGCGCTCGTGTATCTCTTCTCCGACTTACGACGAAGCTAGCCCTGCTTTCGCTGGCACACTGCGCACCGCTTGGGGTGCCGACCGTTCAAGGCCGTGGCGGCTTTGCCGCCGCGGCCGTCGTCCACAACCGCAGCGAGTCACTGCGACACTTCTGGTTACCGTTTCCTTTGATGGGGCGTAGCCAAGTGGTAAGGCAGCGGGTTTTGGTCCCGCGATCCCAGGTTCGAATCCTGGCGCCCCAGCCTTGAACGACTTCGCAGGAGTTGTGTTGGCCGCAGGGGAGGGCACACGGATGAAATCGGCCGTCCCGAAGCACCTGCACCCGCTGCTCGGCAGACGGCTCGTCCACTGGGTGATCGAAGCGGTGCGGCCGCTCGGGCCGGACCCGCTTATCGTCGTCACTTCTCCAGAGTCGGCATCCGTCTACGAAGGTGTAACCGTCGCCGTTCAAGACAAACCGCTCGGTACGGGCGACGCCGTTCGGAGCGCGCGCGGGGCGGTGGGGGATGCAGAGGCGGTGCTCGTCGTCTCCGGCGATCATCCGCTGCTCACGCCGGACGTCCTGCGGAACCTGGTCGAACGGCATCGCGCTTCGGGCGCCTCCGCGACCGTGCTTTCCTTCGAGCCGGCCGACCCCAAAGCCTACGGCCGGATCGTTCGAGCCCCCGACGGAAAGCTCGAGGCGATCGTCGAGGCCACGGACGCGACCCCCGAGCAGCTCGCGCTGCGGGAGGTCAACGCTTCCATCTACGTCTTCGAGGCCGACAAGCTCTGGCCCGCGGTCGATCGTCTGGAGCCGAAGAACGTCCAGGGAGAGCTCTATCTGACGGATGCCGTTCGCTTTCTCGTCGAAGACGGCGATGATGTGGGTGTGACGAAGGCTTCCGATCCCACCGAGATCGAGGGCGTCAACACCCGCGCCGAGCTTGCCGAGGCCGGCGCCGCTCTCCGCGCGCGCGTCAACAAAGAACACATGCTCGCGGGAGTGACGATCGTGGATCCGCAGACGACCTGGATCGATCCACAGGTCGAGCTCGAGGCGGACACGACGATCGAGCCCTTCACCATCCTGCGCGGTCACACGCGCGTCGCGGCAGGCGCGCACGTGGGCCCGCACGTCGTCGCGGTCGACGCGGAGATCGGGCCCGACGTGACGGTCGGTCCCTTCTGCTACCTACGCCCCGGCACGGTGCTTGCCGCAGGCGCGAAGGCGGGGACGTTCGTCGAGCTCAAGAACGCCCTGGTCGGCGAACGCGCCAAGGTCCCGCACCTGTCCTACATCGGCGACGCGGAGATCGGCGAAGAGACGAACATCGCCGCCGGCAACATCACCGCGAACTATCCGCACGAGGAGGGCCGGCCGAAGCAGCGCACGAAGATCGGCCGGAACGTCAGGACCGGGATTCACAATGGCTTCGAGGCGCCGATCGAGATCGGAGATGACGCATGGATTGCGGGCGGGGCGTACATAACAGAAGATGTCCCTCCCGAATCCCTTGCGGGTTTTCCGCCTAGGCAGGTCACGAGAGAGGGCTATCTCCGTGGAAAGCGTGACGACGACTGAGCTGACGTTGCCCGGCCTCGCGGCCGCGCCGGAGGTCACGCCCGAGCTCAAGCCGGACCACTGGCTCGAGCGCACGCCGCAGAAGCGGCTGATGCTGTTCGCCGGCCGGTCGAATCCGGATCTCGCCCACGACATCTCGGAGCGGCTGGGTGTGAAGCTCGGCGCGATGCAGGTGAAGACCTTCGCGAACGGCGAGACCTACTGCCGGTACGAGGAGTCGATTCGCGGCGCCGACGTCTTCCTGATCCAGACAGGTTGCGAGCCCGTCGACCGCAACGTGATGGAGTTGCTGATCATGATCGACGCGGCAAAGCTCGCTTCCGCGAAGCGAATCACGGCCGTCGTCCCCTGGTACCCCTATTCACGCCAGGACAAGAAGACGCTCCCGCGCGAGCCGATCTCCGCCAAGCTCGTGGCCGAGCTGATCCAGACCGCGGGCGCGGATCGAGTGCTGACGATGGACCTGCACTCGGGTCAGATCCAGGGGTTCTTCACGATCCCCGTCGACCACATGCGTGCGCTGCCGCTCTTCGTCCGGTACTTCCGCGACAAAGGCCTGTTCGGCGACCAGGTCGTCTCCGTGTCACCGGATGCGGGTCGCGCCAAGGTCGCCGGCAAGTTTGCGGAGATGCTCGACACACCCGGTTTCGCGATCATGAACAAGACGCGCCCGGCGCACGACGTCGCCGCGGTGACGACGGTGATCGGCGACGTACGCGGCAAGGTCGCGATCATGAGCGACGACATGATCATCACCGGAGGGACGCTGATCGAGGGCGCAAAGGCTCTGCACGAGGCCGGCGCCACCGAGGTGTACGCCTGCGCGACACACGGGCTCTTCCCGGGCGACGCGATCGAGCGTCTCGCCGCGAGCGAGCTGCGTGAGATCGTCGTCACCGACACAGTGCCAATCGACATCACCCGCGCCCCGGACAAGCTGCGCGTCCTCACGGTGTCCGGAATCCTCGCGGAGACGATCCACAACGTCTTCGCCGACGACTCGGTCTCGGCGATCTTCGCGGGCGAGAATCAGCTCTTCTAGGCCCGCCGCGTAACCATCGGGCAGGCGATGGCTGTCCGGGTCACGTCAGCGGATGTTCGTCTGACCGCGCCACGGCGTACAGCGGCCACTCGCCGAGTCCCTTTAGTTCTCGGACACCACGAGGCTCGAACGCGATCCCAGAACCGGCGACGAGGTCTTTGACGGTGCCCGAGACAAGGACTTCACCTTCCTTTGCGTGCCCGGAGACGCGCGCACCGATGTTGACCGCGAGGCCTGACAGTTTGTCGTCGACAAGGTCGCACTCGCCGGTATGGACGCCTACGCGGATGCCGAGGCCGAGGCCGGTAACTGCATCGCGAATCGCGCAGCCGCACTTGACGGCGCGTGCCGGTCCGTCGAAGCCGGACGCGAAGAAGCCGTCGCCTGCGGTGTCGATTTCGCGACCGCTGAATTTGTGAATCTGGCGTCGCACGACTGCGTTGTGCTCGCGCAAAAGCTCTTGCCAACGCGGACCGAGCTCAACAGCCCTGGCGGTCGAGCCGACGATGTCCGTGAACAGCACCGTCGCGAGGACCCTCCGTGGCTGTGCCTGCAGCTGCTGATAATCCGTCCATGCCCGTGGCAAGAAGTCCTGCAGCGGCTCGGTGAGACCCGCATACCACTGCCCTATATCCGCCGAAGCCTCGATGATCTCAGCGTGCGGCATTTGTTCCTGCATGTAGCTCATGAGTGGTATGTCGCCGGTTTCGTCGGCATCTGCCGCATGCGGCCGATACATGAGCAGCGTCGGAACGGTGACCGAGGAAAGGATGTGCCGGACATCAATCTCCATGGTCATGCGACGCAGCGCCAAGAAAGCACTCGGGGGCATTGACTGACGGAGTGCTCGCGAACGCTCCCACAATTCGTGATCGGTCGCCTCGATCCCCACGCGCGCGATAGCACGCCTAACGCGTTCGACCTGCCTCCCCTCAACCCGAGCATCGAGGATCTCCACCGTTTCTCGCTCGTACTGCTCCCGCATCGGCGCCCACGGGTAGTCCTCAGCCCAGACGTACCGAGGCTTCAACCGCATTAGCGCAAGCGCGAAAGTCCGGGCGGGAAACGTGGCAGCAAACAAAACGCTCATCGCCGCACCGTCGGCGACTCCCACCAGCGCGGCACACCGCGAACCGACCGCGTCCATCACCGCCCGCACGTCGTCCATCCGCTCCTCGAGCGTTGGCGCGCCCACGACACGATCCGACGATCCCGTACCCCGCTTGTCGAACTGAATCAGCCTCGCAAACGACGTCAATTGCCCGACCAAATCCCGGAATCCCGACTGGTACGCCCCGAACCCGTCAATGCTCCACAACCCCGGCGGCACGAACACCAGGTCGAACGGCCCCTCACCCTCAACTCGATACGCGATGTAGACATCGCCGCTCTTCGCGAACCGGGGCTCGGGGAGATCCTGGGGGAACCCCATCCTACGAGGCTAGGAAACACCGTCTGCCATCGCAAGTACGGCGTAAGATCGTGGCGCCGTGACCCCAGCAGGCGGCAAACAGCCAGCTACACTTCGCAGCCGTCATGGCCGGTGAACGGGTCAAATTGCAGGTGCGCGAGCGCGAGCGGCGCGGCTCCGCCGACGCGCGCCGTCTGCGCAAGGAAGGTTTCATCCCCGGTGTCCTGTACGGCAACGGCAACCAGTCTCACGCGATCTCCATCCCCGAGCGCGAGCTCCGGCGCGTGCTGACCGGCCCTTCGGGCCTGCATGCGATCCTCGACGTCGTGCTCGAAGGGCAGGAGGCGACGCATGCGTCGATCCTCAAGGAGTTCCAGCAGGATCCGATCCGCGGCCATATCTCGCACGTCGATCTGCAGGAGGTGCGGCTCGACCAGCCGATCCAGGCGGCCGTGACCGTGCAGCTCGTCGGCGAGCCGGAGGGTGTGAAGGAAGGCGGCGTGCTCTCGCAGGTGCAGCGCGAGATCAACGTCGAAGCGCTGCCGATGGAGATTCCCGACCACATCGACCTCGACGTGAGCGGCATGGCGATCGGCGACACGCTGCGTTTGGCGGATCTGGCAGCCCAGGAGGGGATCAAGTACCTGGACGACCCGGAGGAGACGGTGCTCGCGACGGTCACGCTGCCGACGAAGGTCGAGGAGCCTGAGCCCGAGGCCGAGGAGCTCGAGGAGGGCGAGCTGCCCGAGGGCGAGGTGCCGCCGGAGGGCGAGGAAGCTCCCGAGCAGCCTCCTGGCGAGCCCGGCGCAGAAGCCGGCACGGGCGAGCAGGGCGAGCCCGGCACGACTCCGGGGTAACAACCCCATGCGTCTGCCCTGGCGCCGGGGCGAGCGTCCTTCGTCGCTCGACCTGCTCGTCGTCGGCCTAGGCAATCCCGGCCGGGACTACGAGGCGAACCGCCACAACGTCGGACGGATGGTCGTGGACGAGCTCGCGCGCCGGCACGGCGCGTCGTGGCGCTCGAAGTTCTCCGGGCAACTCGCCGAGTTGCGCATCGACGATCACCGCGTCGGCTTGCTGAAGCCGGAGACGTACATGAACGAGTCGGGGCGTTCAGTCGGTGCAGCTGCCCGCTTCTACAAGCTCGAGCCGGACGCCGTCCTCGTCGTGCATGACGAAGGGGACTTCGATCTCGGCCGGTTGCAGGCGCGAAAGGGCGGGGGCCTGGCGGGCCACAACGGCCTGCGGTCGATCGCGCAACACCTGAGAACCCAGGACTTCCTCCGCCTTCGTGTCGGTGTCGGCCGGCCGGAGCGCGGCGACCCGCGGCCGCTCGCCGATTACGTCCTGTCCGACTTCACGCCGGACCAGGATCCGGATGCGATCGTGCAACGCGCAGCGGACGCGGTCGAGACGCTCGACGCGGAAGGCCTCGAGCGTGCGCAGGCACGCTTCAACTGACCAGAGCTACGATGGAACGAGCCGAACCGGCCCGGTTCGGCCTTTCGTCATGGACCGTGCGATCCTCTATCCCTTCGTTCGCGAGCTGCGTGAGAGCGACCGCCTGCCGGCCTTCGCGCAGGCGCTGCCCGCGCCCGCGCGCGTGTCCGAGTCCGCGCTGCCGCTCGTGCTCGCCGCTCTGCACGACCACCTTGACCGCGGCCTAATTCTGCTCGCGCCGGAGGATCAGGACGCACGGGACGCGGCCGAGGGCGCGGCCTGGTTCGTCGGTGGCGAACGTGTCGCGTTCATGCCGAGCCGCGGCGTCCACTGGGGATCCGGATTGGAGCCGCCGCCGCACCTCGTCGGTGAGCGCGCCCGCGCGCTGGACGTTCTCGCGCGCGGAGGGCTTGTCTGTGCATCCGCCGCCGCAGTCTCCGAGCCGTTGCCGCCGGAGGACCAACGTCCGCAGCCGATCGAGCTCGCGCCCGGTGCGGCGATCTCCCTCGAGCAGCTCGCGGAAGACCTCGCCCTCGCGGGCTACGAGCGTGTGGAGCGAGCGGACGAGCGGGGCCAGTTCGCGGTTCGCGGCGGACTCGTCGACGTCTTCCCGACGACCGGTCGCGAGCCGCTGCGTGTCGAGCTCTGGGGCGACGAGATCGAGAACATCCGTGCGTTCTCGCCGTTCACCCAGCGCGCGCTGCATCCGGTCGAGAACGCAGTGATCTATGCGGCCGCGGAGCGGCGGCTCGATCTCGTAGAGCCGCAGCTTGGTGACGACAACACGATCCCAACGGATCTGGTGCCATCGCTACCGCAGTCCATCGATCTCGTGTGGCAGCGCGAGGAAGTGCTCGCCGTCTGGGAGGAGGAGGGACTCGATCGCGTGTCGCTCGACGGCGCCGCGCTGCTCGATCAGCTACCCCAACGGCAACAGTTCGCGTTCGAGGCACAGCGTCCCGCGTTGGTCGCGCGCGGGCTCGCAGAGGCGGAGAACGAGCTCGGTGCGTTCGTGCGCGCAGGACACCGCGTCGTCGTCGCGTTCCCGCATCCCGGCGAGGCGATCAGGCAGCAGAACCTGCTGCGGCGAATCGATGCGCGCATCCTCGAGGAGGGCGAACCGCTTCCCGACGAGGCGGAGCTGCTCTTCGCGGTCGCGCCGGCGCGTCGCGGCTTCGTCTGGCGCGAGCTCGGCCTCGTCCTGCTCCCGGATACGCAGGTCTTCCGCAAGCGTCTGCCGAGAGAGCGTCGCGTCGGCGCCCGCGCGCTGCAGTCGTTCGCCGACCTGCGCACGGGCGACTACGTCGTGCACGAGGACCACGGCGTCGGCAAGCTGCAGAGCTTCGAGACGAAGACGGTCGCGGGCGTCACGCGCGACTATCTCCTGCTTGCGTTCCGCGGCGACGACCGTCTCTACGTGCCGCACGAGCAGCTCGGGAAGGTCTCGCGTTACATCGGCGCGGACGGGGCCGCTCCAACGCTCTCCAAGCTCGGCGGCAAGGCGTGGGACAACCTCAAGGCACGCGCTCGTGCAAGCGTGCGCGAGCTGGCCGGCGAGCTGCTCGCACTCTACGCGCGACGGCAGAACGCGCCGGGAGAGGCATTCGACCTGCGCAATGAGTGGCTGGAGCGGCTGGAGGCGGAGTTCCCATACCGGGAGACGCCGGACCAGCAGTCCGCGATCGAGTCCGTGAAGGAAGACCTCGAGGCGCCGCGGCCGATGGACCGGCTCGTCTGCGGTGACGTCGGCTTCGGCAAGACGGAGGTTGCGATTCGTGCGGCATTCGCCGTCGCCGTCAACGGCAAGCAGGTGCTCTTTCTCGCCCCGACGACGATCCTCGCGGAACAGCACTGGCACACGTTCCGCCAGCGCTTCCGCGATTTCCCGCTCAATGTCGAGATGGTGTCGCGCTTCCGGAAGCCGGCGGAGATCAAGCGCATCCTCGCGGACTTCGCCGCGGGGAAGGTCGACGTGTTGATCGGGACACACCGCATCCTCAGCCGCGACGTGATCCCGAAGGAGCTCGGGCTCGTCATCCTCGACGAGGAGCAGCGGTTCGGCGTCGCCCAGAAGGAGCTGCTGCGCGCGCTCCGGCTCGAAGTCGACGTGCTCGCCCTGTCCGCAACTCCGATCCCGCGCACGCTGCACATGTCCCTGTCCGGTCTGCGTGACATCTCGATCATCGAGACGCCGCCCGAAGGGCGCCGGCCGATCCGCACCACCGTCGCCGAGCTCGACGAAGAGCTCGTCAAGCTCGCACTCGAGCGCGAGCACGAACGCGGCGGACAGAGCTTCTATCTCCACAACCGCGTGGAAACGATCGAGGACGCCGCGCAGAAGCTGCAACAGCTGTCTCCGAACCTGCGCTTCCTCGTCGCGCACGGGCAGATGCGCGAGCGCGACCTCGAGGAGAAGATGCACACATTCCTGCGCGGGGATGCAGACGTGCTCGTCTCGACGACGATCATCGAATCGGGCCTCGACATTCCGCAGGCGAACACGCTGATCGTCGAGCGGGCGGACACGCTCGGACTCGCGCAGCTGTACCAGATCCGCGGGCGCGTCGGGAGATCCGACGTCACCGCGCACGCGTACTTGTTCTATCCGGACATGTCCGAGCTGACCCCGGAAGCGCGCGCACGCCTCGCCACGCTCGCCGACCACACCGAGCTCGGCGCCGGCTTTGCGATCGCGATGCGCGACCTCGAGATCCGCGGCGCGGGCAACCTCCTCGGCGACGAGCAGTCGGGTCACGTCGCCGCGCTCGGCTTCGAGCTCTACGTTGAGCTGCTCGCGGAGGCGGTGGCCGAGCTCTCCGGCGAGCACCGCGTCGCCGCGCGGCCCGTGCGCGTCGACGCGCGCGTCGACGCCTATGTTCCGGCCGAGTACATCGGCGGCGAGGCGCTCAAGATCGATCTCCACCGCCGGCTCGCGCTGACCGAGTCGGAGGACGAGCTGCGCGAGCTCCAGGCCGCGACCGAGGATCGCTTCGGGCCGCTGCCCGAGCCGGTCGAGAGCCTCTTCCTGATCCAGGAGGCGAAGCTCAAGCTCGCGGCGCTCGGCGCGGATTACTTCGTCTTCCGCGGCGGCCGCGCGAGCGTCGGCCAGGTCGTGCTCGGCTCCGACGAGGTGCGAGCGCTTCGCAGGCAGGTGTCGACGGCTGTCTACACCGTCGCCAACCGCGAAATCACCCTTCGGGAGGATGGTTTCCCGCAGGCGCTGCGGCTGGTCGATGCTATAGTGGCCGCGCGCCAGGCAGCGTGAGCGGGTCCGCTGCACGTGGCGCTTTTTCCATGAAGCACGCCACATCGCTCGTCATCCTCCTGATTGGGGTCAGCCTGCTCGTCGCGGCCTGCGGCGGCGGCGGCGGCAGCGCGTCGCTGCAGTCTGGTGACGTCGCGGTCGTCGGCGGGCAGACGATCACGCAGGAAGACCTCTCGAACCTGCTCAACCGCGCCAAGAAGAGCTACGCGGCGCAGCACCGCCCGTTTCCGAAGCTCGGCACACCTGCCTACGAGTCGCTCAAGGGGCAGGCCGTCACGTTCCTCGTCCAGCGGGCCCAGTTCGCCCAGAAGGCGGCGGACATGGGCATCCACATCTCGGACAAGGACGTCGACGCACGCATCGAGCAGCTCAAGAAGCAGTACTACGGCGGCAGCGAGAAGAAATACGAGCAGACCCTGAAGTCACAGGGGCTGACGCCCGACCAGGCGCGGGAGGAAGTGAGGTCGGAGCTGATCTCTGAAGCCCTCTACAAGAAGGTGACGGGGAACGTGCACGTTTCCGACGCCGCGGTGAAGAGCTACTACGACCAGCACAAGGCGCTCTATCAGCAGAAGTCGAGCCGCGACATCCGTCACATCCTCGTCAAGACGAAGGCGAAGGCCGATGCGCTCTACGCGCAGCTCGTCGCCAATCACGAGCAGAACTTCGCGGTGCTCGCGAAGAAGTACTCGCAGGATCCCGGCTCCGCATCGAGCGGCGGGAAGCTGACGGTCACAAAGGGGCAGACGGTGCCCCCGTTCGACAAGGTCGCGTTCTCGCTGAAGACGGGTCAGCTGTCGAAGCCGGTGCATACGCAGTACGGGTGGCACATCATCCAGGCGCTCTCCGGAATCAAACCGCCGTCGACGACGTCCTTCGACAAGGTGAAGGGGTCGATCCGCCTCCAGCTCGAGCAGCAGCAGAAGAACACCGTCATGACCCAGTGGGTGGACGGCGTCAAGAAAGCCTTCTGCAAGCCGGGCAAGGTGAAGTACCAGGCCGGGTTCAAGCCGACCCCGGATCCCTGCCTCTCCGTCACCACTCCGACACAGACGACGTGAGCGACCTCGGGCGCGCGCTCGAGGATCTCCAAGAACTGACGGAGCGGCTGCGGCGGGATTGTCCCTGGGACCGCGAGCAGACCGAGCGCACGATCGTTCCGCATACCGTCGAGGAGGCCTACGAGGTCGCCGACGCGGCTATTGCACGTGACGACGAGAAGCTCGCGGACGAGCTAGGAGATCTCCTCTTTCAGGTCTACTTCCTCGCGCTGCTGCTCCAGGAGCGCGGCGAGACGAACCTCGCCGACATCGCGCGCGCGGTGCACACGAAGCTCGTGCGCAGGCATCCGCACGTCTTCGGCGACGCGGAGGCGCGGACGGCGGGTCGCGTGCGCGAGCGCTGGGAGCAGATCAAGACCGAGCAGGAAGGTCGGGCGGGAATCTTCCACCACGTCCCCGAGTCGCTGCCCGCTCTGCTCTCTGCGCGCAAGGTGCAGCGACGCGCTGCGGCGGTCAACTTCGAATACGCGGATGTCGCGGGCGCGCTCACGGATCTCGACGACGAGCTGCGTGAGCTGACGGAGGCACTCGCTGCGGCCGGCGACCCTGCGCCGGAGACGGAGCCCGACCCCCGCGTGTTCGAAGAGCTCGGCGACGTGCTCTTCGCGGCCGTCAACGTCTCGCGGCGCCTGAACGTCGATCCCGAGCTTGCGTTGCGCGCGATGACGAAGCGGTTCGTCGAGCGGGTCGAGCGCGCGGAGCAGTTTGCTGCGCAGGATGGGAAGACCTGGACGGAGCTGCCGCTCGAGGAGCAAGACCGCTACTTCGACCGCGCGAAGGTCGCGTTCGAATGAGTTCGATCGCGGCGGTGCACGCGCGGCAGATCCTCGACTCGCGTGGAAATCCAACCCTCGAGGCCGAGGTCCGACTCGAGTCGGGCGCGTTCGGCAGGGCTGCGGTTCCTTCCGGCGCCTCGACGGGAGTGCACGAGGCGGTCGAGCTTCGCGACGGAGGGGGCGCGTACGGCGGCAAGTCGGTCCTCCACGCCGTCGAGAACGTCAACGGTGAGATAGCGGATGCTGTCCTCGGCCTCGATGCCTCGGATCAAGCGGCGGTCGACCGGCGGCTGATCGAGCTTGACGGCACGCCGAACAAGGGGCGGCTCGGCGCGAATGCGATCCTCGGCGTTTCGCTCGTAACGGCGAAGGCGACGGCGGCAGAGCGCGGCGTATCCCTTTTCCGCTCACTCGGCGGCGACGGCGCGCGCACGCTGCCGGTGCCGATGATGAACGTCATCAATGGCGGCGCCCACGCGCAGAACTCCATCGACCTCCAGGAGTTCATGGTCGTGCCGGCGGGCGCGGGGTCGTTCTCGGGCGCACTGCGGATCGGAGCGGAGACATTCCATGCCCTGAAGGACGTCCTGCACGAGCGCGGGCTCGCGACGGCCGTCGGCGACGAGGGTGGGTTCGCTCCGGATCTCGGCTCGAGTGAAGAGGCGATCGGTGCGATCTTGGAGGCGGCGGAGCGCGCCGGTCACCGCGAGCGCGTCGCGGTCGCGCTCGATCCGGCGGCGACTGAGTTCTTCCGTGACGGCACCTATCGCTTCGAGGGACGGGAGGCGAATGGTGCTGCGATGGCCGATTTCTACGAGTCGCTTGCCGACCGTTTCCCAATCGTCTCCGTCGAGGACGGGGTCGCGGAGGACGATTGGGACGCGTGGCGGACGCTCACCGAGCGGGTCGGCTCGCGGCTCCAGCTCGTCGGCGACGACCTCTTTGTGACGAATCCGGAGCGGCTTCGTCGCGGGATCGAGGAGGGCGTCGCCAACGCGATCCTCGTCAAGGTCAACCAGATCGGCACGCTCACCGAGACACTCGAGACGATCGAGCTCGCGCGGGCGAACGGTTACGGAGTGGTGATTTCCCACCGCTCCGGCGAGACGGAGGACACGACGATTGCCGACCTCGCCGTCGCGACGAACGCGGGGCAAATCAAAACCGGCGCGCCGTCACGGACCGACCGAGTCGCGAAGTACAACCAGCTCCTCCGCATCGAGGAGGAGCTCGGCGACGACGCTGTGTTTCCGGGTTGGCAAGCGTTTCCCCGCTTGCGCTAACTGACCGCGGCGGTACTCTCAATGCATGGCCGCCTCCGCGCCGCGGCGGACGAAGATCGTCGCCACGATCGGGCCTGCTTCCGCGCAGCCTGATCTGCTCCGCGCGCTGATCGCTGCGGGGATGGACGCCGCTCGGCTGAACCTCTCGCACGGCTCGCACGACGATCACGCCGAGCGCGCACGCCTCCTCCGCGGGCTGCAGGAGGAAACCGGGAAGCCGCTTGCGCTGATCGGCGACCTTCAGGGTCCGAAGATCCGCGTCGGCAGCTTGGATGATCCGCTCCCCCTGCCGACAGGCGGCGAGGTCACGCTCGTCTACGCCGAGTCGGCGCCTGACGGCGAGCTGCCGATCGCTCCCGCCGTCGTCGGTGAGGTGCTCCGACCCGGACACGAGGTTCTGATCGACGACGGGATGGTCCGGCTGCGTGTCGAAGAGACGGAGCACGAACGGGCGCGCTGCGGCGTAGTCGTCGGCGGCACGGTCACCGCGCACAAAGGCGTCAACCTGCCGGGAGTGCCGATCCCGATCCCTTCGCTGACGCGCAAGGACCTCGTCGACCTCGAGTTCGCGCTCGACCTCGGCGTCGACTACGTCGCGCTCTCGTTCGTGCGTTCGGCTGCGGACGTGCGTGACCTGAAGGCACTGCTCGAACAGGAAGGTTCACCGGCGCACGTCATCGCCAAGATCGAGAAGGCGGAGGCAATCGACGCCCTCGACGAAGTGCTGTGGGAGACGGACGCAGTCATGGTCGCGCGCGGCGACCTCGGCGTCGAAATCGGCGCCGAGCTCCTGCCGCTGCTTCAGAAGCGCATCATCGCCAAGTCGCTCGAGCGCGGAAAGCCGGTGATCACCGCCACGCAGATGCTCGAGTCGATGACCCACCATCCCGAGCCCACGCGCGCGGAAGCGAGCGACGTCGCGAACGCAATCCTCGACGGCACATCTGCCGTCATGCTCTCCGCAGAGACCGCGACCGGCGACTACCCGGTGCAGGCCGTGCAGACGATGGACCGCATTGCACGCGCGATCGAACCGAGCCTCGGCTACCGGCACGAGATCCCCGAGGCGACCGAGGACCCGACGATCGGCAACGCGATGTCGAACGCCGCGTGCGACATCGCGGAGGCGCTCGGCGCTGCGGCGATGCTCGTGCCGACGTTCACCGGCAAGACGGCCTCGGCGGTGGCGCGCCTGCGGCCGCGCCGTCCGATCATCGGCCTCTCGCACCACCAGTGGGCGATCCAGCAGATGGCGGTGGAGTGGGGAGTGACGCCACGCTGGATCCCCGAGACTGCGAACGTCGAAGAGCTGTGGGATCGATCGATCCAGTCGGCGCGCCAAAGCGGGCTCGTCGAGGAGGGCGACACCGTTGTGATCACCGCGGGTACGGCGGTGAACATTCCCGGCTCGACGAACGTCATCAAGGTCGAAGTCGTTTAGTGCCGGAACGCGTGACCGGGATCGGCGGCGTGTTCGTTCGTGCGCGGGATCCCGAACGTCTGCGCGAGTGGTACGCGAAGCATCTCGGCCTCGATCTGCGTCCTTTCGGCGGCGCGGTCTTTTCCGCAGAGGACGAAGACATCACCGTCTGGTATGCGGCAACGGCAG
>JBKPJA010000163.1:0-2550 GCA_046730515.1 Actinomycetota bacterium | reverse complement strand
TGAGCCAGCCCGTGACAGCCGAGGGCCACGCGGCCGAGAAGCTTCGAGTTCTGATCGTGGACGACCACGATCTGTTTCGGCACGGCCTGCGCAACCTGCTCGAGGGTGAGGGGGTCCAGATCGTCGGCGAGGCCGCGGCAGGCCAGGAAGCGGTGCGAATCGTCCGCGAGATCGCCCCCGACGTGGTCGTCATGGATCTCAACATGCCCGGGATGGGCGGCGTCGAGGCGACGCGTCACATCACCTCGATCGCGCCGCTCACACGGGTCGTCGTCCTCACGATCTCCGACGAGGACAACGACGTGATCGACGCAATCCTCGCCGGCGCGTGTGGTTACCTCCTAAAGGATTCTTCGATCCAGGAGCTGATTGCGGGCATCAACGCGGCATCCAACGGCGAATCGCTCATCTCGCCGACGATCGCCTCGAAGGTGCTGCAGCGCCTGCGCGCCTCCAGCACGCAGCCTCAGATCGAACGGACGATCAGGGCGGAGCTCTCCGAGCGGGAGATCGACGTCCTCAAGCTGATTGCGAACGGCAAGGACAACGCAATGATCGCCGCCGAGCTGCACATTAGCCCGAAGACGGTCAAGAACCACATCTCCAACATCCTCATGAAGCTCCAGATCGACAACCGCATCCAGGCGGCCGTCTACGCGGTGAGGAGCGGAATCGTCTAGGTCTTACGCGGCGGTCGCGCGAACTTCGCTCGCGCGCTCCCGCAGCGAGAGCAGCAGTGCGCGCAGGTTCGTCAAGTCGCCGTTCGCCTTCTTCAGCGAACGGCCGAGCTTCCGCAGCTCAGAGGTCTCGTTGGTGCTGTTGGTGAGCTCGGCGGCGACCTCGGCGATCCGGCGTTCGATCCGCCAGCGCTCGGCTTCCAGCGTCAGCGCCTGCGCGTAGCCCGCCGTCAGGGCGTCCTCGATGCGCGCCAGCGCAGGAGCCTCGGCACCGGCCGCGGGTGCGGCGAGAAGGGCGCGGATTTCGGTCTCGATCATTGGAGGAGAGGCGCAGGACTACAGGCAACGTCCAGTATCGGATGTCCAGGCCTGCGCCGCATGGGCCGCGAGGCCCATCTTCCAAGCCGGTCAGACCCACGACCTTGACTCCGGCCGGTGCGGCTCCAACAATGGAAACCCCGTGCGCCGCTCTCTCGCAGGCCTGGCCGTCCTGCTCGCCGTCGCCGCGCCGGTCGCATCGGCCGCGACGCCGGGCAGTTCCACTGCCCTCCAGCACAAGCTCGCCGTCGCGCTGCGCGTTCCCCACGTCTCACCGGCCCGCTCGGCCGCGCTGGCCGTCGACCTTTCCAGCGGAGACGTGGTCTACACCCAGAACGGCGCGCGCCCGCTCGAACCCGCCTCGAACGAGAAGCTGCCGGTCACCTACGCCGCGCTGTCGCTACTCGGTCCGACGTACCGCTTCGAAACCGACGTGATGGGCGAAGGATCACAGGACGGCGCCGTGTGGAACGGCGCGCTCGTGCTGAAGGGTGGCGGCGATCCGACGCTCACTCACTGGAGCCTGCTCGCTCTCGCGAAGAAGGTGCGGGGCGCCGGCATCACCAGCGTTACGGGCGGTGTCGTTGCAGACGAGTCCTGGTTCGACGCGCGGCGCACCGTCGCGGGCTGGAAGCCGGGCTTCTACCTGAACGAATCACCGCCGCTGTCGGCGCTCGTCGTCGACCGCGACCGGGCCAGCGGTGACCTCTCCGCGAATCCTGCTCTCGCAGCGGGCGCTGCTTTTCGCAGCGCGCTCCGCAAGGCCGGCGTCGCGGTCACGGGGCCCGTGCGCATGGGCGTTGCGGACCAGTACGTCGTTCCGCTCGCCTCGATCGAGTCGCCGACGCTCGCGACAATCGTTCGGTTCATGGATCGTGAAAGCGACAACTTCACGGCGGAGTTGCTGCTCAAGCAGCTCGGCGCGACGCAGCTCGACCACGGCACGAGCGCAGCGGGCGCGGCAGTCGTGACGCGCGTGCTCGCGCAAGAGGGCATCCCGATGGCGGGCGTGCGGATCGTGGACGGATCGGGACTGTCGGTGCTCGACCGCCTGACCGCAAATGCGCTCACCGGACTGCTGCGAACGGCGTGGAACGATCCGGTGATCCGTCCGGCGCTCGTGGCGGCGCTCCCCGTTGCGGGCGTGAACGGAACGCTTCACGACCGCATGCGCAGCGGGCCTGCACACGGGACCGTGATCGCGAAGACGGGAACGACGGAGGAGGCGTCTGCGCTCTCCGGTTACGTGCGCAATCACTACGTCTTCGCAGTCCTGCAGAACGGTCACCCACTGAGCTACTGGTGGGCGCGCGTCGCTCAGGACCGCTTTGCGCAAGTGCTAGCGGCGCAGTGAAGCTCACGCGTTCCTGACGAGCCGCTGGCCGTGCGGAGGCCGCCGGGACAGTGCTGAGATGCACGGCCCGTCGGCTGGAGCGCGGCCAGCGGCTCGAGGCGGCGGCGGAGGGGGGGGGGGCCCCGCCCGGGAGGCCGCCCCGCCGGGGCCCGAGAGCGGCTGCTCGTGGTGGGGGGGCTGGGGGGGCGGGCCCCGCCAACT
>JBKPJA010000162.1:0-22658 GCA_046730515.1 Actinomycetota bacterium | reverse complement strand
CCGATTTGATGCTCGTTTCGGTCGGACGTGGCCCGCTTGTCGAGGGGATCGGCCTCGAGTCGATCGGCGTCGAGTTCGACAAGCGGAAGGGAATCGCAGCCGACGAGCATCGCCGCACGACCGTCCCGCACATCTACGCGGTCGGGGACTGCGCCGGCTACTGGCAGCTCGCGCACACAGCGTTCCGCGAGGGTGAGGTCGCGGCGGAGAACGCGTGCGGCCACGATGCGATCGTCGACAACCGCGCGGTACCGCGGCCGATCTACACCGATCCTGAGATCGCCGGCGTGGGCCTCACGGAAGTCGAGGCCCGCGAGCAGTACGGCGACGACGTCGCGACCGGGAGGTTCCCGTGGGTCGCGAACGCGCGCGCCGTGATGCAGAACGAGACGGTCGGCTGGGTGAAGTCGATCCACGAGACGCGCTACGGCGAGCTGCTCGGGCTCGTGATGGTCGGGCCGCACGTGACCGACCTGGTCGAGGCAGGGGTGACCGCGATCGACGCCGAGGCGACGGTGGAGACGGTTGCAGACGGGATGGCAGCGCATCCGACCCTCTCGGAGGCGATCAAGGAAGCCGGCCTCGTCGCGCTCGGCCGCCCCATTCACGTGCCGGTCCGAAAACGGGCCAAAGCTACGGCCTAAACGGCGTTTTCCTGCTTGCAAATGACGTGAGCCGTATCCGACCTTGCAGCGGCGGCGTTTCCCAAGTGGCATGGCGACAGCGGCCGTCGAGCTCCCCTCCGTTGCGCGCGACCGCGCGTTCGAGAGCCTCTACCGCAGCTACGCGAAGGATGTCTACCACTACGCCCTCGCCGTCCTCCGCAATCCGACCGACGCGGAGGACGTCACCCAGACGACGTTCCTGAACGCGTACCGCGCGATGCAACGCGGGGAGGAACCGATCAAGCCGCAGAACTGGCTGATCAAGATCGCTCACAACGCAGCGCGCTCGCGCTACCAGCGCGCGGGCCGGCGCGTGAAGGAAGTCCCGCTCGACGACCACTTGGACCAGTTGTCCGTTGCGGAAGAGGATCGGCCGGACGTCGAGGCCCTGCTCGAGGCGCTCGGCCAGCTGCCGTTGAACCAACGCGCCGCGCTGGTGATGCGCGAGCTCGAGGGTCGCACGTACGCGGAGATCGCCGACACGCTCAGCGTCTCCGTGCCCGCGGTCGAGACTCTGATCTTCCGCGCGCGGAGGTCGTTGCGGTTGAAAGCTTCGTCGATTCGTGTCCTCTCCGTGGTTCAGCTGCCGGCCTCGCTGGCCCAGCTGCTCGAAGGAGGCGGCGGCGTCGCCGTCGGAGGATCGGCGGTCGTCGGATACGGGTTCCTGTTCAAGGCGGCGGTGGCCGTCGTTGCGGGAGTCGTGGCGACGAGCATCGCCGCCGGAGACCATGTGCGTCGGGCTCAGGCCGAGCCGAGCGGCACGTTCGTCGCAGCACCACCGTGGTCGACCGGGGCAGACCTTGCCTTCGTTTCGCGACGGGTTCGGGCAAACGGCCAAGCCCTCGCGAGCCAGGCTGCCGCACCGCGGATTCCGGGAGAGCCGGCGGGCGTCGCCGATGCCTCAACCGTCCAGGCGACTCACGGAACGAGCGCCACCTCCACTTCCGCATCTTCGCCGGCCGTGATCGCGTCCACGCAGGCCGCGGTGTCCCAAGCGGTGAGCACAGTCACGTCGGCCGTCTCGCCTGTCGCGGCCTCGGCGCCGCCGATCACGGTCCCTCAGTTGCCGCAACTGCCGCAAGTGCAGCTCCCACCGCCGCCTCCACCCCCGCCGCTGCCTTAAGTCGTCACGCTGCGGCGCAAGAATCGGGGCAGCTGGGTATCTAGTAGAAGATGACGCCCTTGCTGGCGCAGCGCTCGCGCTCGGACCGCTCCTTCGAGCGGCTCTATCGGCGGCACGTCGCCGACGTGTATCACTACGCGCTCGCCGTCATGCGCAACCAGGCGGACGCCGAGGACGTCACCCAGACGACCTTCCTCAACGCCTTCCGCGCCTACGAGCGGGGTGAGCGGCCGAAGAAGGCGCAGAACTGGCTGATCGCGATCGCCCACAACGTCTGCCGCCAGCGCTTCCGTCAGTCGGCGCGTAGGCCGACTGAGGTCTCGTTCGACGAGGACATCGGCGACCGCTTCGTCGGCGCACCCGAGCAGGACGAAGGCCCGAACGCCGAGGACATCCGTCGCGCGCTCGGCCACCTCGCGTTCAATCAGCGCGCTGCGCTCGTCATGCGGGAGCTGGAAGGCCGTTCGTATTCGGAAATCGCCGAGATTCTCGGCCTGTCCGCGAGCGCAGTCGAGACGCTGATCTTCCGCGCGCGACGTGCGCTGCGGGAGCAGCTCGAGTCGTCACTGACCTGCGGCCAGGCAGAGCTGGCGATCTCGCGCCAGCTGGACGGCCGAATGTCACGCGCGGAAAAGGGCGCTCTTCGTGCGCATCTGCGCGAGTGCTCCGAGTGCGCGACCTTCGCGCGGCGGCAACGCGCGCAGAGAAGCGCGTTCAAGTCCCTCGCAGCGGTGCCGCTGCCGGCGTCCTTGACGTCGCTCTTCGGCGGCGGAGGCGGCGCGGCTGTGGGGACGGGCCTGGCGCTGAAAGCAGGCGCGGCGATCGCAACCGGGATCGCGATCGGCGGCGCCGGCTACGTGGGCGTGACGAAGGCGGTGTCGCACCATCATCCGCGAGCCCAGACGCCTGTGCAGACCGTGTCGCACTCTTCACCGACACCGGCGACCGCAGTCCGGCACCAGCCAGGATCGATCTCCGCGCCGGCAAGCGCGAAGGCCACTGCGGCCCATGCGCGCAAGGCTCAGGGGTTTCACGGCGACGCAAGCATCGGCGCGCGCCATAGCCGCGCCGCGGCCAAGAAGCCCGCTCACCCGCAGCATCCGATCCACGCGGTCGGCCGGACCCACGTGCCGGTCGTCCACTCGCGGCCAAAGGTCGTCCACTCGCGGCCAAAGCTTCCGCCCGGGCCCTACATCGGCGGGCCGCCCCGCCACGGCACGCCCAGGCCGCACGGCAAGCGGAAGTAACTGAGCCGCAAGTTTTTCGTAACGCTGGTGTCTATGGAGTAGGACGTGCCCTCGTCCCCAACCCCCGGGGCCATGCCGCCCGCGGGTCCCGGGGGTCCCTATCTCCCAGAAAAAGCGGCCACCGTAGTGCCGCTTTTTCATTGCCCGTGGTGGGGTACGCTCGGCGGGGAGGAAAGGAGATCAATGGGGATCGTGAATCGCAGGAACGCCGTCGTCGGGTGGGGGGTCTTGAAGGTCGGTAAGCGGGTTGCGAAACAGAAGGCGAGGGCTGCCGTTCCCGGAACCGGTGACCACGCAGGCTTGAACAAGTCGGCGATCGCGACCATTGCGGCGGCGGTCAGCGGCGCGCTGCTCTTCTGGCGGAAGAAGTCGGGCGGCTCCAACCCGGAGTGAGGGAAGACCGCGTCCTTCGCTCGGCTCTCTCGACGCTCGCCCCGTACGAGCCCGGAAAGCCGGTCGAAGAGGTACAGCGCGAGCTCGGGCTCGAGCGAGTCGTCAAGCTCGCTTCGAACGAGGGGCCCTATGGGCCGTTCCCCGAAGCGCTTGCGGCGATGGAACGCGCCGCTCGCGAACTGAACCGGTATCCCGACGGCGGCGCGTACCGCCTGCGCGCTGCGCTCGCAGAGCGCAACGGCGTCCGCTTCGAGGAGGTCGCGATCGGCGCGGGCGCAGACGGTGTCGTCGATTGTCTGTCACAGGCGACCCTGGACCCGGGCGACGAGATCGTCTGCGGTTGGCCCTCGTTCGCGAGTTACGTCATCGACGCCGCGAAGCAGGCGGCGACGGCGATCAAGGTTCCCTTGCGCGATCACCGCTACGACCTCGGCACGTTGCTCGACTCCGTCACTCCGCGCACGAAGCTGGTCTACCTCTGCAATCCGAACAACCCGACTGGGACGATGAACACGCGGGCCGAGCTTGATGCGTACTTCGAGCACGTGCCTGCTCACCTTCTCACCGTCGTCGACCAGGCCTACTTCGAGTACATCGACGAGCCGGAGTATCCGGACGGAATCGCGGAGTACTTCGAGCAGGGCTGCCGCGTGCTCGTGCTGCGTACGTTCTCGAAGATCTACGGGCTCGCCGGTCTGCGGGTCGGATACGGCATCGGCCCCGCCGGGATCGTGACCGCAATCGCTAAGACCAGACGCGCGTTCGACATCACGACGCCTGCCCAGGAGGCGGCGCTTGCAAGCCTCGACGCCGACGAAGAGCTCGCGCGCAGGCGCGCGGCGAACCGCTCGGGCCGAACAGAGCTCGAGGGAATTCTGCGCACGCACGGCTTCGACCCGGTCGGGCCCGCGGTTGCCAACTTCGTGTACGCCGAAATCGGCGGCGACGTCGACTCGCTGTTCGCAGCGTTGCTGCGCGAGGGCGTGATCGTCCGTCCGCTCGGCGCGTTCGGTGCGCCGCAGGCAATCCGGATCACGGTTGGGACACCGGATGAGCATCGATTCCTCGATGAAGCGCTCGGTCGGGTGAAGACGACGCTACCTGCTTCCTGACAGACTTCGTCGGTGAACGGGCTCCGCCGCCAACTGGGAGTCATCGGCCGGTCGCGGGCCTTCAGGCTGCTGTTCCTTGCGGCGATGGGATCGACGCTCGGCACGCTCCTCGCTGCCGTCGCGCTCGTCGTGGACGTCAACGACCGGACGCACTCGGGCCCGTGGATCAGCGTGCTGCTGATCGTGCAGTTCCTGCCCTCGGTCGCGGTCGGGTTGTTCTTCGGGCCGCTGCTCGATCGACTCTCGCGCCGCGCGACGATGATCACGGCGGATCTCGCGCGGGCGGCGATCTTCGTCGCGCTCGTATTCACGCACAGCACGGGCGCAGTCGTCGCGCTCGCGGGCCTTGCGGGATTGGCAACAGGATTCTTCCGCCCCGCGGCCTACGCGGGACTGCCGAATCTCGTCGACGAGCAGGACCTTGCCGCTGCGAACTCCGTCCTGCAGACCGGCGAGAACGTCAGCTGGGCTGCAGGCCCTGTGCTCGGCGGTGCGATCGTCGCCGTGGGCGGTCCGCATCCTGCGTACTGGATCAACGCAGCGTCGTTTCTCTTCTCCGCCGTGCTGCTCGCGGGCATTCCCGCGCGGCTGTTGCAGGCCGCGGTTGCGGTGAGCCGCGGACACTTCCGCGATCTACGCGACGGCTTGGCGTTCGTGCTGCAGTCGCGTCCGCTGCGCGCAGTACTGGTCGCGTGGACAGTCGCGATGGTTGCAATCGCCGCCATCAACACGAACGAGGTGTTTCTCGCAAAGGACGCCTTGCACGGCGGTGACTTCGGGTACGGACTTCTCTTCGGTGCGACGGGAGTCGGGCTCGCGATCGGCAGCCTCGGCGGTGGGCGCGTCGTCGAGATCCGCTCGGTCGGCACGGTCTACGGCGGCGCGATCCTCCTCAATGCGCTCGGCTTCGGACTCGCGGCGATCTCGCCGAACGTGTGGGTCGCCGCGCTCTGCTGTGTGCTCGGCGGGATCGGCAACGGCGCCGCCGTGCTCTGCAACGCACTGCTCGTGCAGCGCGGTGCACCGGACGAAGTGCGCGGTCGCGCGTTCACGGTGATCATGTCGGTGAACTACCTGGCGTTCGGCGGCGGCTTCATCGCGGGCGGATTGCTGCACGACGCGTACGGTCCGCGCTGGGTGTGGGGCGGCGGCGCGATCGTGATGGCGATCGCGGGACTGCTGGCGACGGCGCTTGCGCGCGGGGTGCCGTCGCAGCGCGCCCCGCAGCCGGAGCCCGCAATCTAGTGTCGCGACGGCGCGAGTGGACGCGGGAGTCGCTCGCCGAGGGAGTTCGCACCGGCGACAAGCGGGCACTCGCGCGCGCGATCTCGCTCGTCGAGGACGGCGACGATCTTGCTTACGAGTTGATCCGAGACCTCTATCCACAGACAGGCCACGCGTATGCGATCGGTATCACCGGCCCGCCGGGAGTCGGCAAGTCGTCGCTGATCTCGGCGCTCGTCCGACACGTGCGCGACCGCGGTTCCAGCGTCGGCGTGATCTCCGTCGACCCGTCCTCTCCGTTCTCGCACGGTGCGCTGCTCGGCGATCGCATCCGGCTCTCCGACCACTTCCTCGATCCCGAGGTCTTTATCCGCTCGATGGGGACGCGCGGTCACCTCGGTGGTCTCGCGGAGGCAACACTGCAGGCGCTGCTCCTCCTCGACGCGGCGGGCAAGGATCTCGTCTTCGTCGAGACCGTCGGCGCGGGCCAGAGCGAGGTCGAGGTGATCGGGATCGCGGACACGGTCGTGCTCGTCCTCATGCCGGGATCCGGCGACAGCGTCCAGGCGCTGAAGGCGGGGATCATGGAGATCCCCGACGTGATCGCCATCAACAAGATGGATCATCCGGCGGCGAAGACGATGCTCAACGAGGTGCGCTCGATCCTCTCCCTCGACCGGGAGAGCACGTGGCGGCCACCGATCGTGCTGACCGAGGCCGTGCGGGACGAGAACGTCGAGGAGCTCTGGGAGAAGATCGAGGCGCATCGTCAGCACCTCGAAGCCGATGGGCTGCTCGAGGAGCGGCGGCGCAAGCATCTCGCCGGCGAGGTGTTCGCGGTCGCCTCCGGCCGCGCGAAGATGCATCTGGAGCGCGCCGTCGAAGGAGATCCCGAGCTGCGAAGGTTGCTCGACGAGGTGCAGCGCCGTGAGTTAGATCCGCTGACGGCGGTACAAGAGATACTTCTGAAGGTGTTCAAGCTTGGCAACGCGGACGGTTCCAACAGTCGCTGAGATCCAGGGCGCGCGTGCGCGGATCGACGGTATCGCGCGTGTCACTCCCGTCTATGGGTCGGGGACGCTCTCCCGCATGTGCAGCCGCGAGGTGTGGCTGAAGGCCGAGAACCTCCAGCTCACCGGCGCCTTCAAGGTGCGCGGCGCGGTCAACAAGATCGCGACGCTTTCCGCCGATGAGAAGCGCGCCGGAGTCGTCGCGGCGAGCGCGGGTAACCACGGCCAGGCGGTCGCCTGGGCCGCGCGCGAAGCGGGCGCGCAGGCGACGATCTTCGTCCCGCAGGACGCGCCGATGGCCAAGGTGGACGCGGCACGCAATTACGGCGCGAAGGTCGAGCTCGTCGGCGAGTACTTCGAGCAGGCGCTCGACGCCGCCCGTGCGTACGTGGAGGAGAGCGGCGCGACGTTCGTGCATCCGTTCGAAGACCCCGCCGTGATCGCCGGTCAGGGGACGGTCGGGCTCGAGCTGATGGAGCAGATATCCGACGTCGACGTCGTCGTCGTGCCGGTCGGCGGGGGCGGCCTGATCGGCGGGATCGCGCTGGCGGTGCGAGAGTTGAACCCGGAAGTGCGAGTCGTCGGCGTGCAGGCCGGCCTTTCCGGTTACACGATCGCGGACGGCATCTGGGTCAAGCATCCCGGCGAGTTCACGCGGGGGATCCTCGACGACTTCGTCGATGACGTCGTCGACGTGAGCGACGACGAGATCAGTGAGGCGATCGTCTTGCTCCTGGAGCGTTCGAAGCTCGTTGTCGAGGGCGCGGGCGCCGTCGGGATCGCGGCGCTGCTCGCCGGCAAGGTCGGCGGTTCCGGCCCGGTCGCGGTCGTCCTCTCGGGCGGCAACATCGACCCAACGTTGCTGATCTCCGTGATGCGCCACGGGCTCACGCACGCGGGGCGATATCTCGTCGTCCGCACGCGGATCGCGGATCGTCCCGGCGAGCTCGCGCGCTTACTGGCGCTGCTCGGCAAGGAGCGCGTGAACGTCGTCTCGGTCGAGCACCATCGCGAGGGGGTGGATCTCCAGGTGGCGGAGACGGAGGTCGAGCTGACGCTCATCACACGCGACCGCTCCCACCGCGACGAGGTGCTGGAGACGCTGCGCGGCTGGGGCTACGGAGTGGAGCGGCTGAGCTAGCCGCCCTACACTCGGCGCTTTGGTTGAGGCCGAGGGGTTAGTCGCAAGACTGCTTAGCTCGAACCGCAGCGACGGAACTCGACCGTCTGGCCCTGCCAGTCGGGGATCCCGCCGTGAAGGACCGGCCGCACGTCGACACCTGCGGCCGCGAGCACGCTCGCCGCAATTCCGGCGCGCGCTCCCGACTCGCAGATCGTCACCACCGGCTTGCCGTCCTCGATGCAGTCTGCACCGCACGCCCGCAACAACCGGTACGGCATGTGCATCGTGCCCGGGATGTAGCCGGTGTCGCGCTCATCCTTCTCACGTACGTCGAGCACCTGAACGGAACCTTCGTCCATCAGGGCTTCGAGCTCGGGGAGCTCGACGGGTTCGATGCGCTCGGTGGTGTCTGCTTCCGTTGTGAAGCCTTCGAGCTCGAGGAAGCCGACGCTTCGCAGACCTCGGGCTGCACGCTCCGCTTCCTCACGGGACGACGCATGCAGGACGATTTGCTCGCTCGGATAGAGAACGAATCCAGCACGCGTCGCGAACGACGACCCGTCCACCGGCACGCTGAACGAACCGTGGACGTACCCGGCGGCGAACACATCCGCAGGCCGCACGTCCAAAACCGTTGCCTTGGAACAGTCTGCTACCTGGCGGAGCTCGGGAGGCGCTCCGATCCACGGACCTTTGTTGAGCGTGACGACGCGTGCGGTCGTAGGGGGACGCGGTGCCGTTACCGAAGCGCGCGCGTCGACGAACTCCTGCGCGTCGGTGAAGGCGAGCGCCGCGTTCGCCCGCCGTTCGTTGCCGATCGTGGACGACCGCTCCGGGCTCATCTCCACACCGCACAACGACCCCGCCACGTGTCCGGGATAGACCTCGTAGGACTCCGGCAGCTCCGTGAGCCGCTGCAACGAGTGGAACAGTCCCTCTGCGCCTTCGTGTGCCTCGATCGCGAGGTCGGGCCGCGCCGCGTCGCCGACGAAGAGGGAATCGCCTGTCAGCACCATCCGCTTGTCGACGACGAAGTCGCAGTGCTCGGGTCGATGGCCCGGCGTGTGAATCACACGGATCGGCACTGTGCCGACCCGAAGCTCCTGGCCATCCTCGAGCGGATCGAACGGATACTCCGGCTCGGCCGCGGCGTGGATGGAAACCGGAACGTCGTGCTCGAGCGCGAAACGCCCGTGCCCCGAGACGTGATCCGCGTGCGTGTGCGTTTCCAGCACGCGCACGATGCGAACGCCGTCGTCCGCGGCCGCGTCCAGGTACTGCTGGATCGCGTACGCCGGGTCCACGACCACCGCCTCTCCTGCCCCGGAGTCCCCGATCAGATAGGAGGCGCAGCCGAGATCGTCGTCGACGAACTGGCGGAACACCACGAACGGGGTTGTAACACTCGCTGCCGCTAGCTTTCTTGAAGTCGATGCAAGCCCGGCGCGTCCTCCTGTTGACCACCGTCGTTCTCGTCCTGGCCGGCTGTGGGGGAGGGGCGACCAAGCTTCGGGTGGAGGCGGCGAAGGGTGTCCCGCCGGCGCCGCCGGCCGATGCGGTCGTGCTCGCGCGCGAGAACGGCTTCAACGCGGTCGCGCTCGCCGTCGAGCCGCAGCGCATGCGCGTGACAGTCGTCGGCCCAGACGGGCAGGGAGTCAACCGCGAACACATCACCGTTGCGGGCGTCCCAACGACGGCGTGCGGCGCCGGCTGTTACGAGGCGACGACGAACGCGCGCGGGGCCGTTACGGTTGTCGTCAACGGGCGCCGGCTCGTCTACCACGTTCCGCGTGTGGCACCCCCCGCCGCCTCACTGCTCGCCGACGCCGGCGGCGTCTTCCGGCGCCTTCGGAGCGTGCACTACGTGGAGAGGCTTGCGTCCAGCCCGTTCGATCAGCTCGTAACCCGCTTCACGCTCGAGGGTCCGAACCGCGTCGCGTATCGGATCAGCGGCGGCTCGGATGCGATCGTCATCGGCACGCGGCGCTGGGACAGCGCCGACGGCGTCAATTGGCAGAAATCGGAGTCGGGTCTCCTCCCGCAGCCGACACCGCCGTGGACGGCTCCGGTGACGAACGCACACGTGCTGTCGCGCACGGGTGACACGCTGCGCATCTCGTTCTACGAGCCGTCGATCCCGGCGTGGTTCGTCCTCACGCTCGACCCTCGCACCATGCACCCGCGGAACGTCGACATGACCGCGACCGCGCACTTCATGCGCGACCGCTATACAGCGATCAACGCACCGCGCCGGATTTTTCCGCCGCACTAGAGGCCGAGCTGACGCGCAATGACCATCCGCTGGACTTCGTTCGTCCCCTCGCCGATCTCGAGGATCTTCTGGTCGCGGTAGAAGCGCGAGATCGCGTACTCGTTCATGTAGCCGTAGCCGCCGTGGATCTGCAGCGCTGAGTTGACGACTCGGTTCGATAGTTCGCCCGTGTACAGCTTGGCCTGCGCGGCCGCGAGCGCGAAGTCGCGGCCCTGATCCTTGAGCCACGCGGCCCGGTACACGAGCGCGCGGCCGGCTTCGATCTCCGTCGCCATGTCGGCGAGGCGGAACTGCACCGCCTGGAACTTCGAGATCGGCTGCCCGAACTGCTTGCGGTCCTGCGCGTACGCATAGGCGAGGTCGTACGCGCCCTGCGCGAGCCCGACGCCCATCGCCGCGACCGAGATCCGGCCGCCGTCGAGGATCTCGAGGAACTGCTGGAACCCTTTCCCGCGCGGCCCGAGCAGGTTTCCTTCCGGCACTGCGCAGTCCTTGAACGAGAGCTCACGTGTGTCGGAGGCGTGCCAGCCGAGCTTGTGCATCGGCTTGGAGATCTCGTAGCCCGGCGTCCCGTTCGGAACGATGATGTTCGAGATCTCGTCGTCGCCGGTGCCTGCGGTGATCGTCACGCAGGCGGTGATGTCGGTGCCCGCGTTCGTGATGAAGATCTTCGAGCCGTTGACGATCCACCGGCCGTCCCGCAGCTCAGCCGTGGTTCTCGAGGCACCGGCATCGGACCCCGCGCCAGGTTCGGTGAGGCCGAACGCTGCGAGCCTCTTCCCCGAAGCAAGGTCGGGCAGCCACTCCCGCTTCTGCTCCTCCGTCCCGAAGTAGTAGATCGGCAGCGTCCCGAGCGAATGGTGCGCGGCCATTGTGATCGCGACCGACGAGTCGACGCGCGTCAGCTCTTCGACCGCGATCGCGTACGAGAGCGTGTCCGCGCCGGCGCCCCCGTACTCCTCCGGGATCGTCATCCCCATCAGCCCGAGGTCGGCGAGCTCGGCGACGAGGTCGTACGGGAAACGCTCCTCGCGGTCGATCTCCTCGGCGAGCGGCGCGATACGCTGCGTTGCGAAGTCGCGAACCGTCTGCCGGACGAGCTCGTGCTCTTGGCCGAGATCGAAGTTCAAGCGGAGAGGCTCTGGGCGAGCTCGACGATCAGCCGGACGCCGTAACCGGTGCCGCCGGCCTGCGTGAGATAGTCGCCGCGCGATCGTTCGAGGAAAGCGGGTCCCGACATGTCGATGTGCGCCCACGGTCCGTCGCCCGCGAACTCGTGCAGGAACTCGGCCGCGAGCGCCGGCGACGCCTGCCGCAGGTCCGAGGCGTTCTTGAGATCCGCGTAGTCGGATTCGACGTAGCGGCGGTAGCGCGGGTGCAGCGGGAACGGCCAGAGATGGTCTCCGCTTCGCTTCGCCGCCTCGAGGATCTCCTCGCGCCAATCCTCGTCGTTCGCGAACACGCCGCCGTACAGATCGCCGAGCGCAAGTTCCATCGCTCCCGTCAACGTCGCGATGTCGACGATGTGTGTTGCGCCTTCGCGACGCGCGTACCAAAGTGCGTCCGCGAGGACGAGACGCCCCTCGGCGTCGGTGTTCGTGATCTCGATCGTCTTGCCGTTTGCCGCGCGGAGGATGTCGCCGGGCCGGAAGGACTCGCTGCCGACGAGATTCTCCGCGGCCGCGACGAGCGCGAGGATGCGCACCGGCAGCCCGAGCTCCGCCACCGCCGCGGTTCCGGCGATGACCGCCGCGCCGCCGGACATGTCTCCTTTCATGTCCTCCATGCTCGAGCCGGACTTGATCGACAGACCGCCCGCATCGAAGGTGATTCCCTTGCCGACGAGGCCGAGCGTGAGCTCGGCGCGCGCGGGCTGCGGCGGCTCGTACCGCAAGACGATCAGCCGCGGCGGGTTCGCGGATGCCCGGCCCACGGCGGCCAACGCGCCCATGCCGAGCTCGTCGATCCGCCTTTCGTCGAGCGCCTCCGCGGTCAGGTGCGGCTGGCCTAGCCCGGCTGCCCGTTCCGCGAGGCCGGCCGGCGTCAGCTCGTTCGGCGGCGAGTTGGCGAGATCCCGTGCGGCGTTGACCCAGTGCGCAACGCTCGCGGCCCGTTCTGCGGCTTCTGGGAGGCCCGCCCTGCTGTCGCCGTGGAGAACGACGCGCGTGAACTCTCTGCGCTCGTCGGGCTCCGTCTTCCAGCGACCCGGGCGGTAGGAGCCGATCACCACGCCCTCGACGACGGCGCGCGCCTGCTCGTCGAGCGGCAGTGGAAGCCGTTCGTCCATGAGCCACGCGAAGGTGCCGCCGACGTCGCGGCCGGCACGCGCGACCGCCGAAGCGGCTGTGCGGATGCGATCGGCATCGAGCTCCTCGATAGGCCCGATTCCCACCGCCGCGATCCGCCGTGCGCCGCCCAGGTCGTCGTCGGGATGCAGAACAATCGCCTGCCCCAGTTCGCCGCGGAGCTCTCCGTCGTCGATCAACCGCTGCAGCCGCTCCCTGACGCGGTCGTCGAGCGTCCCGTTCGAGAGTGGGTTGCCCTCGGCGACGGGCACGACGAGCACGTCGGATCCGCCTTCTCCGGGCGGCAAGACCTTTACTTCGACCTCCCCCATTGAGGGGCGATGCTATCCGAGCAGGGTTTTACGGTCTGCTTACGAAATCCGAGCCAACTCTTGGCTAACTCGTGCTCAACTGTGCGCGTCCAATGCCGATGATGACCAAGGAGATGAAGACGGAGTTGCGGCCCCTCCGTCCATCGCGTTTCCGGCGCGCTTCGAAGCGCCCGTCCGTCGAGACGCTGATGGATCAGATCGCTGCGCTGGCGGGCGAGCGGCAGCGGCTCCGCGCTGCCGGCGCGGCCCCGGCCAAGCTCGAGCGCAACCGCGTCAAGCTGGCGCGCAGCCAGTGGGAGCTCTCGCACGCGCTCATCGAGCGCTACCTCCCGCCTGCCGCGCACTCACGGGCCGCGTAGCCCGACTGCGCTAGGCTCGTCTCCATGACGAGCACACGTGAGTTCTTCGAGACGCTGGAGTCCCGCATCGACCCCGCGAGGACGGCAGGCATGAACAACTCGTACCTGTTCGACATCGACGGGGCGGGCAAGTGGAAGGTCGACGTGGACGACGGGAAGGTCTGCGTCACCGAGGGCGGGGAGGACGCCGACGCGGTCATCTCCACCACCGACGAGACGTTCCAGAAGATTGCGAGCGGCGAGCAGAACCCCACGAGCGCCTACATGACCGGCAAGCTCAAGGTCAAGGGGGACATGGGCGCCGCAATGAAGCTGCAAAAGCTGTTCTAGTCATTCCTCTAATTCGACGAGGACGGTGCCGGTCGTGACTGTGGCGCCTTCCTCGACGTGCACCGCGCGCACGACCGCCTCGTACGGCGAGGAGAGCGGTGTCTCCATCTTCATCGCCTCCAGCACGACAAGCGGCTGGCGCGGCTGGACCTTCTCTCCCTGCGCGACGAGGACGCGGATCACCGTTCCCGGCATCGGTGCGAGGACGGCGCTCTGCTCGGCGCCGCGGTGATCGCCTGCCGCGACCGCGACGTCGGGTGCCGGCTCCGGTGCAGGCGCAGCCAGGTTCAGCCGAAACGCACCTCGCCACGTACGCTCGGGGGCCCGCAGCGGCGGCTGCGATAACGGCGGATGCTCGGTCAGGAAGGCGGTGGTCGTCTCCCCGGCGCGCACGAGCGGATGTGCCACGAGCCAGCGCAGGAACGGCAGGTTGGTAGTGACGCCCTCGATCTCGGTCTCGGTCAGTGCGGAGCGGAGCCGGTCGAGCGCGTCGTCTCGGTTCGCGCCGTGCGCGACGAGCTTCGCGATCAGCGGGTCGTAGGCGATGCCGATCTGGTCGCCCTCCTCGACGCCCGCGTCGACGCGGATGTCGCGCGGCAGCCGCAGCTTCGTGAGCCGTCCCGCCTGGGGGAAAAACGTCTCTGGGTCTTCCGCGTAGAGGCGTGCCTCCACAGCATGACCTTGTGGCTCTGAGCCACGCGGGATTTCGGCTCCGCCAGCAATGCGCAGTTGCTCGCGCACGAGGTCGATGCCGGTGATGAGCTCCGTCACCGGATGCTCCACCTGAATGCGGCCGTTCAGCTCGAGCAGGAAGAACTCGCGGTCGTCGAGCATGAACTCCACGGTGCCTGCGTTCTGGTAGCCGATCGCGCCCGCGAATGTGCTCGCTGCATCGAAGAGCCCGCGGCGCAGCCCTGCGTCGAGCGCGGGTGACGGAGCTTCCTCGAGGACCTTCTGATGACGCCGCTGCACCGAGCACTCGCGTTCGCCGAGCGCCGTCACGTTTCCGTGCGCGTCTGCCAGCACCTGAACCTCCACATGTCGCGGCCGCTCGAGGTATCGCTCGCAGAAGACGCGGTCGTCGCCGAACGCCGCCTTCGCCTCGCGTCGCGACGCCGCGAGGGCTTCCTCGAGCTCGTCGCGTGAGCGAACGACGCGCATCCCGCGGCCGCCTCCGCCAGCCGCCGCCTTGATGATCAGCGGGAAGCCGAGCTCACCCGGCTCACCCGTCGGCACGACCGGTACACCGGCTTCGCGCGCGATGCGCTTCGCCTCCAGCTTGTCGCCGCCTTCCTCCAGCGCGTCGGGCGGCGGTCCGACCCACGTCAGCTCGGCCGCCTGCACTGCCCGCGCGAAGTCGGGATTCTCAGCGAGGAACCCGTAGCCCGGATGAATCGCCTCCGCGCCTGTCTTCCTCGCGGCGCGGATGTGCTCCTCGGAGTAGAGGTAGCTCGCGACGTCGACGGTCTCGTCGGCGGAGCGCGCATGCAGCGATCCCTTGTCGTCGGGCGCGACCACCGCGACGGTTGCGATGCCGAGCTCGCGGCACGTGCGGAAGATGCGCAGCGCGATCTCGCCTCGATTGGCGACGAGCAGCTTCCCGATCAGATCTTCTTCCCCGGATTCAGAAGGTTCCGCGGGTCGAACGCGCGCTTCACCGCGCCATGCAGCTCGTACGCGCGCGGGCCGAGTTGTCGCTCGAGCCAGGCGCGCTTGACGGCGCCGACGCCGTGCTCGCCGGAGATCGTGCCGCCGAATCGCAACGCGATCTCGAACAGCTCCTCCGACGCCTCGTGCGCGGCGTCGACCTGCGCCTGATCCTTGGGCTCGAATAGGAATGTGGTGTGCAGGTTGCCGTCGCCTGCGTGTCCCCAGGAGGCCGCGTCGAGGCCGAGTCGCGCGCCGAGTGCGAGCGACTGCTCGATTGCCTCGGCTAGGTGGTCGAGCGGAACGGCGATGTCCTCGCTTGCCTTGCCGCCGCGATGCGCCTCGACGCGCAGCGTGACGCCGTCCCGCCAGCGCCAGAGCGCGGCGATCTCCTCGGGACGTTCCGGTGCATGCAGCGCACGCGCGTCCTCGCCGAGCACCTCGAGCGCGTCCTCGCGAACGCGCGCAGCCTCGTCGTGCGAGCCGTCTGCTTCGGTGATCACGCAGAACGCGCCGGCGGGAATCTCGACGGGGAACCCTGCCCCGGCGTAGCGCATCGTCTCGCCGTCGAGGTACTCGATCGCCGCGACCGGCAGCCCGCTGCCGACGAGCCGCTCGATCGCCGCGCAGCCGGCGAGCACGCCGTCGAAGAAGCCGACGATCGGCCAGACGGCTTCCGGTGCCGGAGTCAAGCGCAGCCAGACAGAGGTGATGACGCCGAGCGTTCCTTCCGAGCCGACGAGCAGCGACGTGAGGTCGTACGACGCAACGGCCTTGCGAGTCGGCCCGCCGAACCGAACGAGCTCCCCAGGGGCAACTACCGCTTCCACTCCTGAGACCCATGCGCCGGTGACGCCGTACTTGTACGCGTGCGGGCCGCCCGCATTCGTGGCGACGTTCCCGCCGATCTGCGATTGCTCCGCCGCCCCGGGATCCGGTGCGAAGAGCAGTCCGCCGTCGCGCGCGATGCGACGGACATCTGCAGTTCGCACGCCTGCCTCGACTTCCATCCGCCACAGCAGCGGGTCGAACGACCGAAGCGCGGTCAACCGATCGAGCGCGATCACGACACCGCCGTCGAGCGGCACCGCGCCGGCCGCGTACCCTGTGCCGCCGCCGCGCGGGACAACCGGCACGCCGTGGTCGTAACACCACGCGACGACGGCGGCGACCTCGTCGGCGTCGCGCGGCAGCGCGACTGCGTCCGCACGGCCGCGCACACCGCGTCCCTCCGTCATGTCGGTCACGTACTGCGCACTGGGCGCGACGATCTCCGCCGTGACTGCCGCACGCAGGTCGCGCTCGATCGACGCGACGGTGCTCATGACTGGAGCGTAGAAGGAACAGGCGCCTCGCGATACCGCCCCAACGCGAAGAGCGTCGTCAAACAGATCGCGCTCAGGGCGAGGTAGGGGACAGCGTCACCGGTCGCAGCGGCCAGCGCGCCACCGATCGCCGCGCCTCCAGCTTGCCCAGGTGCCCAGGCGATGTTCACCAACGCGAACGCGTAGCCGTAATCGAGGCCACGCAACTCCGCTTCGTCTGTGACCATCGACATTGCGGGCGTCCAGAAGCTTCCAAACGCGAAGCCCGCGCAGATGACGAGGGCCGCGAGCAGCCACGCGCGTTCGGGCCACGGAAGCACTGCAGTCAGAATCGCGGACGCGAGCAGAGCGGAACGCAGCGGCAGGAAGCGGCCGTAGCGATCGGATGCGCGTCCCAGCACAGGAGCCCACGCGGCCTCGATCGCCGCCATAACGAGGTACGTGCCGCCGACCGCAGCCGCGCCCCAGCCGAGCTGCGACAGGCGGAGTGGTGCGAGCACGCCAAGGTTTCCAAAGAGGAGGGCCGGAACGAGGCAGAGCCAGATGCTGATCTGGATCCTCCGCACGGTGAGCGCACGGAACAGTTCGCGCAACGGCTGCGGTTCCGCCGGGGTCGCGGCCGGTGTGGCTGCCGCTGCGACAGCGAGGAGTAGGGCGAGAACCGCGACTCCTCCGAACGTCCAGCCCGAGCCGATGAACGAGGCGACGACGCCGAGCACGGGCCCGAAGAGCGCGCCGACGATCGCCGCGCCGAACGCGGTGCCGATCAGCTGCCCGCGGCGACCCGGCGGCGCTGCAGCCACGAGCCAGGCGAGCGCGCCGGTCCAGGAGAACGCGCTCGACACGCCCTGCAGGAAGCGCGCGAGGTCGAGCTCCCACACGGTGTCGGCCAGGCCGAACGCCGTCGTCGTTACTGCGAGGAGCACGAGTCCGAGCAGCACGGTCGGCTTGACGCCGAAGCGCGCCGCAACCATCCCCCCCGGGATCGCCGCGACGAATGCGCCGATCGGATACATCGCGGCGAGCACACCGGCGCCCGCTTTCGACAGATGCAATGTGTGCACGTAGTGTGCGAGCAGCGGCGTCAGCGCAGCGAAGAACATCGTGTCGACGAGGACGACGGCGCTGACGAGCAGGAGCAGGCGGCGCACGCTCTACCGCCAGCCGGGTTGGCGCTTCTCGAGGAACGCGCGCAGGCCTTCCTGTCCTTCGTCGCCGGAACGTAGTCGAGCTGCGATTTGCGCTGTTTCTTCGCCCGTGGGCCGTTCTCGAATGAGCCCCTTGGCCGCGCGCGCTGCCTGCGGCCCCGAAGTGAGCAGCTCGCCGACGACGCGCTCGACGGCTGCGTCGAGATCGTCTGCGACCTGGTGCACGAGCCCGATCCGCAGCGCGGTCTGCGCGTCGAACCGCTCGCCCGTAAGGAAGTAGCGCCGTGCGTGTTGGCCGATCTTCGGCAGCACGAACGGTGAGATCACCGCAGGAATGATCCCGAGCTTCACCTCCGTGAAGCCGAAGGTCGCATCCGGCGCGGCGACCGCGATATCCGAGCACGCGACGAGCCCCGAGCCGCCACCGAGCGCGTGGCCCTGCACGCGCGTGACGACGGGCGCGGGGCAGCGGTCGATTCGCTCGCACATCCGATACAGGCGGAGCGCGTCTTCGACGTTCTCCTCGTAAGACAGATCGACGGACGAGCGCTGCCACTCGACATCCGCACCCGCGCAGAACGTCGGCCCGTCGCCCGCGAGCACGACCGCGCGCGCGTCGCCGACGTCGGCGAACGCTTCGTGCAGCTGGCGGATCAGCTCGGCGTCGAAGGCGTTCCGTCGGTCGGGTTTCGCCAGCGTGACGCGCAGAACCGGCCCGTCGCGTTCGATCCGCAGCCCGTTCATCAATCCGAGCATAAAGTTGCGGCCATGCTCAGAGGTGCAATCGCCGCAGCCGTCACGCCGCTGCGCGATGGAGGCGAGGCGCTCGACGAGGACGCTTTCGCGCCCTACGTCGACTTCCTCGCATCCGGCGGGCTCGAGGGGCTGCTGGCTCTGGGAACGACAGGCGAAGGGATGCTGCTGCGGCACGAGCAGCGCCTCCGCGCCGCGCAGCTCTACGTCGACGCGGCCCACGGCCGGCTCGCGGTTGCGGTACACGCGGGCGCACAGTCGACGTGGGACACGGTCGAGCTCGCCGCGCACGCAGCGGACATCGGCGCCGACGCAGTCGCAGTGATCGGCCCTCCCTACTTCGCGCTCGACGACGGAGAGTTGCTTGCGCACTTCGCCGCCGCGGCGCGCGCGAGCGAGCCGACACCGTTCTACGTGTATGAGTTCGCCGCGCGGAGCGGTTACGCGGTGCCTCCTGGAGTGTTGGAGCGCTTGTGCGAGCTCGCGCCGAACTTCCGCGGACTGAAGGTCTCCGAGACGCCGTGGGAACGGTTCGCGCCGTACCTCGTCGAAGGGTTGGACGTCTTCGTGGGGCCGGAGGCGCTCATCGGCCAGGGGATGGCGGCCGGTGCGGTCGGCGCCGTTTCCGCGCTCGCGTCTGCCTTCCCCGAGCTCGTCGTCGCCGCGGTTCGGGATCCGGAGTCTGCGGATCTCGGCCCGGTGCGGGAGACGATGCAGAAGTTCCCGTTCCAGTCGGCGCTGAAGACGGTGCTCGCGCGACGCGGCGTTCCGATCACCCCAGATGTTCGCCGTCCATTGCGGGTGCTGACCGATACCGAGCGTGGGGAGTTGGAGGCATGGCTCGAATCGTCATTGCCGGCGCCGGCGCGATAGGGGCCTCGATCGCCTACCACCTCGCGCTCCTCGGCGCACGCGACGTCGTCCTCTGCGACCGGGCGGAGATCGCGAGCGGCGCGACGGGCAAGGCGATGGGCGGCTTCCGCCAGCAGTTCTCCACCGAGGCGGAGGTGCGGCTCGCCCAAGAGAGCGCGAAGTTCTTCCACGAGCTCGAGCCGCCGTTGTTCGAACCCGTCGGCTACCTGTTCCTCGCGACCTCCGAGAAGGGCTGGTCGGATCTACGTGCTCGCGCGGAGCTGCAACGTGGATTCGGCGTCCCCGTCGAGGACACCGACGCGACACGCATCCGTGGGCTGCAAACCGACGATGTCGTCGGCGCGGTCGTCTGCTGGGAGGATGGTGTCGCCGAGCCGGGTGAGGTCACACGCGAGCTCGTGCGGCGCGCCGTCGAGAACAGCGTCGAGGTGCGCGAGCACCTCGACGCTCGCGATGTCGAGCACGAAGTGCTCGTGATCGCCTGCGGCGCGTGGTCGCCGGAGCTCGAGCCGGACCTGCCGATCCGTCCGCTCGTCCGGCAGCTCGTCGACATCGGACCCATGGATGATCTTCCGGCCGATCTGCCGATGATCCTCGAGGAGGAGACCGGCTTCCACTTCCGGCGCCGCCGCAACACGCTTCGACTTGCGATGAAGGAGCCGACTCCGCGCTGGACCGATCGAGCCGTGGTGGACGAGCAGCTCGTCGAAGATTGGCGGCGCCGTCTCGCGCGCCGCTATCCGCCCGCGGGGCGCGCTCCGGTCGTGCGCGCCTGGGCAGGTCTGTACGACATGACGCCGGACGCGCATCCGATCATCGGCTGGGTCGGCGACGGCGTCTACGCAGCGTGCGGATTCTCCGGTCACGGCTTCATGCAGTCACCGGCGGTCGGCCGCGCAGTGGCGGAGGAGTTGCTGAACGGCGAGTCGGAGCTCGATCTCATGCCGTACCGGCTCGATCGGTTCAGCGGCGACGAGGTCTTTCCCGAGACGCTCGTCCTCTGACGGCGGCTCTATTGCGCAGCGAAGCGTTGAGCGGCCTCGCCCAGTGCTTCCTGCGCGTCGTCTTTGGTTACGCGCGCCAGCAGCTCCTCGACTTTCAGCGACTCGGCCCTACGCTCGGTCTCTGCCGCTTCCTTTCCCGAGGAACCGACCTTGTGGCCGAAGAATGCGCCGACGATCGTGCCGATTACGGACAGCGCGCCGGTGATGACGGAACCGCGATCGGACTCCGCGACGGTCGTTGCGGCGAGAACCGCGAGTGCAAGTGCGGCACCGATCGCCGTTAGGACGACGACGAGCACCACATCGAACCCTTCGCTCGCAGCAGGGACGCGATGGCTCGTTACCTGTGCGTCGAGGACGGCCATTGTGCGATCGGCTATTTGAACACGGACGGCACCGGCACGAAACCGTCGACGATCGCTTGGTTTGCGGGCAGGAGCCCGAGGATGCCGGCGATGCCGTGATCGACGAAATTCGACGGCCGGAGTGGGCTCGTGTGGGCTGTGTCTTCAAGCCCCGTCCGCTGCAGGAACGTGCGCGTCCTCCCGTCGCTGTGGAGATCGATGACGGGTGCCGCCGTGTGACCGGCCCCAATGAGCGCGTGGGTGATCTCATGCGCGATCGTTTCGCCCGTGAGTCGGCCGAAGACCTTCATCGCGAAGTCGACGAGATCAGGATCCGTGGCCGCCCTCGAGGCCAATTCGATGCCGATTGCCTGCGTCTCCGTATCGACCTCTCCCGGCTCAGGCCCGTGCGGTTCCGGATTGTCGAATGCGCCGGGGAAGACGTCGATCGTTTCGTTGAAGACATTAGGCCCCATCGGGGGGCTCGTTTGCCCGAAGCGCGTAGGGTGTCCGGCCGGCGGCTCGCCGCGGATCGTTACGGCCGTGACGCTCGCAGCGGGGACGTGCGCCGGGACGGTCTCCGCGAACGGCGCGACCCGCCAGATCGTTCGAACGTTTGCGTTGGCGAGAAGTGAATCGACCGTGTCCTTCGCCGTCCTGACGAGCGGCTCTTTCGCCGTGGCAACCCCGAGTGCCGTCAAGACACCGTCGAAGGCGGCGGCGTCTTCGTCGATCGTGATGAATTGCGGGGAACTGATGGGGTACTTCACGCTTTCGCCGACAACGCCGCTGCTATCGCGAACCTCCACGTCGATCGCGATCAAGCCGGGGTCGAGGGCGAGGATCTCGACGTCGTTCCCGAAGTGGATGCCAGCAGTTCCACCGGCGCCGTCGGAGAGTGTGATCCGTCCAAGCTCGCCGGGCCTTTGGGGCGGGGTACTCCAGCGAAGCGTTCCGCCGACAGGCATGTTCGCCACGCGGACGGAGAGCGTCGTCTTCCCCGACTTGTCGTTCGACGCAGGATGAAACGCGCGTGCATCGGGCGTGAGGCTCGGATTCTCGATGATCCAGCTTCGGTCTGGAGCGATCGCGGGTCCGGCGTCCGCCGGCGATGCGTCCGGTGCGGTCGCGGGCCCCGCGTCAGCCGGCGATGCGTCCGGTGCCGCCTCCTCCAGGCTTCGACTTTCTGGGGCCGAGGGAGCGCGTTCGCGCAGCTCGCGCATGAAGTCGCGTTCGAGGTCGGTGATCGTGGGTTGCGCTTTCGGTTCGCCGTGAACGATGCGGGTGACGGCTTGGTCGACTTGGCGCTCGGAGAGCTCGAGCGACTCCGTTTGCGCCCCGTTCGCCGTCGTCTGGACGGTGCCGTTTGTCACAGCGGACGGAGGAGCCGGTGCGGTCGCCGGCTCCGCTCCCGGAGCCTGCTCCCACGCGCGAACCGGCGTCTCCTGGAGCACGATCCGGAGTGGTGGTGTCTGCGGAGGCCGTTCCTGCACACGCGCACGATCGACTCCGTCGTCGGAGAGGCCGACGCTTCGAGACGCCGGCGGGCGCTTCCTTACGGCGGTCTTCTGGCTCGCACTCTTGAGCGTCTCGTAGATGCTCGGGGGCGTTTGCAGGGAACGCGGTTTGTCTGCCATGTCTACTCCTCGCTCGTCACGGCGTGCCCCAGCCCGCCGGTGGACTTCCGTTCTGGACGTCGTTCCGTACCTGCATCAAGTCGTCTGCGTACGTTCGACCGGCGGAGGCAGCGCCGCGGACCCAGCTGTTCGCCCCCGGGTCGTAGTCGTGGTATGCGGAGCCGCTGTTGTATCGGCACCACATTTCGAGATCGAGCTCGTCTTCGGTCAACGCGGGCGCCTGTGGATGCTTCTTCTGCACGTTCACCTGGTGGTTGATCGCGGTCTGGCGTGCGTCACGCAGCCGGCGAACGCTGTCGCTGATGTTGGCTTGCCAGTTCCAGAGTTGGTCGAGCGTCGGCGCCGGCGAGTTCGTGAGCTGACCGATTCCGAACCCGTTGTCCGCCGAACGCAGGACAGTGAACGGCCCAGGGCGTTCCTGGCTCAGCAGTGCCGTCGAAGTACTGTCGCTG
>JBKPJA010000161.1:0-25553 GCA_046730515.1 Actinomycetota bacterium | reverse complement strand
GACCGGCTCGCGGACTGCGCGATACGCGGCGTCGCTCGCGGAACGGAATGCGTGTGCGAGCGTCTCGTCGTCGATCGTCTCCGCCTTCCCGAGCACGTCAGCGGCGCCGCGAACGATCTGCGAGAAGATCACGCCCGAGTTACCGCGGGCCCCGAGCAATGCGGCGCGCGAGACTCCGTGCGCGATCTCCGCGCGGTCGGCAGCCCTCGACGTTTCGAGCTGGTCGACGACGGCGCGCACAGTCAGGGTCAGGTTCGTGCCGGTGTCGCCGTCCGGGACTGGATAGACGTTTAGGTCGTCGATGCGACGGCGGCTCGCCTCCAGCGAATTCAGCGCCGCACGAGCGAGCTCGTGCATGCGCTCGACGTCTGACATGAAGTGATTAGACCACGGCGCAGAGGCCGCGGCTATTCAGAGAGCCTTCTGGACCTTGCCGCCCTTGAGACAACGGGTGCAGACGTAGGCGCGCGTCGGCTTCCCGCGGAGCAGGACGCGGACGCGCTGGAGATTCGGATCGAAGCGCCGCTTGGTGGCCACCATGGAGTGGCTCCGGTTGTGACCGAAAGCGGGCTTCTTCCCGCAGATTGCACAGACCTTGGACATAGATCGAGCAGTGTAGCCAAGCCCTTCAAACAAGGGTCAGACCCCTCGGGGTCTGACCCTTTCTCCGTTGGGCGCCGTGTGACGAGCTCCGCGGCGACGGCTGCCCCGCTACGAGGACGCGAAGCCGGAGTAACGCTTAGCCGGCGCTGGCCCGCAGCTGCGAGAACGCGTCCGCCATCTCGAGCGCCGTTCGGACGGCCTCTGCACCCTTGCCGACTCTTTCCCTCGCCTGCTCGACGTTCTCGACGGTGAGGACGCCGAACGCAACGGGCACACCGGTCTCGAGCGCCGCCAACTGCAAGCCGCTCGCCGCCTCGGACGCGACGTATTCGAAGTGCGGCGTCTCACCGCGTACGACGCAGCCGAGGGCGATCACACACGCGTACCGCCGTGTCTTCGCAAGCGCCATCGCCGCCAGCGGGAGCTCGAACGCGCCGGGAACGGGCATGATCGTGATCGCCTCGCGGCGCACACCCGCCTCCTCGAGCTCGTCGAGCGCGGAGGCGAGCAGCGCCCGCGTGATCTCGCCGTTGAAACGCGCGGCGACGACGGCGACGCCGCGGCGGGTGCCGTCGGGTGCTCCCTCGATCACGTTCAAGTCGTCCGGAATGTCGAGCTCGCCGGTCGCATGCTCCGCTTCCGCAGTCCGCAGCTCCGGCATCGGCTCGTCGTCGAACGCCTCTTCGTCGCCCTCTTCGTCCTCTTCCTCGACGGGCGCGGCCTCGTCAAGCTCGAGCGCCTCCGGGGCGTCACCCGGCCAGTTATCCGTCATACGAAGCTCCCCTGTAGCTACCGCGGAGCTGATCCCCCGCGACAGGCGCTGTTCTGCGGCGTGACTCGGACGCGTAGCGTGTCACTGCTCCTCCTCGTAGCGGAGATCTTGATGGTGCAGTCGGTGGCCAAGCTTCTCACGCTTGGTCGCGAGATAACGGAGGTTCTCGGAGGTCGGCTCGGTCTCGATCGGCACCTGTTCGAGCACGGTGATGCCGAAGCCCTCGATGCCGACGATCTTCTTCGGGTTGTTCGTGAGGATGCGGATCGTCGACAAGCCGAGCATGGCAAGGATCTGATTGCCGATGCCGTAGTCGCGCATGTCCGGCTGGAAGCCGAGCTTGAGGTTTGCCTCTACGGTGTCAAGACCGTTCTCCTGGAGCTCGTAGGCGCGCAGCTTGTTCAGCAGGCCGATGCCGCGGCCCTCCTGCGCCATGTAGAGCAGCACGCCGCGGTCCTCCGTCGCGATCTGGCGCAGCGCTTGTTCGAGCTGTTCGCCGCAGTCGCAGCGCAACGAGTGAAAGACGTCCCCCGTAAGACACTCGGAGTGAACACGCACGAGGACGTTCTCGTTCCCTTCCACATCGCCCTTGACGAGGGCGACGTGCGTCTTGCCCGACAGCTTCTCGCGAAACGAGACGGCAGTGAACTCGCCGTACGCCGTCGGCAGCCGGACCGTCGTCATCCGCTCGACGAGCTCCTCGTGCCGCCGCCGGTACTCGATCAGATCGGCGACGGTGATCAGCTTGAGACCGTGCCGTTCGCAGTAGGGAGTGAGATCGGGGATGCGCGCCATCGTCCCGTCCTCGTTCATCACCTCGCAGACGACTCCGGCCGGAATGAGGCCGGCGAGCCGGGCGAGATCAACGGCGGCCTCCGTCTGGCCGGCGCGCACGAGCACACCGCCGTCGCGCGCGCAGCGGGAAGACGTGACCGGGCTGAACGAGATCGTCCGGTTTCGAGGAGGGGTCGATTGCGACCTGGATCGTGCGGGAGCGATCTGGCGCGGAGATACCCGTCGTGACACCCTCCCGCGCCTCCACCGAGATCGTGAATGCGGTGCCGTAAGGCGTCTCGTTCTTGTCCGTCATCTGGCGCAGGCCGAGCTCGTCACAGCGGTCTTCTGACAGGCAGAGGCAGATGAGACCGCGCCCCTCCTTGGTCATGAAGTTGACCGCTTCCGGCGTTGCGAACTGCGCCGCGATCGTCAGGTCGCCCTCGTTCTCTCGGTCGGCTGCGTCGACGACGACCACGAACTTCCCTTGCCGAATGTCCTCGATCGCTTCCTCGACGGTCGCGAAAGCGCTGCGTTCTTCGACCTTCACCAGGGTCATGGTATTTGACGGAGCCGGACGAGCCGTTCGACATACTTCGCAAGCACGTCGACCTCGATGTTGACCTCGTCGCCGGCTGCCAGACCGCCGAGCGTCGTCGCGGAGAGGGTGTGCGGCACGAGTGCGACGGCGAATCCCTGGTCGTCGAGCTCGGCGACCGTCAACGAGACTCCGTCGACCGCGACCGAGCCCTTCTCGACGAGATAGCGCAGGAGACCCGGCTCGGCGTCGAACCGTGCACGGGCTCCCTCGCCTTCCCGCTCGACGCTACGCACGCGTGCGACGCCGTCGACGTGACCTTGGACGTAGTGCCCACCGAGCGGCTCCCCTGCACGTAACGCAGACTCGAGGTTGACCTCTCGCCGGAAGGGCTTCACTCGGCTGAGCGTCTCCGGCGCGACGTCGAACTCGAGCCGTCCGATGCGTTCAGCGACGACGGTCAGGCAGGCTCCGTCGACCGCGATCGAGTCGCCGATCTCGGCGCGGAGCCCGCTGTCGACGACGAGCCGACCGCCGTCGAACAGGGCGATGCGGCCGCGCTCACGAACGATGCCGGTGAACACGTACTCCATTGTGGCTCACGGCTCGTGGACGTATGCCGTGAGCAGGACATCGTCGCCGACGGGATCTGCGTTGAGGCGGCTGAGCTCGACAGGCACTTCCAGCTCCGGTGTAAAGGCGAGCCCGCTTCCCGCGATTCGCGGCGCGACGAAGAGGATGAGCTTGTCGACGAGATCCTCGCGGAGAAGGGACTGCGCGAGCGCGGCGCCGCCTTCGACCAGGAGCGACTGGACACCTTCGTCGGCGAGCACGCGGAGCTCGTCCGAGAGGCGCCCCGCGCGCAACTCGAGCTCGGATCCGGCCGGAAGAGGTCCCGTCCCGAACGCGAGGCGACGCGGCTGGCGCTCGGCCTGGACGTCACGGGCCGTCAGCAGCGGACTGTCGGCGCGAACAGTGCCCATCCCGACGGCGACCGCATCGACGTCGGCACGCAGCTCGTGCACACGCCTTCGTGCTTCCTCGCCGGTAACCCAACGCGAGCCCGGCATCGTCAGCCGCCCGTCGAGTGTCAGCGCGAGCTTCAGGATCACGAACGGCCGTTGCATCGTCGCCCACGTGCGCCAGGCCTCGTTCTGCCGGCGCGCCGCGAACGAATCGACGAGCTCCACGTCGACGCCCTCGTCGCGGAGCCGCTCGAGCCCCCCGCCGGCCTCTTCACTTGGGTCGTTCGCGCCCGCGACGACGCGACGCACGCCGGCCTCGAGCACGCGCTCGACGCAGGGTGGCGTGCGGCCGTGGTGCGTGCACGGCTCCATCGTCACGTAGAGCGTCGCGCCGCGCGCAAGGCGACCGGCGGCGTCGAGCGCGACGATCTCGCCGTGGCGACCCGGCGGCGGCTCGGTCCAACCCTCACCGACGATCTCTTCGCCGCGCACGACGACCGCGCCGACGACCGGATTCGGATGTGTCGTTCCGCGCCCTCGCTCGGCGAGCTCGAGCGCACGCTGCAGAAATCTGGTGCCAGACTTCAGTCTGGCTCCGGCGTACTCACCCCTCATGCGAGTGCTTGTAGCAAGCGACGGTAGGCCTGCGGCAGATCCTCGTGAGTGAAGATCGACGAGCCGGCGACGAACAGCGATGCGCCTGCCTCGCGCACCGCCCGGATGTTGTCGTAACCGATGCCGCCGTCCACCTGCACCGGAATGTCCGACGGCAGCATGGCGCGAACCGTGCGGATGCGCTCGATCGCTTCGGGCATGAACTGCTGTCCGGAGTAGCCCGGCTCGATGCTCATGCACAGCACCATGTCCACACCGGCCGAGAGCGCGGCCTGAGCGGCATGCGCCGCGCTCGTCTCAGGCTTGAACGCCATTCCGATCTGCAGCTCCTGCTCGCGCGCCGCCCGCACGACTCCCGGCAGGTCGGTGGCCGCTTCGATGTGAACGGTGACGCTGTCGCCGCCCGCGGCCGCAACCGCCTCGAAGTGCTTCTCGGGCGTCTCGGTCATCAGATGGCAGTCGATCATGCCTTCCTGCTCGTGAATCCGGCCGGAGATCGACTGCAGCACGATCGGGCCCATGGTGATCGGCGGGACGAAGTGACCGTCCCCGATGTCGAAGTGGAAGATGCGAACCCCCGCGCGCAGGAGGATGTCGACCTGCTCGCCGAGGCGTGAGAAGTCCGCCGCGTACAACGACGGCTCCACCTCGATCGTTCGGATCCATTCGCTCCAGGACACTACGGAACCCTAAGCCGCGCGATGAAAAACCCGCTCGTGTGGTGTACGTGGGGCAGCGTCAACAGGAACTCGCGGCGGCGCGGATGGACGAACGTCGGCCACTCGGCCGCGAGCGACTCCGGCTCGAGCCCGCTCGCGGCGACGATCGCCTCGTTCTCGTCGGAGTTGGTCGTGCACACCGCATAGACGACCGTTCCGCCCGGTCGGACGCGGTCGGCAGCGGCACGCAAGAGCTCGAGCTGGAGTTCCGGCAGCGGCTGCGCGCGCCAGCGAAGGTCGGGTCGCTGCGCGAGCACGCCAAGCCCCGAACACGGCGCGTCGACCAGCGCGTGGTCGAAGCCCGTGAGCTCCGGCGGGAGGTCACGGCCGTCCGCGTTGACGACGGTGACGTTGCTCGCACCGAGGCGGCGCACGTTCTCTTCGAGCTCGCGCGCCCTGCCGGGATTGATCTCCACGGCGACAACCTCGCCGGCGAGCTGTGTCGCCTTCCCGCCGGGCGCGGCGCAAAGATCGAGAGTGCGCTCACCTTTACTCGCATCGACGACGAGACCCGCGAGCTGTGAGCCCCGGCTCTGCGGCCAGACGCGTCCTTCCTCCAGTGAGCGCTCGTCGACGCGATCGACGCGATACGCCCCGGGGATGTCGGTGGGTTCCCCCGGAGGATCACCGCGCACAAGACGAACGACGGTCTCCGGAGGCTCGTTCTGCACACGCATGAGCGCGAGCGCCGTGTCGGCGCCGAAGTCGCGCGTCCAGACATCCGCGATCCAATCCGGATAGGAGAGCTTGAGTGGTCCGTCCGGCAGCGCGTCGATCAGTGGATGGATCCGGTCGGTGAGCCGGCGCATGACCGCATTGGTGAATGCGACTGCGCGCTCGAGCCCCGCGCGGCGCACGAGCTCGACGGTCTCGTTCACCGCTGCGTGCTGCGCGATGCCTTCGGCGAACGCGAGTTGATAGGCGCCGAGCCGAAGCGCAGCGCGCACAGGTGGGTCGAGCTTGCGTACGGGTCGGCGGCCGATCTCATCGATTGCGTAGTCGAGAACGCGTACGCGCTGCACGGTTCCGTACGCGAGGCGCTGCGCGAGCGCGCGGTCGCGTGCGTCGAGGCCCGCGGCCGCGCTGCGCAGCACACGATCGGCATACGCGTCGTCCTCGAAGACGCGGAGCACGACCTGGTACGCGGCTTGCCGCGAAGTCATCGGAGGCCGCGCTGGAACTCCTCGTACGTCATCCGGCGCCGGCCTTCCGGTTGCACCTCGAGCAGCTCGATCTTCCGGTCGCGAATGCGCGTGCGCCAGACGATCAGCCGCCGGCCGTCGACGATTCCGCGCGCGCCGATGTGCGGCGAGAGGGCGCGCACACGGTTGTGCAGCTCCTGCGCGGGACGATTCCAGTCGAGCTCGCGGTCCTTTGCCGTGATCTTCTCCGCGTACGTCACACCTTCGTCTGGTTGAGGTTCGAAACGAGGGGCCGGCAGCACGTCACGAAGTAACTCCACCGCGATCTCCGCCGCGCGCGCGAAGACGACACCGGCTTCGTCGTCGGGGCCGATTGGAAATGCCTGCTGCGCTGCGATCGGGCCCGCGTCGAGCTCGGTGACCGTGAGGTGAATCGTCACTCCGGTTTGCAGATCGCCTGCCATGATCGCGCGTTCGACCGGTGCGGCGCCGCGCCAGCGCGGGAGCAGCGAGGGATGGACGTTGAGCCAGAGGTTGCGCTCGAGCAGCTCGTCGGGGATGAGGAGGCCGTAGGCAGCAATGATCACCGCATCGACGTCGAACATCACCTCGCCGGTGAGCCGCGCGGGTTGCAGCACGTCGATGCCCAGACGTTGGGCAACTTCCTTCGCGGGCGACGGAGCAGTCTTCCGGCCGCGGCCTCGGGGTGCGTCGGGACGGGTCAGCGAGACAGCGACGTCGTGCTCGGCGGCGAGCCGTTCCAGCACGTCTGCTCCGAACGGCGCCGTCGCGGCGACGGCCAGACGCACTACGAGATGACGACGCGAGGGCGCAGCGTTCCGAGCGCCTCGCGGCGCGCCTCGGGCGTCGTGCGATCGAGGATCAGCACGCCGTCGAGGTGGTCAAGCTCGTGCTGCACCGTCCGCGCGGCGGCGTGGTCGAGGTCGTGCGCCACGTCCTCGCCACGCTCGTTCTTGCCCTCGATCCGAATGTGCACCGCGCGCTCGACGGGCACGAGCACACCCTGGAGAGACAGACAGCCCTCGTCGTCGACCTCGGTTTCGTCGCTGTGTTCCGTGATCACCGGATTGACCAGCACGGCGATCTCCGGCTCCTCGTCCTGCGTGTCAAAGACGAAGACGCGCTGGAGGATCCCGAGCTGCGTCCCGGCAAGCCCGACGCCGCTTGCGTCGGCCATGAGCGCCTGCATTCGCTCAACGAGGCGGCGCAGATCGTCGTCGAACTCTTCCACCGGCCTCGCCTCCATACGCAGCGCTGGGTCCGGATACTGGCGAATCTGCGCCAGCGCAAGCCGGCGGCGGGCCTCGCGCTCGGCGTCGAGCTCCTGCTCGCGGATCTCACCCTCGACCTGGGCCATGGCGGGCACACTATCCGTGATGGATCGTCGTGAGCGCGAGTCGATCATGCGCCAGGGAGTCCACCGTCCCGAGACCCCGCGCGACCGTCGCGAGCGCGAGGCGCTCGAGGAGGATCTCCTCGACAACCCGCTCAGCGGCAGGGAGCTCCCGCGACGCCTGCGGAACTTTCGTCCGGGCGCAGACACGGCCTTGCGCGCACTGGGCGGGCCGCTCGCGTGGATGCGACGGCTGCGCGCGATCGAGAACGCCGTCGATGAGCATGAGACGCACCTCCGCGAGGCTTGGGACGCGTTGCGCGCCCTCCACGCGGAGGACGAGGAATTCGCGCGTGCCTGGCACGAGCTCGCGGAGCACTGGCGCTTCGACGCTGTCAACGAGCTGATCGAGAAGCACAACCGCTACTTCCCGGCCGAGTCGCGGTTGCCGATGAATCCGCGCACCGGCGACTTCGTTCGCGTCAACGGGCGTCCGTACACGCGCGAGCCGCTCGATGCCCGCTGGATCCTCGAGCGGTTCCCGCCGACGTAGCGAACAAGGGTCCGACCGCTACGGGGTCTGACCCTTTTTTGACGTGCGTCTAGAAGCCCTGCGGATCGACGTCGACGACGGCCGTCAGTCCTGCGCGGCGCATGGCCGGCGCAGCCGCGGACAAGAGTTGTCCCGCCTGCGCGGCGATCCTGCGTGGCCGTTCCGTCTTCGCGACGAGCTGGGCGCGATAGCGGCCGCGTAGCCGCAGGAGCGGCGCGGGACCGAGCACGTCGTCGTCTCGAAGCGAGGCGCGCAATTCCTCAAGCGCCTGCAACGGCGCGTCTGGCTCCGGGCCGGCGACGACGATGCGCACGAGATGCCGGAACGGCGGATAGCCGAGCTCGCCCCGACGGGCGAGCTCGCCCGCGAGGAAGCGCGGAACGTCGTGATTCGCCGCGAGTGCGATGGCGCGCGCGTCCGGCTGAAAGGTCTGCACGAGCACGCGGCCTGGTGCGTCGCGGCCGCTCCTCCCCGCAAGCTGCGTCATCAGCTGGAACGTCCGCTCTTCGGCGCGGAAATCCGGCAGACCGAGCCCCGTATCGGCGTCGACGACGGCCGCGAGCGCAACACCAGGGAAGTGATGGCCCTTCGCAACCATCTGCGTCCCCAGGAGCACGACATGGTCCGTAGCGGCAAAGCGCGACAAGGCCGCCGCGAGCGCGCCGGGCTTTGCGACCGTGTCGGCGTCGAGGCGGATGCGCTCCAAGCCGGGCAGCCGCTCCTTCAGCTCGCGCTCGAGTCGCTGCGTGCCCGCGCCGATGCGTGCGAGCTCGGGCGATGTACATGCGGGACACGCGTCCGGTGCTAATTCGTGATGACCGCAGTGGTGACAGTGGAGGACGCCGTCGCGATGGAGGACGAGGGCGACGTCGCAGTTCGCGCACCGCAGGGTGACACCGCACGCACGACAATGCAGCGCCGGGGCAACACCGCGCCGATTGAGCAACAGGATCGCCTTGCCCCCGCGCGTTTCGATCGCACCCAGCTCCGCGAGCAGTGGCGCGGACAGCGGATACCCCGCCTCGCGGCGCAGGTCGACGATCCGAACGGGCGGCAAGGCGCGACCGATCCGGGCGCCGAGCTCGAGGCGCTCGAGGCGCTCCCAGCTCTCAGGACGCGGCGTCGCGCTGCCGTACACCGCAACCGCCTGCTCGAGCGACGCACGCTTCGCGGCCACCGTGCGCGCGTCGTAGCGCGGGTCGGACTCCTGCTTGTACGACGAGTCGTGCTCCTCGTCGACGCAGATCACCCCAAGCGCTCGCACCGGTGCAAACACAGCCGACCGCGCGCCGACGACGATGCTTGCGTCGCCGCGTGCGATTCGCTCTCGCTCGTCGCGGCGCTCTGCTTCGGTCAGCGCCGAATGCAGAACGGCGATTCGATCGCCGAAGCGCGCGCGGAAGCGGCCGAGCGCCTGCGGCGTCAACGCGATCTCCGGCACGAGGACGATCGCGCTGCGACCGCGCGCGAGAGCCGCCGCGCACGCCTGCAGGTAGACCTCGGTCTTGCCGCTTCCCGTCGCGCCGTAGAGGAGGAAGTTCGCGGCCCGTCGCTCGTCGAGTGCGTCGACGATCCGATCGAGTGCGGAGCGCTGCGACGTGCTGAGCGACACGGGCTCCGGCTCGCCGGCGAGCGCGTCACGTTCCGCGGGCTGTGGACGCACTCCGCGCGAACGCCGCTTCAACGGCGCGACGAGCGACAACGCGCGTCCCGGTGTCGAGCCGTAGTACTCCGCAACCCACAGCGCCAGCTCGACGAGCGCCGGCGAGAGCTCCTCCACGACGCGCTCGACGGGTGCGGCCTGAACGCCTTCCGGCGGCGGCACGTCGACATCGGTGACGACGCCTCGGCGACGCGCATTGCCGAAGCGCACGTCGACGACGGCGCCGCGGCCGACCTCGTCGGGTACCTCGTAGGTGAACTCGCGCGCGAGGGCACGCGCGGTAACGAGCGGGACGACGGAGGCAAAGCGACTCACCGGTGCCCCTCCCAGTGATGCTGCCCGGCTTCTGGGTCGCGAGCACCAAGCCGGAGGCCGCACTCGCCCGCGGCAAGGCTGGACAAGCCTTGGTAAGGGCGAGGGTGGACTCTGGCGCCGCGTGATCGCGGGCCAGAAGCCGACGCGAGTATTGCTGGGAGGGGCACTACCTCAGCGTATGGTGAACGCATGACGCAGTGGCACTGGGACCCCGAGACGTACCTGAAGAACATGCTCGCGGAGGTCCCGACCTATCCGGAGCTGCAGGATCGAACGGCGGCCGCAACGGAGGGATCGGACGTGCAGGACATGCTCGAGCTCGGCATCGGCACCGGCGAGACCGCCTGCCGCGTCCGGGAGCTGTATCCGGATGCACGACTCGTCGCCATCGACTCCAGCGCCGAGATGCTCGAGCGAGCGCGAACTGCAGTTCCCGAGGCCGATCTTCGTCTGGGCCGTCTCGAGGATCCGCTCCCTGCCGGGCCTTTCGACCTCGTCTACTCCGCGCTCGCCGTTCACCATCTCGACGGCGCCGGCAAACGGGACCTCTTCCGTCGAGTGGCAGAGGTGCTTCGCCCCGGGGGCGTGTTCGTGCTCGCGGACGTCGTCGTTCCCGACGATCCGGCGAATGTCGTCACGCCGATCGACTGGGTCATGGATCTTCCCGACCGGGCGGACGACCAGGTGGAGTGGCTACGCGACGCGGGCTTCGACGCGGAGCTTCTGTGGAGCTACAAGGACCTCGCGCTGGTGCGGGCTAGACGCCCGCCGCAACGAGGATGAAGTCGGTCGCAAAGCCGACGATCAATCCGAACAACACGCCCCACGTGACGAGCAGCTTCGGTGCGAGCACGCGCCCGACGTTCAGCAGCTCGATCACGACGTAGAGGATCGAGCCCGCGGCGAGCGAGAGAAACAGGATCGACACGCTTTCACTGACCCACGCGCGGCCGAGCAGCGTCCCGAGAAAGGTCGGCCCGCCGCCGATCAGCCCGAGCAGAGCGAGAAACGTCCAGCTCGGACGGTCGGCCTCGCCGGCCAGAGGCGCGCAGATGCCGAGGCCCTCCGTCGCGTTGTGCAGGCCGAAGCCGATGATCAGCACGATCGCGAGGCTCAACTCGCCGCGCGCGGAGGACTGCCCGATCGCAAGGCCCTCCGAGAAGTTGTGCAGCCCGATCCCGGTGGCGATGAAGAGCGCGAGCCAGCGTGCTGGCGACATGCCGGTGAAGTACGGGTGCTCTTCGAACTCCGCCGTCGACGCTGCGCCGGGACCGAGGAACGCACGTCGGCGCCGCCGCTTCATCCACGTGTCGTAGTAGACGAGGCTGAGGACGCCGGCTGAGAAACCGACGCCGAGCAGGAATGCGAGCCACAGGAATCTCCCGTCCCGTCCGGCCCTGAGTGCGCTTTCGACGGGATCGACAGCGTTCGAGAGCACGTCCCACAAGAGGAAGATCAAGACGCCGGTTGCGAACGACGACAGGAACGCCTTCGTGTGCGCGCTGACGTTCTGCATGCGGCCGATCGGCAGGCCGAGGAAGATCGTGAACCCGGCGACTGCGCCGAGCAGAAGGGTCTGGGCGGTGCTCATCGTGTTGTAAGGCTCACCTTACATGCACTTTGTCGGCGCCTTGTGCCCCTCACAGTGATGCTGCCCGGCTTCTGGGTCGCGAGCACCAAGCCAGAGGCTGCACTCACTCGCAGCAAGGCTGGATTGCCTTGCTAAGGGCGAGGGTGGACTCTGGCGCCGCGTGATCGCGGGCCAGAAGCCGACGTGAGTATCGCTGGGAGGGGCACTAGGATGCCCGAAATGGCTCAGGGCCACTCCGTCGACGAGTACCTCGAGACGATCTACTTCCTTGCCTTTCCGATCGGCGAGTACAAGCCGGTCGCCACGGGCTCCCCAACCCTCGCCTCTCGCGTCGCCGAGATGCTCGGCGTCTCGCGCGCTTCGGCCGGCGAGATGTTGAAGCGGCTCGAGAGCGAGGGGCTGATCGAACGCGGCGAGCACAAGGAGGCGCTGCTCACTCAGGCCGGCCGGAAGCGTGCAGAGAAGGTCGTGCGCAAGCACCGGATCATCGAGCGAATGCTCACGGACTTCATGGGCTATACGGCCGCCGAGGCCCACGTTCACGCCGACGCGCTCGGTGACACGTTCACGGACGACATGGTCGAGCGCATCGACGAGCGGCTCGGCAGTCCCGAGCGGTGTCCGCACGGTTGGCCGGTCGATCCGAGCGTCGAGCAAGCGGAGAACGATGAGCTCGCGCCGTTGTCCGAGCTCGAGCCGGGCGACGCCGCGACGATCGTCCGCCTCGCGGAACACGACGGCGACCTGCTCCACTGGTTCTACGACCAGGGGCTCGTCCCGGGAGCGGAGATCGAGCTGTACGACGCGCAGCCGGCCGCGGGCCAGTTCACCGTACGCCTGAACGGCGACGACCGGGCCGTCGGCGAGAAGGCCGCGGCCGGGCTGTTCGTGCGTCGCGCTTAGCCGGGGGCGGGCCGAACGCCCGCCCCCGGTCCCAAGCCACTACGGAGTTACGTCGCCGTAGATGTTCTGGTCGAGCCCGCCCGCGTACGGGCAGGTATCGCGCGAGAAGCTGCCGTCGGGGTTCTGCGTACGGCATTGATGGACATCGGCGCTGTCGGAGTCATTGTCACCGCCCTCGCGCGGATCAGTACCGGCGACGACGTTACGCCAGTCGGTCCAGACCCCGTACGAGAACGTTCCAACGGAGCTGATGTAGAGGTAGTCCCCGCCGAACGGGGACGTGCGCCCGCCGTACTGCTCCCAGTTCGGGTTGCTCGTGACCGTGCTCAGCCGCGCCGCGGACGACCAGCTCAGTGTCGCCGTCGAACCCGACGCGCCGAACGCGTCGAGCGCGGGGACCGTGCCGCCGCCGGCGCAATTGCCGATCGGCCGTTTCGGGCTGTAGCACGAGTCATTGCGGCTGTCCCACCACAGCGCGTGCATGGTTCCCGTGTCAACGGAGATGTCCGGGAAGCGCTGTAGTCCGCCGCGCGTCCGCGGATCGTCGATCAGTACAGGCGTCGTGTGCGCGCCGGTCGTTCCATCCAGCCGGAAGAAATAGATCCCGGACTGGCTGCCCACATTCTGATGGAACTGTGCGGGCAGGTCCTCCGAGGTGACCGACCCGTACGTCGTCCCGCTCGGAACTTCGGTGCCCGGGATCGACGGGTCGTAGACCACGTAGATGAAGTCATGCGAGGCGTCCCGCTGATCGGCCGTCGCGCGCACCTGCGTGCCGCCGCGCATGAACGTGTAGCCCGACTGGCAGTGGGACGCGAAATCGCCGCAGAAGCCGGCGATCGCTCCCGAGTCGGAGAGATCGGTCGGATCGTACGGCTCGAACGACTGCACGAGACGTGGCGCCGAGAAGGTCGCACCGCAATCGGTCGAGGCGTTGTACGCGATCGCGTCGGTTGACGAGTTGCTGCGCACGTCCGCGAACTGGCGATACGTGATGTAGACGTGGCCGTTCCCGGTAACGGAGATGTCCGGGAACTGGATGTCGTGCACCGTCTGGCTGATCTTGAGCGGACTGGAGAACGTCTGCCCGTGATCGATCGAGCGGCTGAAGTAGACGCTCGAGTTGAAGCCGTTCGACCCGTCGCCGGTGAACCGCGCCCAAGCGAAATAGACGTTCCCGTCGCAGGGTCCGCCCGTGCGGTCGACCTCGATCGCCGTCTTGTCGTGGAACACACCACTGAAGAACGGAGTCGGAGACGCAGATCCCTGCGCGACGTCGAGCGACCGGCCGAACTCCTTCCCGTCGTCCGCCGCGGCGCCGTCTGGACCGTTCGGGTTCTGGTACGTCGCCACCCACACGTCGCCGAAGGTCTTGTTCGTGCCCTCGCGATCGCCGGAGCTCTCGGAGCCCGCGAACAAGCGCCCGTGGTTGTCCCACGCGAGCACCGGGTCACCGGAGAACGCGGTCCGCACGTTCGCCCGCGCGGCGTAGGGCGATGCATCGCCTGGGTAGCCCGGTATGAGCGAGCTGGTGAAGCTCGCTCCGCCGTCCTGCGAGCGGTAGTAGCCCATCCAGGCGATCCCGAGGCCGATGAACGTCCCGTCGGCTGCGAAGACGCCGCAATCGTCGTTGGAGCTGCCGACGATCACATGCGTGTTCCGCGGATCGACTGCGACGGCCGGCTCGTTCTGCCGTCCGCGGCTCTGCGAGCACGCCGTCAACACATCGTCCGTGTAGGGATTCCCGGTGACGAGCGTGTAATCGCTGATGTAGCTGGAATTGTCGTTCGTCAAGCGCGCGTTCGCCGGCCCGGCCTCGGCACCCGACACGCCGATGAGACAAGCCAACCCGAACGCGGCAATGACCGTAAGCCCCCGCACCTTCGTCATCTCTCCCCCTCCCGTCGCGGTTGCGCAACCCTAAGCCAGGCTAGGGCGGAAAGTAAATGCTCTGTCCGTCCTCTACGGGAGGCGCTACGCGACGGATTGAGCCGCGAGGCCGGCGGTTTCACGCAGCGCATCGGCCTTGTCCGTCCGCTCCCACGTGAAGTCGTGGTCGTCCCGGCCGAAGTGCCCGTACGCGGCGGTCTTCGCGAAGATCGGACGCTGGAGCCGGAGGTCGCGCAGGATCGCAGCAGGGCGAAGGTCGAAGTGCTCGCGCACGAGCTCGAGGATCCGGTCGACCGGGACGTTCTCCGTGTCGAAAGTACGCACCGCAAGCGAGACCGGATGCGCGACGCCGATCGCGTACGCGACGTTGAGCTCGCAGCGATCCGCGAGCCCCGCAGCGACGATGTTCTTCGCCACGTAACGCGCCGCATACGCCGCCGAACGGTCGACCTTCGTCGGGTCCTTCCCGGAGAACGCACCGCCGCCGTGGCGCGCGGCGCCGCCGTACGTGTCGACGATGATCTTCCGTCCGGTCAGGCCCGTGTCGCCCATCGGCCCACCAAGCACGAACTTCCCGGTCGGATTGACGAAGACGAAGTCTCGATCGTCGAGCAGTCTCTTCTCGTCGTAGAAATCGGGAGGCAAGATCGGCCGCAGTACGCGGTCGACGATGTCCGGCTTGATCAGATCCTCCGAGCTGATGCCGTCGGAGTGCTGCGTCGAGACGAGGACGCGCTCGATCTCGACCGGACGCTGCGCTCCGTGGTCGTCGAGCTCGTAGCGAATCGTCACCTGCGCTTTGCCGTCCGGGCGCAAATAGGGAAGCTCGCCGGCCTTGCGCACCTCAGCGAGGCGCTTGCAGATCTTGTGCGCCAGAGTGATCGGCAGCGGCATCAGCTCCTTCGTCTCATTCGTCGCGGAGCCGAACATCATTCCCTGGTCTCCGGCGCCGAGCAGGTCGAGCGGATCGTTGTCGCCGGGGTCGTGCTGCACCTCATACGAGGCATCGACGCCCTGGGCGATGTCCGGCGACTGTTCGTCGATCGCGACGACGACTCCGCAGGTCATCGCGTCGAAGCCCCACTCGGAGTGCGTGTAGCCGATGTCCGCGATCTTCTGCCGCACGAGCTTCGGGATGTCGACCCACGTCTCGGTGGAGATCTCACCCGCCACGACGACGAGACCCGTCGTGATCAGCGTCTCGCACGCGCAGCGCGCGTTCGGGTCGTCGCCGATCACTGCGTCGAGCACGGTGTCGGAGACCTGGTCGGCGATCTTGTCGGGATGTCCTTCGGTGACGGACTCGGACGTGAAGAGGAACTCGCGCGTGGCCATTGGTGCGGAAGGCTAGCTGCTAACCGGTTATTTCGGCTTCACCCAAAGGTGCAGGTGCACCAAAGCTCCGTCCCGGGTTCCCCAGGCGACGATCGTGGTGACGTGCGCCAGGTTGTCGGCGAGCGCCGGATCGGGTGCTTTCCCGGTCACGGCCTGCACGAGCGGCGGAACGAACGGCGCGACCTGGGAAACGTCCGCGTAGGCGAGGAACGAGGTATCCGCCGGGACTCCCGCCTTCGACAGTGTGTCCTTGAAGGCCGCGTCGTCGACGAGCTTCGGTCCCGTGCGCAATGCGGCGACCGCAGTCGGAGAGTCGGCGATGACGAGCTTTCCGTCGGAGATCTGCGCCGTCAGCTGAACCGGGCCGAGCTTGAGCGAGCGGAGCAGTGTGCGGGCCGTCGTGAGCGCGGCCTGCGGATTCTTCGGGGCGAGCTCGAGCGCAAGCTCCGGGATGAGCCCGGCCGGACGCATGTAGAGGACGCCGCCGCCGGAGAGGAGCGGCGCGAGCTGCTTCACCGGAAGCTTGGCCACGTGCACCTGGGCAAGCAGGTCTCCGGTGCTGCGAAATGCGACCGCGAGCGCAGCCCCCGATGGAACGTCACCGAGCAACGACTGCGCGGCGAGCGTCGGAGCCTGACGCGGATGCAGGACGGCGTCGGCGCGCAACGCATCGGAGTCGGCGCTGACCTTGGCCGCGAGCCAGCCGGCGTTCCCGTGGCTCATGTAGGCGCGGGCAATTCCGTCGCCCGCGACCGAGGCCCACGCGGTTTGGAACGTCGGACTTTCGGCGAGCGACTGCCCGCTCTGTGCTGCGCGCACTTCGTTGAACAGATCCTGTGAGTCCGCGACGACCGACCAGCCGCCGATCTTCTGCACGGTGTAGTGCTCCGTCCCCGTGCTGAGCTTGGCGGCGAGCGCGCTCAGCTTCGCCTCGTCGCTCGGCTTGGCGAACGCGACGTAGTCCTTCTTGCCGAGGACTGTTACGTCCACTTCCGGGCCGAGTGCGGGTGCCACGTCCTTTTGAAAGTCGAGTCCGTGCAGGACCTCCGCCATCAACTTGGCGCGCGCGGGGAAGTTCTTGGTGAGCGCATCGACGTGCTGCCACTGCTGTGACGAGAGATCTGTCCCGACGGCGACGAACGCCGTTGCGTCCTTCGGGACGAGCGAGGCTGCGCCGCCATCCGGATCCGCGCCCGCAACCGAGGCGCTGTTGCTCCCGCCGCAACTGGCGACGACGAACGCGAGCGAGGCGAGCGCGGCTGCTGCGAAGGCGCGCATCCCCAAAATGGTAGCTGTCACTCTGCTGTTGGCTGCCTACCCATCAGAGTCGCGAGCAGCTCGTGCAAGGCCGTCCCGTCGAGGACGCTGCAGACGCCTTCGGTGATCGGGAGCTCGACGCCGAGCCGATGTGATAGGTCCCTCAGCACGGGTGCGGTCGTGAGACCCTCGACGACCTGGCCGATCTCGCCCATTGCCTCCTCGGCCGTCAGTCCGCGGGCGATCAGCTCGCCGGCGCGCCGGTTGCGGCCGTAGCCGGAGAAGCACGTGACGATCAGATCGCCCATCCCTGCGAGCCCTGCGAACGTGTCGGGCTGGGCGCCGCATGCCTCGCCGAGCCGTGCCATCTCGGCGAGGCCGCGGGTGATCAGGCTCGCCTTCGCGTTGTCGCCTAGACCAAGGCCGTCGACGCCGCCCGCAGCGAGCGCGATCACATTCTTCGCAGCCGCGCACAGCTCGACGCCTACGAGATCGTCGTTGACGTAGACACGGAAGACCATCGAGTTGATCCCGTGCTGCAGGTCCTCCGCAAACGCGCGGTTCTCGCTCGCGATCACCGCGGCGGACGGCAGACCCTCGACGATCTCCTCCGCCATGTTCGGACCGGAGAGCACCGCGACGGGCCGTCCCTCGACGCGTGTCGACAACCGAGCGCCGGTGGCCGGGTCGAGCCCCTTTGTGAGACTCAGGACCGGCGCGTCGCCGGGCAGCGTCGCGGCGACCTCCGCGAAAGCGCGGCTCGGCAGCGCGAGCACGATCAGTTCTGCGTCGTCGAAAGGCTCGTCGGCGAGAGCGACGGCGGTCACGCCGACCAGATCCGCCTCCTGGAGGTAGCGCGGGTTTCGTCCCGTCTCGGTGATCGCACGCGCCTGGTCGGGATCGCGGCACGCGAGCGTCACTCGATGTCCGCGATCGCGCAGCAGACACGAGAACGCGGATCCCCAGGACCCACCCCCGACGACAACGACGCGCATCGTCCTAGGATCGCATCCCGGCCACCAAGCGACCATGCCTAAGCACCATTTGGAGTACGCGGGCTTTGCCCGCGCACGTTCCCGCGAAGCGGCAACCTTAATACCCGAGCGAAAGCGCCAGCTTTCGCTCGGCTTAAGAGCGTCTGACGAAGTCGATCGACACAGGCACGCCCTCGAGTTCGAAGCGGTCGCGCAATTGGTTCTCGACCCAGTAGCCGTAATCGCGCGTCACGAGCGATGGATCGTTGACAGAGAAGCGGAAGCGCGGCGGCCGCACCCTCACCTGGGCGCCGTACAGCAGATTCAGCCGTTTGCCGTTGCACGACGGCGGCTGTCGCGCGTCGCGCAGCTCCGCAAGGAAGCGGTTGAGCTCCGCCGTTGGCACCCGCATCACGTGCTTGTCGTACAGCCTCTCGATCGCATCGAGCAACCGCTCGAGCCCGCGGCCCGTCTTCGCCGAGACCGCAACCCAAGGCGGGCGCTGGCGTAGGCGCCGTTCGAGCTCAGGCCGCACGTCTTCGATGTCAACCGTCGTGATGTCCCATTTGGAAAGGACGACGAGTGTCGAACAGTGCGCCTTGCGCGCGACGTCGGCGACCGAGAGATCCTGCTCGACGATCCCGTCCGAGCTGTCGATCAGGACGAGAGCCACATCCGCGCGGTCGGCGGCTTCGAGCGCGCGCAGCTCGGAGTAGTAGTCGACGCCCTGCCGGTGCTTGCGCTTGCGGCGCAAGCCTGCGGTGTCGACGAAGACGAACGTCCGGTCACCTCGGTTGAACACCGTGTCGATCGCGTCTCTGGTCGTGCCGGGAACTTCGGAGACGATCACGCGCTCGCGGCCGAGGATCGCGTTCAAGAGCGACGACTTCCCCACGTTCGTCCGCCCGAGGATCGCGACCCGGATCGCGTCTTCCCCGACGCTCGTGCGTCCCCGGCCGGGGAGGTGCGCGATGACCTCGTCCAGCAGGTCGCCCGTCCCGTTGCCGTGGAGCGCCGAGACCGGATGCGGCTCGCCGAGGCCGAGGCGGTGGAACTCGAGCGCGAGACCTTCCTGCCTCGGATCGTCGATCTTGTTCGCTACGAGCACCACCGGCTTGCGCGCGCGGCGGAGGATGTCCGCTACCTCCTCGTCGCCCGGTGTGATCCCGGCGCGAGCGTCAACGACGAACACAACCAGATCCGCCTCTGCGACCGCTTCGCGCGCCTGATCGGCGACGGATTGCGTGATCGGTGAAGGATCGGCGACGTCGACTCCTCCCGTGTCGACGACGAGGAACCGCTTGCCGGCCCAATCCGCAACGAGTTCCTTGCGGTCGCGCGTCACGCCCGGCTGCTCGTGCACGACGGCAGCACGCGACCCGGTCAGCCTATTGACGAGCGTCGACTTGCCGACGTTCGGGAAGCCGACGACCGCAACCGTGCCGAGCAGCGGCTCGGGCTCGCTCATGGCGGTGGGATCGCAATTCGCGGGTGGCCGAGCTCTTGTGCGCGGACGAGGAACTCCCACTGCCGGCGGATCTCGCCTTGGATGTCGATCGCCGCCGCGCGATAGCCCTTCGAGTTGCGCGGATGGTGGTTCAGGTCGAACGGCTCTCCGAACCCGATCGAGACGGGCTCGAAGTTGCCGATCCGCCACCGCTGCGTGCCTTCGATCGCGCAGCAAACAACCGGCACACGCTCCTGGACCGCGACCATCGCCGCGCCAGGGAGCACAGGACCGGGCTCCACCTTCTGCCGCGTCCCCTCAGGAAACATCCCGAGCACGTCGCCGCGACGGACGACCTCGCGCATCACACGCACCGCTTCACGGTCCGACTCGCCCCGGCGGACGGACGACGTCCCGAACAGCCGAATGAACCAGCCCATGACCGGCGTGTCGTGCGCTTCCTGCTTTGCAACGTAGAAGATGTTGCGCGGGAAGGTGGCTCCGATGGCCCACGGATCGAGCCACGAAAAATGGTTGCAGCAGAGCACGACCGGACCGTGACGCGGGACGCGCTCGATGCCGTACACGCGCAGCGGTGTGAAGAGACGGACGAGTCCGCCGATCACCATCCGGCCGACGAGCCAGGTCAGCTGGAGACGATTCATCTGTGCCCCGTCCGGTGACAGTCTCGCGTTTCTGGCGACTGCACGAGGCCGCCAGGCAAGGACGCAGGGAGGCTCGATATGACGACATATTGGGCCGACTGAGGACGCCGCATGGCGGACTCGTGCTCCGCCAGAAATGCACTGACTGTTACCGGACGGGGCACTAGGCGGGTTGGCGGGAGCGGACGAGCTCCTCGATGTGATCGACGACGCTCTCGACCTCCAGATTGGTCGTGTCGATCACCTCCGCGTCGTCGGCGGGATGCATGCGCGGGGAATCTTCTTTGTCGCGCTGACGGAGGTCGGTGACGAGTGCGTCGCCTCCGATGTCGGGACGCTCGGCCTGGCGGCGGCGTGCGCGGATCGTCGGATCCGCGATCAGGTAGATCTTCACTTGCGCGTCGGGCGCGACCACCGTGCCGATGTCGCGTCCCTCGATCACGACATCTCCTTCGGCAGCCAGCGCGCGCTGCCGCTCGCGCATCACTTCGCGGACGGCTCGATGACGCGCGACCACCGGAACGCTCTGGTCGATGCGCGACTGCCGGATGGACGCCGTGACGTCGGTTCCGGCGATCCACACGCGCCTGTACTCGTCGAACGTCACCGGATTCGCGCGTGCCAGCTCGCCGAGCGGTTCACCGTCACCGAGCGGCAGTCCACGCTGCAAGGCGAGCCACGTCAGCGCGCGGTACATCGCGCCGGTGTCGAGGTAGCGGAAACCGAGCCGCTCAGCGAGACGCCGGGCGACCGTGCTCTTGCCCGCGCCCGCGGGCCCGTCTATGGCAACGATCATCGTCGTGAGACCGAGTCGAGAAGCTCGAAAAACCCGGGGAAGCTTATAGCGACCGCGTCGGCTTCCCCGATCTCGACGCCTTCGCGAGAGACGAGCCCCGCGACCGCACCGAGCATCGCGACGCGGTGATCCCCGTTCGAGCGCATCGAACCTCCGCGCGGACGGGACGGCACTCCGCGCACCTCGAAGCCGTCGTCGCGCGCTCGCATCCGCACGCCAAGTGTGCGCAGCGCATTCGTCACTGTTTCGATGCGATCCGTTTCCTTGACACGCAGCTCACCCGCGCCGCGGACGCTGCTCGAGCCGCGGGCGAACGCTGCGGCGAGCGCGAACAGCGGCAACTCGTCGACGAGTAGCGGGACTTCAGAAGACGTGATCTCTGTCCCGATCAGCTCGGCGGAACGGATTTCGAGGTCGCCGATCCACTCGCCACCGAGCTTGCGCCGGTTGAAGATGCTGATCCGCGCGCCCATCCGCGCGAGCACGTCGAGCAGTCCCGTGCGGCGCGGATTCAGGCCGACGTCGTGGATCGTGAGCTCGGATCCGGCGAGTAACGTCGCCGCGACGAGGAACGGCGCCGCCGCAGAGAAGTCTCCGGGCACGACGACCTCCTCGAGCCGCAGGCGCGAGGCCGGCTCGACGGAGACAGACCTGGGACGCCTACGCACGCGTGCGCCCGCCGCGTCGAGCATCACCTCGGTGTGGTCGCGTGTCGGCGCGGGCTCCACCACCGTCGTCATGCCGTGCGCGTTCAGCCCCGCGAGCAGCAGCGCCGACTTCACCTGCGCGGAGGCGACCGGCAGGGTGTAGTCGATCCCGCGTAGTGAATCTGAGCCCTCGACGGAGAGCGGGGCGCGGCCGTCTGTCGTCTCGATCCGCGCGCCCATGCGCGTCAGCGGTTCGGCGATGCGGTCCATCGGCCGCGAGCGCAATGAGTCGTCGCCGGTCAGCTCGTAGCGGCCGGGCTGGCCGGCGAGGATTCCCGTGAGCAGGCGCAGCAGTGTGCCCGCATTGCCGCAGTCGATCGGCGTATCGGGCTGTTGCAATCCACGCAGGCCGACCCCGTGCACGACGAGCTCGTCGTCCCCGACGTCCTCGACGTCGACGCCGAGTGCGCGCACCGCGTCGACAGTGGACTCGGTGTCGCCGGAGCGACCGAAGCCGTGCACCCGGGTCTCGTCTTCGCAAAGCGCGCCGATCAACACTGCACGGTGAGAAATCGACTTGTCGCCCGGAACCGCGATGTGACCAACGAGCGACGCGACAGGCTCGACCTTCATTCGTCGATGACTGGCGCGATCACCACGCTGTATCCCTGCGCCTCGAGCAGCTCGCTCGCGCGCACCGCCTCGTTCTCGCCCGAGACGAGCAGCGTCAGCGTTCCACCACGCTCGCGAGACATGTGGTGAAGCTCGAAGTCTTCGATGTTGATGCGCGCCGCGCCGAGCGCCTGAGTGATTCCCGCGAGCACGCCGGGCCGGTCGGGAATGTGCACGCGCAGCCGCTGCAACACACCCGGTTGCTCGTACGCTTCGGCAAGCATTCGCCGCCGATTGCCGGCCGCTTCGGCGATCCAGCGCGCGAGGAAGCCGGCGTCGCCCGCCGCGAGCGCGCGCTCGACCTGCTCGATGCGCCGCCGATGCTCGCCGAGGGCCGCCGCCAACGCGTCGGCGTTGTCGAGGAAGATGTCCACCCAGATACGCGGGTTCGCGCCGGCGACGCGTGTCATGTCGCGCAGCGATCCGCCCGCCGCTTCGAGAGGGTCGTGACCTTCGATCCGACTCGATCCCGCTTGGTTCAACAACAGATTCGCGAGCGCGTGCGGCAGATGGCTCGTCAGCGCGACGAGCCGGTCGTGCGCCAACGGATCGACGGCGATCGGAACAGCCCCGAGCGACGCGACGAACCCGTGGAGTGTGCGATAGCGATTCGGCTCCGTCGCCGCAACCGGCGTCAGGAACCACGTCGCGCCGCGGAAGAGCTCGCCCGTCGCATGTGCGGGCCCGCGCGCTTCGGAGCCGCAGACAGGATGGCCGCCGATGAAACGGGCGTCGGTGACGCTGGAGGTGATCGCGCCCTTCGTCGAGCCGACGTCCGTGACGGTCGTCCCGGTTCCGCTCGCCTCGAGCACGGCTTCGACCTCCGCCGGAAGCGACGCGACGGGCGCAGCGACGACCGCGAGCTCCGCGCCGACGACCGCTTCTTCGAGCGAGCCGGACGGGTCGACGGCCCCCCGCGCTGCAGCGACCTCGAGCGCGTCGCTGTCGACGTCCCAGCCGCGCACCTCGTCGACGCCCGCCTCGCGCGCGGCGAGGCCAACCGACGTGCCGATCAGGCCCGTGCCGACGATCGCAAGCCGGCCGACCACTAGGCCGAACGCATCAGCTCGGCCACGCGGAAGGCGAGGTCGAGCGACTGGCGCGCATTCAGGCGCGGATCGCAAAGCGACATGTAGCGCGTGTCGAGCTGCGACTCCTGTACGTCCTCCGAGCCGCCGAGGCACTCCGTGACGTCGTCGCCCGTGAACTCGAGATGGACGCCGCCTGGCCACGAGCCGGCCTGCCTGTGCGCCGCGAAGAACCCTTCGATCTCGCCGAGGACGGCGTCGAAATGCCGTGTCTTCCGTCCGGTCGTGCTCGTGAACACGTTGGCGTGCATCGGATCGCACACCCAGACCACGGGATGTTCGGCGTCGCGAACTGCACGCAGGATCGGCGGCAGCAGCTCGAAGACGCGCTCGGCGCCCATACGCGTGATCAACGTGATCCGACCGGGAATCCGCTGCGGATTCAGCCGCTCGCACAGCTCGAGCGCTTCCTCCGCCGTCGCGGTCGGGCCGAGCTTGACCCCGATCGGATTGTTGACGCCCGCGAAGAACTCCACGTGTGCTCCGTCGGGCTGCCGCGTGCGCTCGCCGATCCAGAGCATGTGGGCGGAGCAGTCGTACCAGTCGCCGGTCAGCGAGTCACGGCGCGTCAACGCTTCCTCGTACTCGAGCAGCAACCCTTCGTGGCTCGTCCAGAAGTCGACCTGGTGGAGCTGCGGCTCGTCGCGCAGGTCGATCCCGCACGCGGCCATAAAGCGCAGTGCACGCTCGATCTCGGACGCGAGCTGCTCGTAGCGCCGTCCCTGCGGCGAGGTTGCAACGAATTCCTGGTTCCACATGTGCACCTGGTTGAGGTCGGCGAAGCCTCCCTTCGTGAATGCGCGCACGAGATTGAGCGTCGCAGCCGACTGGTGGTAGCCGTGCAGCATCCGCTCGGGATCGGGACGGCGCGCTTCGGCGGTCGGCGCCTCGCTGTTGACCATGTGACCGCGGAACGCAGGGACCTCCTCCGCGCCGACGCGCTCGGTCGGCGATGTACGCGGCTTGACGAACTGGCCGGCGATGCGGCCGACCTTCACAACCGGGAGGGTGGCGCCGTACGTGAGCACGGCGGCCATCTGCAGCATGATCTTCAGCTTCTCGCGGATCGTGATCGCCGAGAACTCGTGGAACGACTCCACGCAATCGCCGGCCTGGAGCAGGAACGCTTGCCCCTCGGCCACCCGGGCGAGCGCGTCGCGGAGCGCACGCGCCTCACCCGCGAAGACGAGCGGCGGCATCGCGGCCAACCGGGCGCGAACGGCCTCCACGCGCTCGGCGCTCGGCCAGTCGGGCTGTTGCAGCGCCGTGAACGAGCGCCACGACGCTGGAGACCAGGTTGAGCCCGTAATTGCCACGGTTCGCAGTGTAGAGCCGGCTCTTCTTCGGCCAAGGGCCAGACCCCGGCGGGGTCTGACCCTTTTTCGGAGTTTCGCGCGCGCCGGATTGCGGCTACATTGCGCGAGAGATGACTCCCGACCTGCAGACTCGCACCTGGGCCTGGCGCAGCGAGCGCGGCGGGAGCCTGCGCGCGGCCTAGCCCGCCGAGACAGCCCGCCCGCTCGACCTCGACGTCTCCGTCCCGCGCGACAGAATGGAGTTCCCACATGCGTGTCTTCAGCGGCATCCAACCCACAGGCGCCAAGCACCTCGGCAACTACAGCGGCGGCTTTCGGCAGTACCTCGCCACTCAGGCGGAGGGCGACGCGTTCTTCTGCATCGTCGACCTCCATTCGATCTCCGTCGAGCACAACCCCGACGAGCTACGGGCATCGACGCTCGACCTCGCGGCCATGCTCTTCGCCAACGGCCTCGACCCCGAGCGCTCGACGATCTTCGTTCAGAGCCATGTGACCGCGCATGCGGAGGCAAATTGGCTGTTGTCGTCGGTGACGAGCTACGGCCAGCTGGGACGGATGACGCAGTTCAAGGACAAGGCCGCGCACCGGGAGTTCGTGTCCGCCGCGCTCTTCACGTATCCGGTGCTGATGACCGGCGACATCCTCCTCTACCAGACCGACGTCGTCCCGGTCGGCGACGACCAGCGTCAGCACATCGAGCTTGCACGCGACATCGCCGAACGGTTCAACCAGCGCTACGGCGAGACCTTTCGCGTTCCGGAGGGCAGATTCCCGTCGATCGGGGCGCGCATCATGGATCTGCAAGAACCCGAGCGGAAGATGTCCACGACCGACGGGACGCCGCAGGGAACCGTGCTCATCGCCGATCCGCCGGACACGGTTCGCAAGAAGGTGAAGAGCGCCGTCACCGATTCGGGACGCGACGTGCGCTACGACCCTGAGGGGAAGCCGGGGAT
>JBKPJA010000160.1:0-4813 GCA_046730515.1 Actinomycetota bacterium | reverse complement strand
GCAACCTCGCCGAGCAGGCTTCCCGGCGCAAGCGGGGACTTCAGGTCGTTGTTCGGATCGCTGTCCGGACCGCACAGACCTCGATCGACCGCCGTGCCCCCGGTCGACGTGAGCGTGCCGACGTCGACGAGGAGGTGCAGCGCTGACGAGAACGCGGTGGGAAAGAGAGCGCCGCCCGCGCTTGCGATCGGAATGTTCTGCACCGACTGGACGCCGTCCGTCGCGACAACCGACATCGTCGGGTCAAACACGTGCGTGTTCGACACGGCCGCGACGGTGATTGCGTCGGGCGCCGTCCCCGGTGAGCCGACGGTGCCGAGCCCGAAGCTGTCGCGGTCGTTGCCCGCGGCGATCACGGGAACGACACCGGCGGCGGCGACGTTGCGTACCGTGTCGATCATCGCGTCGTTCGCCGGCTCTGTCTCCGGCCCGCCGCCGGAGAAGTTGATGACGTCCATCCCGTCGCGCACGGCGAACTCGAACGCTTCGACGATCTCGGGCGTGTTCGCGGAGAAGCCGACCGGCGTCGGGATGTTGAACACGCGGTAGTTGCCGAGGTACGCGTGCGGGGCAACACCGGAGAGTCCGCACTCCGCAGGGTGGTCCGGTCCCTGCGGCGCACACGTTCCCTCGTCCCCTGCGGCGATGCCGGCGACGTGCGTGCCGTGAAAGCTTGCCTGCGGATCGACGGCGAGCCGACCCGGCCGGCTCGAGCCCGGGCCCGGGAACGCGCGGGCGACGATCACCTTCGGCGAGGTCCACTTGCGGCCGCCCTTCGGAAACCCGGACGGATAGGTGAGGCCGGCGCCGCTGAGGAACGGGTTCCGCGGATCGACGCCGTCGTCGACGACGCCGATCTTGACCCCGTCGCCCTTCGCGCCGGTTGCGGCGTGGAGCTCGTCCGCGCCGATCACCGACGGGCTGCGGTTCGTGTCCAGCGTGTAGCGGAGGCTTGGGTAGATCTTCTGCACGAAGCCGAGCCGTGCCAGCTCCGGCAGCTTGGACACAGGCAGGTCGACGGTGATTCCGTCGAGGACGACCTGGAAGCGCTCCTGCACGCGCGCATCGGGAATCGCTCGGCGCAGCTCGACGACGACCCGGCGCTGCGCTGCGACCACCTCGGCGAGGTAGCGGCGGGAGTCGGGGCTTTGCACGTCGAGCTTGTGGCGCGCCTCCTCTGCGCCGGCGAAGGTGCGCCTGTACTCCGCTGCCAGCGGCGGCAGCGACAGGCCGACAATCACGCGGATCCGGCCGATGCGATGGGCCGCCGGAACCTCGATCGTCCCGGCACGGACCCGAGGGAGCGTCGTCTCGCCGAACGTCCGACGTACCGGGAGAAGCGATGCACCCGCGGGAAGGGCCGACGCAAGCGCCGTCAGGACGACCGCAAAGAGACCCCACGAAGGACGGCGCAAGGGAACGCAATCTAGCGGAACCGATTTATGCTCGCGCAATGGCAACGGCGTTCACAGGCAGGCGGGGGCTCGTCCTCGGCGTCGCCAACCGGCGCTCGATTGCGTGGGGAATCGCCAAACGGCTCGCGAAAGGAGGGGCCGAGCTCGCATTCACCTTCCAGGGAGAACGCCTCGAGAAGACCGTCCGCGAGCTCGCGGATTCAATCGGTAGCCCGCTCGTGACGGAGTGCGACGTCCGCTCGGATGTAGACGTCGAGCGTGTCTTCCGGGAGGTCGGCGAGCAGTTCGACGGCGGGCTCGACCTGCTCGTTCACTCGGTCGCGTTTGCCGCTGCCGAGGATCTCGAGGGCCGGTTTACGGATACGCCGCGCGACCGCTACTGGCTCGCGCTCGACGTCAGCGCGTACTCGCTCGTCGCCTGCGCGCGCGCGGCGGAGCCTTTGATGACTGCACGAGGCGGAGGCGCGATCCTGACGATGACGTATCTGGGAGGAGAGCGTGCCGTGCCGCACTACAACGTCATGGGCGTGGCGAAGGCTGCCCTCGACGCATCGGTGCGCTACCTCGCGTGGGATCTCGGCGCGAAGAACATCCGTGTGAACGCCATCTCGGCCGGGCCGGTGCGTACGCTCGCCGCGCGCTCGATCGCCGGCTTCCCGACGATGGAGGCGATCGTCGAGGAGCGCGCGCCGCTGCACCGGCACATCGATACCGACGATGTCGGTGCGGCCGCGGCGTACCTCCTCTCGGACGAGGCGCGCAACATCACGGGGACGACCCTGTATGTCGACTCCGGCTACCACTCGATGGGGATGTAGAAAGCGCACGCAGTGCGAGGCCGACCGTCTTCCCGTTCACGGTGACGAGGTGCGGCACCTGCACCGTGATGACGTGCCAGCCTCGTTTTCCGAGCGCGAGATTCGGACCGCCTTGCGTTCGTCCGTCGACCGTGAAGGCGCGCGCGAGCGGCGACGGTGCGAAGTGCAGGTGGAGCTGACCGCTCCCGTAGATCCACAACGGCGCGTGGGTCTCGCTCATGTAACGCCCGGCTTCCGTCTCGCCATACCAGCCCTGACAGAACGCGGGTCGATTCCGCGGAGGTTCTGGGATCGCCGGCTGAAGCCCGACCCGGCTATGAGTCAACAGCCAGACCACGTCGCTCGTCGCCACTGTCGACCAGCCATGCGCGAGCAGTCCGCGCCATGCGAAGTACGTCCGTTCGGGGACGGCGGAGTTGCGGAAGTAGAGACCGAGATGCAACGCGATCGCGTGCACGCCCAGGTCCGAGAGAAGTCCCGCCGTGTGCGCGCTCCAGTCACCGCAATTGAGACGCTGGAGACGGTCGGCGAGCGTCTTTGCATCCGTCGGCGCTGTCGTCGAGTAGCCGCCGGGCCTTTGCCGCAAGGCGTTCGTGTCGTACCACAGGTACACCGACCCGTAGTGCACTCCGGGGTCGAAGATCGGCAGCTCGAGCAGTCGCCCCGGAGGTGCGTTCCTGAGCGCCGCGTAGGCTGCGTTGTTCGAGTCGGGGACCGACTTGCCGTATGCGCGCACGTGCAGGTCGACGAACAGCAGCACGACCACCAGCAGCGAAACGAGAGCTGCACGCGTGCGAACGCGCCCCACCGCGAAGGCGACGAGCGCGGCGAGGCAAAGTGCCGCGATCGGCAGCAGCCGTTCGGGAACACGCGGAAAGTGGAACGGCGGCAGGGCGTGCCAGAGCGCCGAGTAGAGGGGGACGTGGGTCCCAAGGGCGAGCAACGCGGGAATCGCCGTTCCGAGAGCAAGAAGCGTTGCGAGCGCGAAGCGTCGCGCCCGAACCAGCACCACCAGTCCGGCGAGGGCGAGCAGAGGTGTCGCCCAGCCCAGGTAGACGAACTGCTCGCTGCGCGCGTGATCGACATGCCGCGCGAGGAAGTCGCCCCAGCGTGCCGAGTACACGGATACCTCGTGCAAGGAGCGCCCGCCGGCCTGCGTCGACCCGACGATCACGGTCTGACGCACGACGATTCCCGCGCCCACCGCCGCGGCGACGCACGCCGCAATGCCGCCGAGGAACAGTCTGTTACGTGGGAGTCGAATGAGCGCATAGGCGAGGAAGAAAGGAATCGCGCCGAGAGCGAGATGGACTTGTCCCGAGAGCGGGATAGATGCCAGCGCCGCTCCCGACAGGACGAGCCACCAGGCGCTGCCGCGCCGCGCTCGCTCGACGGCCCAGAGCGACAGCGGGAGCAGGATGGAGATCGGACCCAGCAGATGGCCGACGCTCTGCTGCACGCGGTAGGGCGCGATCGCGAACGCAAGCCCTCCCGTCAACGCAGCGGCACGCGGGAGGCCGAGCTCGCGTAACCACAAGTAGGTGAACAATCCCGCAAGCAGATAGATCGCGAGCTGCGAGAGGTTCCACGCGACGACGCTGCCGAAGGCGGCATTCAGGGGCCAGAAGAGAAATCCGAACGGCCACCCCGGATAGTTCGGTTGCGCCGACGCCTCAGGACGAAACGAGTATGGGTCGAGCCAGGGAACATGTCCGTGCTCCAGCTGATGGCCGACGAGCCACCAGTGGTACAGCGTCTGAAGGTGATCTCCAGGCGACGCTTCGCCGTGACCCGGCGCACCGCCGGAGAGGAAGTCCGCGCGCACGTGCAGCACGGCCGGCCACGTCGCAGTGACGCCGGCGAAGGCGTAGAGCAGGCAGGCGAGTGCCGCGAACGCTAGCCGCGGGCGGCCGCGAGCAAGACGTCGAAGTCGGGCACCACCGATGTGCCGTACCGCCATGACTCGCGGACCGTACCGTCAGCGTCGACGAGAAACGCCGTACGTTCGGAGACGTCCTCGAACTCGCGGAAGCGGTGCGCCACGCCGAACGCACGCGTCGCCTCGGCGTTCCAGTCCGACAAGAGCGGGAAGTTCAGATCGAGTGCCTGTGCCCACGCGATGTGTGTCCAGGGTGAATCACGCGACACGCCGAAGACCTTGACTCCGATCGCCTCGAACTCTGCGCTCCTGTCACGCAGGAGCTCCATCTCGTTCGTTCAGGTCGCCGACCAGTCGAACAAGTAGAAGAGAAAGAGCGCGCGGCTGCCGTCGAGCAGCTCGAGGATCCTCCTCCGTTCTTGCGGGGTCGTCCACACAGACGTGTCGGCGATGCGCTGGCCGGCTTCGAGCACGCCCAGACCCTATCCCGCAGCAGCGGCGGGAGCGACAGGGACTTCCGTCGCGTCCGCGATCTCCTGCACGACCTCGACGATGTCGCGGTTCGCGTTGAAGATGCGGAGCTGTCGGTCACTGCCGTTCCCGCGTTGGAGGATCTCCTGAACGCCTTCGAGCTCGCGTTCCGATCCGAGCTCGCGCGCGTGCGGCTCGATCTCCTTCACCGTCCGCCGGATCAGCTGTGC
>JBKPJA010000159.1:0-14112 GCA_046730515.1 Actinomycetota bacterium | reverse complement strand
CAGCGCGTCGTCGGAGATCTTCACGCGGTGGTGAGCTTCGTAGCGGTCGCGGAGGCCGCGGAGAATTTGCACGGTGTCGTCGACCGACGGCTCGTCGACGCGGATCTGCTGGAAGCGCCGCTCGAGCGCCGCGTCGCGCTCCAGATACTTGCGGTACTCGTCGAGGGTCGTCGCGCCGATCGTCTGCAGCTCGCCACGCGCAAGCGCAGGCTTGAGGATCGACGCCGCATCGATTGCGCCTTCAGCCGCGCCGGCGCCGACGAGATTGTGTAGCTCGTCGATGAACAGAATGATGTCGCCGCGTTGCTGGATCTCCTTCATGACCTTCTTCAGCCGCTCTTCGAACTCGCCGCGGTACTTCGAGCCGGCGACGAGCGCGGCGAGATCCAGCGAGTAGATCTGCTTCCCCTTCAGTAGCTCGGGTACGTTGCCGGCCGCGATCCGTTGCGCGAGCCCCTCGACGACGGCCGTCTTGCCGACGCCCGGCTCGCCGATGAGCACCGGATTGTTCTTCTGGCGGCGAGAGAGGATCTGCATGATCCGCTCGATCTCCGTCTGCCGGCCGACGACCGGATCGAGCTTCCCCTCGCCTGCCTGCCGCGTGAAGTTGCGGCCGAACTGGTCGAGCAGCTTCGATGACTTTGACTTCTCGCCCGGCGCGGCGCCGCCACCCTGCTGCCTGCGTCCGGGACCGGAGAGCATGCGGATGATCTCGTTGCGAATCTTGTCCGCATCGGCGTCGAAGTCGAGCAGGATGCGCGCAGCGACACCTTCGTTCTCCCGCACGAGCCCGAGCAGGATGTGCTCCGTGCCGATGTAGTTGTGGCCGAGGCTCAGCGCTTCGCGCAGAGCGAGCTCGAGTACCTTCTTCGCGCGCGGGGTGAACGGAATCTGACCGGTCGTGACCTCGTCACCCTGGCCGACGATCCGCGCAACCTGTGCGCGCACTTCTTCGACCGTGATGTCGAGCGACTCGAGGACGCGAGCTGCGAGCCCTTCCTCCTCCCGCAACAGTCCGAGCAGGATGTGCTCGGTGCCGATGTAGTTGTGCTTGAGAGCGCGGGCCTCGTCTTGTGCGAGTACCACGACCTGCCGGGCTCGTTCGGTGAAGCGTTCGAACAACAGCGTCCTTTCGTGGCCGGGAGTGCCATCGTAGCCCAGCCCTCGGAGCCTATGTCTAACCCCTTAACGGCATCTTTACGTCGCTTCTTGAGCCGTCGTTCGTGACAGGCGTTGCGATTGGATCAGCCCCGTCCGAGCCGCCCGAAAACGTCCTCGATCAGGCCGTCGAAACTCGGCGGCAGGCGCCCGGCCGAGTCCGCGTAGTCGCGGAGGAAGAAGAGGTAGGCATGCCATTCCTCGACTGCGTTCGGGAACCGGTCGGCATTTGCGCTCACGAGCAGCTCGAGATCGCCGAGGGTCGGCCTGGTGGGCGCTTCCTCGTCTCCCACTAGAGCGGACTCCGATTCTCGCCCGACCACGGGCACGGGCTCCGGCGGCGGAGGCGGCGGCTCGGGTTCGGCGGGAGCCGCGGCCGCCTCGTGGGCCGCCAGGTCGCGCTCGCGTTGCGCGAGCTCGCCGGCACGGCGTGCGAGCGCCTGCTCGCGGGCGGTCACGGCTGCGATCCGGTCTCTGAGATGCGCCTCGCGCGCGGCGAGAACTCCCTCCGGGTCGATTTCCGGCTCGGCTTTGGGAGTTCTTCGAGTCGTGACGGCGAGGACCGCCAGGGCGAGCACAAGCGCGATCGCCGCGCCGATGAGCGCCTCGCCGAGGTAATCGGGTGCGGTGCGCGACACCACGTGCGCCTGGTCGAACGGGGTGGCCTTCAGCCCGGGGATGGTCGTTCCGAAGCGCGCCGGGACGAGCTCGGTCAACTTGACCGCAATCTCCTGCGAGATCTGCTCCGCGCGCGTGCGGTTGCGGCTCGTGAACGAGACCGTGATCAGCTGCGTGTGTGCGGGCGTCGCGGCGTGGATCCGCTTGCGCAGGCTCTCCGCCGATCCGGGCAGTCGCAGCGTGCTCTTGACATCACCGGCAAGGACGCTGCTCGTCGCGAGCTCGCGTAGCGTCGGCAGGAGCGGCGTGACCGTCGCGGGACCGCCCTTGGCGGACACTCGGACGCTCGCTTGCGCCTTGTACTCGACGTGCCCGAACGAAGCGACGGCCGCCCCGATCCCCGCGCCGATCGCGACCGCTGCGACGACGACGAGGGCTCGGCGCGAGACCTGAGACATCAGTCGCGCTGACGCAACAGCGGGAAGAGGATCACGTCGCGAATCGACTCGCTGCCGGTCAGCACCATCGCCAGCCGGTCGATTCCGACGCCGAGGCCGCCGGTCGGCGGCATGGCGTAGGACAGCGCCTCGACGTAGTCGGGGTCGCCGCTCTCCGCCGTGACGTCACCGGCTGCGCGCTCCTCCGCCTGCATCGCGAACCGCTGCGCCTGCTCCTCGCTGTCGTTCAGCTCGCTGAAGGCGTTGGCGAACTCCATCCCGCTCACGACCGTCTCGAACCGCTCGACGAGTGACGGATCGTCGTCCGTCGTACGCGCGAACGGAGACATCTCGATCGGCCAGTCGTGGACGATCGTCGGCTGGATCAGCTCGGGCTCGACGAAGTTCGAGTACGCGTGGTCGAGCAGCTGGGCCCACGTCTGGTCATGTGACGTGTCGATGTCCTTCTCCCGCAGCTTCGCGCGCAGCTCTTCGGTGTCGCGCGTCCAGACGCCGGCGGCCGTCATCGCCTCAGGGAAGCGGACCCGCTGCCACGGCGTCGCGAGATCCACGTCATGGCCGCGGAACTTCACCTTCGTCCCGCCGATCGTCGCATTCGCAGTGCGCTCGACCAGCGTCTCGAATCGCGCCATCGTGTCCCGGTAATCGGCATAGGCCTCGTACCACTCGAGCTGCGTGAACTCGGGCGAGTGCTTGTACGAGTAGCCCTCGTTGCGGAAATCCTTCGAGAGCTCGTACACCTTCTCGAGCCCGCCGACGATCAGCCGCTTGAGGTACAGCTCATCGGCGATGCGAAGGTAGAGATCCTGGTCGAGCAGGTGCGAGTGCGTGACGAACGGCTCTGCAAACGCGCCCCCGTAGCGCTGCTGGAGAATCGGCGTCTCCACCTCGACGAAGCCCTCGCCGTCGAGAAAGGCACGGATCTCACTCACCATCCGCGCACGCAGCTGCGCGACGCGCGAGGACTCTTCGTTCATAAGCAGGTCGAGGTAGCGACGCCGGTAACGCTGCTCGACGTCGGTGATGCCGTGGAAGGTGTCCGGCAACGGCGCCCGGATCTTCGCTAGCAGCACGAGCTCGCGCACCACGAGCGAGGGCTCCCCGCGTTTCGTCCTGGTCGCGATGCCCGTGACGCCGACGATGTCTCCGAGGTCGAGGTCCACTCCGCCGAGCTCGTCCGGGCGGACAAGCAACTGGATGCGGCCGCTGCGGTCGACGACGTCGAGGAACATCAGCCTGCCCAGGTCGCGCCGGCCGAGGACGCGACCGGCGACGCGATGTTCCGCCGTCCCCTCCGCTCCGGCATCGAGCCTCTCTGCTTCGGCGCGGACGAGAGCGATCTCCTCGCGGTCGGGGAAGCGCTTCGGCAGCGGCATCTACTGGTCTTCGTTCTCGACCGGGTCTTCCCGAGGCACAACCGGCGGGTACGGCGTCGTCGGCGGACCCGCGGGGACGAGCGGGCCTGTGTTCTTCTGCTCGGTCTCGTATTCCACGTCGACGGGGCGCCGCGGCCTGAACAGCTCCTTCAAGCGCTCGAGCACAGGCCCGAGCGTAACGGCTGCGACCGCCAGAAATAGGCCCTAAGTACCGAAGAACGGGACCTTTGGCCTATCGAATCCGCCCGAGGCGTCTGATACGACTCTGACGCTTCACGAAATTCGCGTTAGTCCTACTGCGGGAGACAAATTGACTGCGGCTACTGCGGCTCAAGGCATCAACCTGCATGCCCTCGTCGGCGTACCTGCACCGGCGTCCCTGTGGCCTGACGATCTCCCGGCCAATTCGCCGCCTTAGAGGAGGAATCAGGGGGATGGGGGACATCCGGAAGAACACGAAGAAGACGCGCTTGATCCTGGTGCTCTGCCTGGGAGCACTCGCTCTCGGCGTCATGTCCGCAGTTGCGATTGCCGGCCCGACGCAGGTCACGGCAGCGGCCGGGCAGTCAACCGGGCAGCACGGACAGGAATGTCCGCCCGGTTACCACGACAACAACGGCACCTGCGAGCACAACGGCAACGGCGGCGGCAACTGCGGCGACAACCAGTCCGGGAACGACAACGGGCAGGGGAACAACGGCAACGACACCGGCTTCGGTCACAAAGGTGACTGCGAGGCGACAACGACCCCGACGACTCCGACCACGACGACCACGACGACAACGCCGACCACTACCACCACCAGACCACCGACGACGCCGACGAACCCGACGACGCCCACGACCCCGACGTCCGGAACGACACCATCGGGAACGACGACCACGGGCCCGTTCACACCACCCGACCCGTGCGCGAGGAAGCTCTTCGTCCGGACGACTCGGTTCGTCGTCGGCCGAAAGACCGTCCTCGTCGTCCAAGTGCAAGGAGCCCAGGGACAACCCGTCGCGGGACTGACGGTGCTCGTCCGGGGGGCCGGGGTGAACCTCCAGGCAACGACGAACGGCTCGGGGGCCGCTCGGTTCGTCGTGCGGCCTCACAGCGCCGGCGCGATCCGGATCAGCCTCGGACAACCGGCCTCGTGTCCGTCGCTCTCGCGGCTCGCCCGGGCCGTCGGAGTGTTCAAGCCACCCAGGCCGAACTTCACGGGATGAGGCTCCGTCACGCCGTCGCAGCGGCGCTCGCTGCGTGCCTGCTACTACCGGCAGGCGGCTCTGCAGCGCGCGCCGCCGCGCCGGCGTGGACGGACTCGACTCCCGCGACGATCGACGTGACGGGTGGGACGCCGACGAGCGTGTCGGTGTCCGCAGGCGGATCGGCCGCGACGGACGTCGTGCACATCTCCGCAATTGCGCGGCCCTCGTTCGTGAGGCTCACCGAGCAGGACGGCAATCCGGCAACGGCGACGTTGACGGTCAATGCATCTCCGTCGCTGCACGGCCGGTCTACGGTCAGGCTCGTCGCCAGGGATTCGCTCGGCAACACGACCCCGCGCAGCCTCGCCTTGCTGGTCAAGCCGGACATCCGTCCGGTCTCGCTCGTCGGTCCCGGCTCGGAGTCGCGTTGGGCCTATGTGCTCGTGCACACGACGGCGCGCGCCGCGCCGCGCACGTCCGCTCGTGTCGTCGGGTCGATCGGCACGGCGACAGGGCTCGGCAATCCGAACCTCGTGCTGCTGTTGGCGGAGCAGCGTGACGAGCTCGGCCGGCAGTGGGTGCGAGTCCTGCTCGCGAAACTCCCGAACGGAACGACGGGCTGGGTCCGCCGAACCGCACTCGACAACTTCCAGATCGTGCGCACGCACCTCGTCGTCGATCGGGCCGCGCTGACCGCGAGGCTCTACCGCAACGACAAGGAGATCTTCCACGCCTCGATCGGGGTCGGAAAACCGACCGCACCGACTCCCGCGGGCGACTTCTACGTGCGCGAGGAGCTACGGAACTTCGGCGACCCGTTCTACGGCCCGGTCGCCTTCGGGACAAGCGCCCGCTCCCCCACGCTCACCGACTGGCCCGGCGGAGGATTCATCGGCATTCACGGAACCAATCAGCCGCAGCTGTTGCCGGGGGCCGTCTCCCACGGATGTATCCGGATGCGGAACGCCGACATCCTCCGGCTCGCGCGTCTCATGCCGCTCGGCACGCCTGTGACGATTCGTTAGCTGCCGAGCGCTCGGAAGCTCGCGCGAGAATCGCTGACGACGCGATAGCCCGGGTCCTGGAATCGGTATCCGCGTCTGAAGGTCCGCCAACCGCCGCCGGGGACACGCGCAGCGGCGACACGGTTGAACTTGTAGGCGAGCGCGTTGCACACGCCTGCGCCCGCGTTCCAGCTCTCCGCGGTCGCGATCGGTCTCCAGCTGCGATGGCTGCGTGGGAGGTGAATGGGCTGCGTAACGGGCTGCCCGTCGACCCAGACGCGCCACCAGAACGGACGGTGGCGCACCTCGAGGACGGTCAGCTGATGAGACTCGCCGGGCTGAACGTCGGAGCGCAGCTCGACGTACTGGGGCGCTTGCTTCGGTAGCGCGAGCTCGTAGTAGAGCTTGCCGTTTCCGTCACCTGCAAATGCGCTGAGCCCGACCTGGAGCCACTCGTCCGTTCGGTCGGGCCCTGCTCCAGGACCTCCGACTCCGATCCACGCCGCGACGTGTCCGTCGAGCACATTCGGCGGAGCGAGCGCGGTAATTCGCGCGGACACGCCCTCCGCGTGATGCGCTGCGGCGAACCCGGCGTACGAGTACTCGTGCGTCGCGCACGAGCGAACCCCGCCCGAGGCGTTGTCGAAAGCGCCTGCGCAGGCGAAGAGGCAGAGAAGGGCAAGCGGAAGAAGGCGACGCATGAGCGCTCACGTGTCACATCGACCATTCGCATAAACGCGGCTTCCCTCAAACGAGGGACGGCCTTCAACCCCAGATCAACCAGCCGATGAGGATGCCGACGCCGAGTGCAGCGGCGAAGAGCAGCCAGCCCAAGACCAGGACTGTGCGTGCAAACGGAACCCAGAACGGGCGGTAGCTAGTCCTCCCTCCACCAAGAGTTACGACGCCTGGCGGAACCGGCACGCGGTGTGGGCCCAACGTCTCGATGACGGTGTTGCGGATCTTCTCGGCGTCGGCCCCGAGATCGAGCAGGATGCGGCTTGCAACGCCGTCGTTCTCGCGGGCGATCGCAAGCAGGACGTGCTCCGTTCCGATGTGGTTGTGCCCGAGCGAAAGCGCTTCGCGCATCGATAGCTCGAGGACCTTCTTCGCGCGCGGCGTGAAGGGAATCTGCCCCGTCGCGACCTCGTCACCCTGCCCGACGATCTGCGCGACCTGTCTGCGGACATCGTCAAGCGTTATGTGGAGAGACTCGAGCACGCGTGCCCCGAGTCCTTCCTCTTCGCGGAGCAGCCCGAGCAGCAGGTGCTCGGTGCCGATGTAGTTGTGCCTGAGGGTCCGAGCCTCGTCCTGCGCGAAGACGACGACCTGCCGTGCTCGGTCGGTGAAACGCTCGAACGTTTAGGCGGCCTTGATCTCGAGGATCTTGAACTTCAGCGTCCCGCGTGGGGCGGTCACCTCGACGGTCTCGCCCTTCTTCTTGCCGATGATCGCCTTCCCCACAGGCGACTCGTTCGACAGCTTGTTCTCGGCGGGATTCGCCTCCGCGGAACCGACGATGTAGTACTCGACGGTCTTCTTCGCGTCAACGTCGCGAAGCCGGACCATGGAGCCGATCGAAACGACGTCCTTCGCGATGTCCTTCTTGTCGATCACACGGGCGTCGCGCAGCCGCTCCTCGAGCGTCGCGATGCGGTGCTCGAGCAGCATCTGCTCGTTCTTCGCGTCGTCGTACTCCGCGTTCTCCTGAATGTCGCCGAACTCGCGCGCGATGCGGATGCGCTCCGCTACCTCGCGGCGCTTGACGGTCGAGAGCTCTTCGATCTCGTTCTTGAGCCTCTCGTAGCCCTCGGGCGTGAGGATGACTTCCTTCACGGCTTACACCCCTTTTTACGAAAAAAGCGCGGCGCAAAAGGCGCCGTCGCGGGCGCGAATGGTAGCTCGGCGGGGGTCCGCCGTCAACAGCGGCCCCGGGTACCATTTGGCGCTCTGTGCAGGTGAATCTTCGGGAATCCTGGCGGATCCGGGAAGTCGAGATCCCGACCCGCCTCGTCCTTGCGCCCATGGCGGGCGTCAGCGTCCAGGCCTTCCGGCGCCAGGGGCGGCGGTTCGGGGCCGGCCTGGTCTGCTCGGAGATGGTCTCCTGCGCCGGGCTCGGGCACCGCAACGAGCGGACGCTGGGCTACCTCCGGGTGGCCGCGGACGAGCATCCACTGGCGATCCAGATCTTCGGCTCAGAGCCGGCGGTGATGGCCGAGGCCTCGCGGATGGTCGAGGCTGCCGGGGCGGATCTCGTCGACGTCAACTTCGGCTGCCCGGTGCGCAAGGTAACAAAGACCGGCGCGGGCGCAACGCTGCTCGACGATCCCGACCGGGCGTGCCGGATCGTGGAGGCGATGACGGAGGCCGTGTCGATTCCCGTCACCGTGAAGATGCGGCGCGGGCTGGAGGACGGTTCGCGAACGTGCCTCGAGGTCGGGCCACGGCTCGTCGAGGCAGGCGCCGCGTCCTTGACGCTGCATCCGCGCAGCGCGAAGCAGATGTACACCGGAGACGCCGAACACTCGCTGACGGCTGCGCTCGTCGAGCTCGTCGACGTTCCCGTGGTCGCTTCGGGGGACATCGTCTCTCGGGCACGCGCGCGAGCGGTTTTGGCCACCACCGGCGCGGCCGCGGTGATGGTCGGGCGAGGCGCGCAGGGAAATCCGTGGGCGTTGCGCGAGATCGTCGACGGCGACGACGTCGAGCCGACACGCGAAGAGGTCGCTGCGGAGCTGATCCTCTTCGTCCGCGAGACGGTGCGGGAGATCGGCGAGCAACGCGCCGCCGGTTTCTTGAAGAAGTTCTACGGCTGGTATCTCGGTCGCGGACGCTTCCCTCGTCCCTTCAAGCAGGAGCTCGTGCAGCTGCGGGCGACAGAGGAGGTCGTGACGCGGTTGTTCGCGGCGGCGCCCGGCGCTGCGGAGATCGTCGAACGGCTCGAGACCGAGCTACCGGCTCCGGAGGACGAGATTCTCCTGGACCAGATGCCGATCTCGATCTACGGCGGCGGCTGACACCAATCAAAAAGGGTCAGACCCCGGCGGGTCTGACCCTTGGTTCAATGCCGCTTCGCGTAGTCGCCGAACTCGCCGAAATCGAGCACGACGCACGCTTCATTGCCGACGGTCTCGGCATCGTGGCCCGGCGGAATCGCCACGACGTCGCCCGGGCCGACTTCATGCTCGCTCCCGTCGTCCATCATGACGCGCATCCGGCCGGACATGACATAGCCGAGGTGCGAGGTCTGGCAGGAGTCGGTGCCCGCGATCGGCTTCACGTTCTCCGACCACCTCCAGCCGGGCTCGAAGGTGCCCCTGCCGACGGCTCTCCCGGCGACCATCACCACGTCGGCCTTGCCGTTGCCCTCGAACGACCGCACTTCGTCGGGCGAATCGAAGTTCTTGACCTCCATACGCCTCCTTTCTGTGAAGGTGAATCTAACGCTTATTTCGCTCCCAAATCAGGCGTAGACCCTCGAGCGTGAGGAACGGATCGACGCGCTGGATCGTCTGCGAATGCGGCGCGATCAGCTCCGCGAGACCGCCCGTTGCGATGACGCGCGCTTCGTTTCCGAGCTCGCCGCGAATCGCAGCGACGATTCCGTCCACCTGCCCTGCGAAGCCGTAGACGACGCCCGACTGCAACGCAGCAACAGTCGTCTTCCCGATCACACTCTCCGGCTCTACGAAATCAACCTTGCGCAGACGAGCCGCGCGCACGGCGAGTGCATCCATCGAGATCTCGATCCCCGGCGCGAGCACTCCGCCGACGTACTCGCCGTCTGCGGACACGACGTCGAAGTTCGTCGACGTGCCGAAGTCGACGACGATGCACGGCGCGCCGTACCGCTCCGCCGCGGCGACCGAATTCGCGATGCGGTCGGGACCCACCTCCCGCGGATCGTCGTAACGGATCGGAATCCCGATCTTCGCACCCGGCCCGACCTCGAGCAGCTCGGCGTCGGCGTAGCGCGCCGCGAACTCGTCGTAAGACTGCGACAGCTGCGGCACGGTCGACGAGAGGCAAATGCCGTCGACCTGCGTGAGGTCAAGGAAGCTGCGGTAGAGCGCGCCGAGCTCGTCGCCTGTGTGCGTACGCTCCGTTGCAACGCGCCAGTGCTCGGTCAGCTCGGCGCCGTCGTAGGTGCCGAACACCGTCTGGGTGTTCCCAACGTCAACCGCGAGCAGCATCGGCGATCTCAATGATCACACGACCTATCCATACGGCTAGGTGTCGCGCGTTGGCCCGTCCGATCGGGTAGGTTCACTGTTCGGGACTCGTGGGAATCCCGATTGATGCCGAATGGGACAAGAACAATGAGGCGCATTCTCCTCGTCCAACGGTTCGGGTTGTTGGAGCCCCTTGCCAAACTCGCGCGCTGGGCTGAAGCTCCGCGTCGTGATGCGGCTTAGAGATCGTCCTCGGAAGAGAGCGACTCGCCGATCTTCTCGGCCAGCGCTTCTGCCGTCAGGCGCGGCTCTTCGCCCTCGCCGCGCAGCTCCTCGACGGTGACGTCGCCCGAGGTCCACGCTTCGGCACGCGGGATGATGCGCGTCGGGCGGTTCTTGTCCCAGACCCAGACGTCCTCCATCTTGAGGTGGAAGAACGGGTAGGCGGGCTGCGACACCTGCGTCAGGTCGAGCTTGTTGCAGAGGTACGTCGCGTCCTGCGTGAGGACGCAGAAGCGGAAGAGGCCGAAGACCGCCGTGTACTCCCTCTTGAGGCGGAGCTCGAGCTCGGCCTCGAACTCGTCGAGCTCGTCGAGGTGGCTCATGGGCCTGAGTCTAGCTCCGCGAGAAGGGCCTCCACCGGGCCTGCGCCCGGGACTTCCAGAGCGGGATCCAGCTCCGCCAGCGGCTCGAGCACGAAGCGCCGCTCGTGGAGTCTTGGATGCGGAACTTGGAGCCCGGCCTCGTCGACCGTCGCCTCGCCGTAGAGCAGAAGATCGAGGTCGATCGTCCGCGGCCCGCCCGCCGGCACGCCGCTCCGGTCGCGGCCGAGCGAGCGCTCGATCGCGAGCAGTCCATCGAGCAGCGCCTGCGGCGGGAGCTCCGTGTCCAGCTCGGCGGCGCCGTTGAGGAAGCGCGGCTGGTCGCGAATGCCGACCGGCTCCGTGTCGCGGAAGGTGGAGACTCGTCGCACCTCCGTCCCGGCCAACTCATCCAGCGCTTCGACCGCGCGGCGAAGGGTCGCGTCCCGATCGCCGAGGTTCGAGCCGAGCCCGACGAACACGCGCGTCAGTCGGGTCGCTCCACGGTCGCAGCGGTCCATTCGACCTCGAGGCCGGCGGGCCGCACCTCGCGTTTGCGCACACGCACGCGAGTCCGCGCCACGGGGAAACGCACCAGGATCTCGTCCGCAACCGCGGCGGAGAGCGCCTCGAGCAGCGAGAACGTTTGTCCGTCCGAGACCTCTCGAATGCACGCAGCGACCTCGTTGTAATCGACAGCGTCCTCGAGCCGGTCGGAGAGCGCCGCATCGGACACTTCGAGCTGCACGTCGAACAGGAAGGTCTGGCCTGCCTCGTGCTCCTCCTCGGTGACGCCGTGGCGTCCGAAGAGCTCGAGGCCGTGGAGCTCGACGAGGATCACGTCAACGCGGCGGCAACCCTGAGCGCTTCGACGTGCTCGCGAACATCGTGGGCGCGCAGGATCGTTGCTCCGTGCTCGAATGCCGCGACCGCCGCACCGACGCTCGCGGCCGTCGGGCCGGTCGTGGCCGCGGGGTCGCCGAGGATGCGCCCGAGCGAGCTCTTGCGCGAGTAGCCGACGAGGACAGGGCGGCCGACCGAGACGAGAACGTCGAGGCCGCGGACGAGCTCGGCATTGTGCTCGACGGTCTTCCCGAAGCCGATCCCGGGATCGACGCAAATCCGTTCCTCTGCGATCCCGGCATCCACCGCGAAGCGGATCCGCTCTTCCAGGAAGGCCGCGACCTCCGACACCACGTCGTCGTAACGCGGATTGCGCTGCATCGTCCGCGGGGCTCCCTGCATGTGCATGAGGCACACGTAGGCGCCGTGCTCCGCTACCACGTGCGCCATTTCCGGATCACCGCGTAGCGCGGTGATGTCGTTGACCATCTCGACGCCGAGCTCGAGTGCGCGTCGCGCCACCTCCGCCTTGGCGGTGTCGACCGAGAGCGGGGCACCGTGAAGGTGCTCGACGACAGGAATGACCCGGGCGAGCTCCTCCTCCATCGAGACGCCGTCGGCGCCCGGCCGCGTCGACTCGCCGCCGACGTCGACGATCACAGCGCCGTCGTCCAGCATGCCCCACGCCGCCGTCGTCGCAGGCTCGAGCTGGAGGTACAGCCCGGGGTCGGAGAACGAATCCGGAGTGACGTTGAGGATCCCCATCACCGACGGCCGCGGGAAGCGCTCTTCGATCGGCGGTCGGGGTGCGTTTGACACGTTCGCATACTTTCACGCATGAGGGTCTACGACGCGCGGCGGCGCGCTGCGTGGCGCTTCGTGCGCGCCGTCGTCCGGTCACAGGCAAGCGGCGTCGCCGGCGCGGCTATCTCCGGCCTGCTCTGGCAGACGGGTGCGGTTGCGGCGCCGTTGATCGTCAAGTACGCGCTCGACCACGGCGTCCTCACGAACGACCGTCACATCCTCCTGCTCTGGCTCGGCGCGCTGCTCGGCGTTGCGCTGCTGGAGATGACTGCGGGGGCGGTCCGCCACCTTTACGCGATTCGCAACCGGTCGCGAACGGATGCGCGCGTCCGAGACGCGATCTTCGCGCACGCCCTGCGGCTGGACGCGTCGTATCACGACCGCGTCGGGCCCGGCGAGCTGATGAGCCGCGCCTCGTCCGACTCGGAACACGTCGCGCGGCTGATGGATGCGATCGGTCACACGATCGGCTACGTCCTTACAGTCTTCGCAGTCGCGGTCGTCCTGCTCGTGATCGATTGGCAGCTGGCGCTGATCGTCCTCATCCCACTGCCGTTGATCAGTGTCGCCGGCTGGGGGTACTCGCGCCGCTACCACGAGCGCACCGAGCTCCTGCAGGAGAGCTGGGGCAAAGCCGCGACGCTGGCGGAGGAGACGATCGCCGGCATCCGCGTCGTCAAAGGTCTCGGCGCGGGCGACGCGCTTGCGGCGCGGTTCCGTGAGCGCAGTGCCTCGGTGATGCGCCGTGCGTTGGACATTGCGCGGCTGGACGCGATCTTCATGCCGACACTCGAGTTCCTGCCGTTGCTTGGATTGCTGGCGGTCCTGTGGCTCGGTGGACGGCGCGTCATCTCCGGCGATCTCAGCCTCGGCTCGTTCGTCGCGTTCAACGCATACGTCGCCATGCTCGTGTGGCCGCTGCGCGTCCTCGGCCAGCGCGTGACGACCTTGCAGAAAGCGCTGGGCGCGAGTGCGCGCATCAGCGAGGTGCTCGAGACGGAACCGCAGCTACGCGAGGAGCGGCATCCGCAGGAGCTGCCCGATCCGATTCGCGGCGAGGTGCGGCTCGAGGACGTGCGGTTCGGCCACGAGGGCGATGCGCCGATCCTCGACGGGCTGAACCTGCACGTCGCCCCGGGTGAGTCACTCGCTCTCGTCGGCGCGACGGGCTCCGGGAAGAGCACGATCGCAGGCCTGCTTGCGCGCTTCTACGACCCAGACGCGGGTCGTGCGCTGCTCGACGGTTTCGATCTGCGGGAACTTCGCCTTTCCGACGTCCGCCGCGCGGTTGCGCTCGTGTTCGAGGAAACGTTTCTCTTTACCGACAGCGTGCGCGAGAACATTCGCTTCGCGCGCCCGGACGCCGACGACGCAAAGGTCGAGCGCGCTGCAGAGCTCGCCGGCGCGGCGGAGTTCATCGGCGACCTTCCCGAGGGCTACGACACCATCCTCGGCGAGCGCGGCTTCTCGTTGTCGGGCGGACAGCGACAACGCATCGCGATCGCCCGCGCGATCCTCGCTGATCCTGCAGTGCTCGTGCTCGACGACGCGACGTCCGCTGTGGACGCGACGAAGGAGCACGAGATCCGCGCAGCCCTGACGACCGTGATGCAGGGACGGACGACGCTCGTGATCGCGCACCGTCCTGCGACGATCGCGCTCGCGGATCGCGTTGCCGTCCTCGAAGGCGGCCGGATCGTCGAGGAGGGCACACACGCGGAGCTGCTGCGCCGTTCGTCGCGGTACCGCGCACTGCTCGCGCTCGAGGAGGCGGCCGCATGATGCTGAGGCGTCGACTCGGCGACGCCGCAAAAGAGGCCACGCGGGCTTTGCCCGGGTGGCCGTCTAACCCCGGCCGTTGGGCAGACCACGTGTCGAACAGGCGCAGACCATGATGGAACGCGC
>JBKPJA010000158.1:0-11852 GCA_046730515.1 Actinomycetota bacterium | reverse complement strand
GCTGCGGGCCTCCGTCCGGGTTGAGCGCCGTGTCGAGCGCACCCCACAGCTTGCCGTTCGCGTAGTCGACCTGCTGCATACGGGTGTCGTTCGAGTCGGGCCTCGAAACGACCTCAGGCCCCTTCGCGTGGGCGGCTGCGGCGACGAGTAGCTTCCAACAACCAACCTGTCCGTTGAAGAGCAACGTCGTCTCGTCGTTCAGGCAGTAGCCCTGCGGCACAGCCGTGGTCGGCGCTGCGCCCGAGCCGGGTTGTTGCTGCCTGGGCGGCACGCCGTATTGGCCCACCGTCAGGATCTTGTTGCTGATCGCAACCGCCGGACTTGCCGTGTTCAGCGACGCAGTGTTCGTCAGCGTCCACACGATGAGCTGATTCGAGGTCCGGGTACCAGCCGCACCGGAGACGGGCATCTGCGCCTCGTCGGCGGCGTTCGAGCTCAGGAGGTACTCGGTACCATTGTTTCCGGGGTTGTACTGCGACGCACCCGGTGACTGTGCGGGCCAGAGTGTGAAGCCCGGCTGCGTCGAACCGGCGTCGCTCGGAACGCTCACCATCCCGAAGGTGTCGATGTGCTGCGTCGTCACGTTCGCGGCCCCTGCAGCGAGCTGCGCCTTCGAGAGCGCGTAGATCTGCGCCCCGCTGAACCCGTTGGCGTGCCACGGATACGCGTTCGTCGTGATGTAGATCCCGTTCGCGTCGGCGCCCATGTGCGGGTAGTCGCCGAGATACGGGCCGGGGTTCACACCACCGGAGTTCGTCCCATCATTCGTGACGTCGATCCTGTAGATGTTCCAGCTGCCGGTCGGGTCACTCGTCTGGCTGACCGCGAGGTCGAGGTGGTTCACGCACGAGAAGACACCTTGGCATGGGCCCGGGACCTTCGGATCGAGCGTCAAGGCAACGACGAAGAACCGCTGCGTCGCCGCGTCGTAGAGGCACGACGGGTCGGTCACGAACTGCCCTCGAACGTTGCCATGGGCCCGATCGATCGCAGGCGGGTAACCGTAGAACGAGTTCAGGTCGACGGCATGGTTCACATTGCGCGGAAAGCCGCCCACAATGTTCGTCGCGGTGTTGTCCGGCAGCACTGAAGCCCCGTCAGCGGCGTTGTAAACGTTGAAGACGTCGTTGACGGCCTCGACCACGTACCCATTCCCGACACACATGCCCTGGTCAGGCGGCTCGACTGAGAACTGGTTCCCGCCGCGCGAGTAGCGCTGTTGATAGTGATTCAGCCCCTCGAAGCCGAAGTTGAACGTCGGGTTCGATTTCGCCCTTTGTGCGCTGTTCACGGCAGCGCCGGGCCCGCCGGTGCCGCTGCGCGTCGACAAGCTGATCGTGCCGTTGTATGGGGCGGGCCCCGCCTCGTCGGCTCCAGCCGGAAACTCGTCCTGAGTGATGTCGCCGGCGGACGGCGTGAAGTCGCCGGTCTGCATAGCCCCCGTTCCGGCAAGCGGGACCTGGGCGCCGCCGCCCCCGGCCGAAGCCGTCGCGCCCCCGAATACAACGGTTGCCGTCGCCGCACAAAGCGCAAGCGCGAACAGCAGCCGCATTGACCCTCTCTTCATGTGGTGGATCCTCCCCTCGATCCTTCGCCTAGCCGCGGATCGAGCACGCGAACCTGCCCCTCGCGCTCGCCCGCGGACCTGAGGACAGGACCTTACTCGCTTCAGTTGAGAAATGTCTACCAGGCGTTCGGTCAGGAACCGTGCGGCTTCGCCATCGCACGGTAGTCGAGCGCTTTGTCGAGGATCTCGTCCGACACGCCGCGCTCACGCGCGACCTCCCGGAGCGAGCGGCCTGAGCTCGCCGCCTCCTTGACGATCTCGCTCGCCGCGTCGTAGCCGATGTACGGGTTGAGCGCGGTTGCCGCCGACAACGTCAGCTCGGCGTAGCGCTCGCACTGCTCACGGTTCGCTTCGATGCCGTCGACGCAACGCTCAGCGAACAGACGTGACGCGGACGCGAGCAGCTTGATCGACTGCAGCAGGTTCCTCGCGAGCAGCGGCACGAAGACGTTCAGCTCGAAGTGCCCTTGCATACCGCCGATCGCGATCGCCGCATCGTTGCCGATCACCTGCGCCGCGACCTGCGTCACGACCTCCGGGATGACCGGGTTGACCTTGCCGGGCATGATCGACGAGCCCTTCTGCAACTCCGGTAGCACGATTTCCGCGAGGCCCGCACGTGGTCCCGACGCCATCAGGCGGAGGTCGTTCGCGATCTTCGTCAGCGAGACCGCAACCGTCTTCAACGCGCCCGACGACTCGACGAGTGCGTCACGCGCGGCCTGCGCCTCGAACGGATCCGCCGGAGCCGAGATCGTCAGATTCGTCTCCTCGGAGAGTCGGTTGCGAACGCGCGCCGCGAACTCGGGATGTGTGTTCAGCCCCGTCCCGGTCGCAGTGCCGCCGAGCGGGATCTGCCCGAGCCGCTCGAGCGTCGAGCCGACCCGGTCGTAACCCTGGCGCGCCTGCGCCGCGTAGCCCGAGAACTCCTGGCCGAGCGTGACGGGCACCGCGTCCATCAGATGGGTGCGTCCCGACTTGAGGACGTCGTCGAACTCGGCTGCCTTGGCCTGCAGCGAGTCGGCGAGCTGCTGCAGCGCGGGCATCAGGTCGTTGACGATCTCGTCGAGCGCGGCGAGGTGAACCGCTGACGGGAAGACGTCGTTCGACGACTGCCCCATGTTGACGTCGTCGTTCGGATGGACGTCCTCGCCTGCGAGCGAAGCGATCACCTCGTTCGCATTCATGTTCGACGAGGTGCCGGAGCCTGTCTGGAAGACGTCGATGGGGAACTGATCGTCGAGCACGCCTGAAGCGACGCGGTCGGCGGCTTCCGCGATCCGCCGCGCCTTGTCCTCGTCGAGCAGCCCGAGCTCGGCGTTCACGCGCGCCGCGGCGGCCTTGATCCGCCCGAGCCAACGCGCAACCGGAGCCGGAATCGGCTCGCCCGAGACGGGAAAGTTGGCGATCGCCTTCGTCGTCTCACCTCCCCACAACTCCGGACGCGTGTCCGTCTGGGCCATGTGTTCGAGTTTACTCATGCCTCGAGCCCGCGACCTCGGCGTTCGCATCGGAGAACTAGAACCGGGTCGCTACGATGCGATCACGGACGTCGAGGGCGTTCGCATCGGGCACACGACGTTGATCGAAGGCGACGACGTGCGCACCGGAGTGACGGTCGTCGTTCCCGAAGAGCTGCCGCTGTTCGCCGGCTCGCACCGGTTGAACGGCAACGGCGAGCTCACCGGGCTCGAGTGGGTGCACGAGTCGGGCTTCCTGACGACGCCGATCGCGATCACGAACACGTTCAGTGTCGGCGTCGTTCGTGATGCGATCGCAGCAGCTGCCACGAACGAAGAGGACTGGGCGCTCCCGGTCGTCGGCGAGACCTACGACGGCTACCTCAACGATGCACGCGGTCAGCACGTCACGTCCGAGCACGCACGGCGAGCGCTGGCAGACGCCCGCGGCGGCGCGGTCGAGGAGGGAAACGTCGGCGGCGGCACCGGGATGATCTGTCACGGCTTCAAGGGCGGCATCGGCACTGCGTCCCGGGTCGCGGACGACTACGCAATTGGCGTGCTCGTCCAGGCGAACCACGGCCGGAGACGGCGCCTGCGCGTCAACGGCACCCCGATCCGAAGTAACAGTCTGTTACAGGGCGACGATGGCGGAGGATCGATCATCGTGATCGTCGCGACCGATGCACCGCTCTTGCCCCACCAGTGCACCCGGCTTGCGCAGCGCGCCGGGCTCGGCGTCGGCCGCATGGGCGGGCTCGGCGAGAACTCGAGCGGCGACATCTTCTTCGCTTTCGCGACCGGGAATCGCGAGCTCGCCGGCCGCGATACGCCGCTCGACGTGCAGATGCTGCCGAACGAGCAGATCGATCCGCTGTTCGAGGCGGTGGTCGACGCGACCGAGGAGGCGATCCTCAACGCGCTCCTTGCGGCGGAGACGATGACGGGACGAGACGGTCGCACCGTCGAGGCCCTCGATCCGTCGATGCTTCGGGAAGCGCTTACGCGATCCTGAGCCGCCGCCGTTCGAGCGGACGGTCGCGCAGCGCGCGCCGATCGCGCTCGGCCAACGCTTCGGTCGGTGCCAGCCGACGTACCAGCAACGAGGGCTCTCCGCGCCGGCGCGCGTCTTCTCTTTTTGGGGAGGGACGGCCACGAGGGCCGTCCCTCCTCAGCGGGTTAGTAGTCGACGATGCCGAGCTCAGTGTCCGTGTTGCCGAAACTCGTCGCGCAGGCCTTGTCCGGGTTCGGCGCGACGGCGGTCTTCGAGCCGCCGTAGACGGCGTCGCGGTATGCGTTGACCGCAGCGCACTTGCTCGCCGCGCGCGCATCCGTCCAGACGAGGTACGCGGATGTCGGCCCGCTGACGATGCCCGTGTAGTCGCCGATGAACTGCTCCTGGAGGTTGTTGTAGCTCGAGCCGTCCGGGTTCGACGACACTGAGCTGACCTTCAGCGGTGCGGTAAACGCGGTACCGCCCGCAGGCGACTGCACGTAGTAGTTGTCGTATACCTGGATGCCGGTCTGCCACGGGTTGCTCGCCGGGGGAGTCGTCAACGCATCGAACTCGACGCTGACGAGACCGGACGGCGACACGCTCGCGGCCGGGAAGAACGCATTGCGTCCCGACACGTCGGCGATGGTTCCGAGCGAAGTCCAGTGCAATCCGTCCAACGACACGGCGCCTGTGACGGTTCCGTGTCCGCCTGCGAAATCGCACCAAACGACGTACACACGCGTGCTCGACGGATCGGCGGCGGGATGCGGATAGCAATCCACGCGCGCGCTCATCCCGGGCACGCGGTTGAAGAGGTCGACGACGTCGAACGGGGTACCTGTCAATGGATAGTCAGTGACCGCAGCGATCGTGAGCGGCGCGGTGAACGTGTTGCCGCCGTCCTTGGAGACGGCGACGACCTGGAGGTTCGGGTACTTCCCCTTCGAGTCGGCGTTCTCCGTCCAGAAGGCCTCGACCGTGCCGTCGCCGGACACCGCCATCTGGCCTGTCTCGCGGAAGCCTTGCGCAAAGTTGTTGTTCCCGGCGCTCACCTGCACCGCTGGGCTGAACGTCTGGCCTTCGTCGTCTGAGTGCGCGACGTACAGCTTTACGTTGCCGTTCCCGGAGCACACGTTGCAGAAGACCGCCCAGAAGACGTACAGGCGGCCGAAGTGCGTGGGCGAGCGGTCGACCGCGATCCAGTCGTGGTCGTCGAAGTTCGACTTGTTGTCCGTGCTGGTCGCCTCGACTCCCTGCGACCAGGTGCTGCCGTCGTCATGCGAGTGGTAGACGAGAACCTGTTCGCCGCCGAACTCCGGAAACGGATCGCCCAGGCTGCCGTAGTACACAACCGTCCCGCAGGCCCAGCTGAATGTGCCGTCCGCGCAGCGGCGAGGTCCGTAATCCAGGCTCGGATCGCCGCCGCCGTTCCGACCGGGCGGGTTGGGAAGAATGCCGCCTGTCCATGTCCTTCCGTTCGTCGTCGAGCGGTAGAAGCCGTTGACGCTCACGGAAGGATCGAACGGACACGGGCTTGCGAGCGGCACGGTCGTTCCGGGACACAAGGGCTCCTGAATCTCGTCGTTCGCGCCGGCGATGAGCACGCCGGTGAACGGATCGCGCGTGATCGCCGGCTCGTTCTGCTTGTTCTGCGAAAAGAGCAGGTTGTGGTCCTGGTCGACCAATACATTGGCCGCCACCGACGCAGCGTGCGCACGGGCGGTTCCGAGACCGAGCGCCAATGCGAAGGCGGTTACCAGGAAGATTGCCTTCCTCATCGTCTCTCCCCTCGATTGGTGAGGGGCGCGCCCGAGAGCGCGCCCCTCACTGTGTGTCGCGTTACTTCGCGGAGGCTACCGCGGAGACGAACGAGCCGTTCGGCGAACCGCGGCCAGTCACGTCGTCGTAACCGGGAGTCGTGGCCAGCGTGAACGTCACGTTCATGCGGCGGATCGAGTAGAGGATCCCCGCCGCGCCGTTCTCACTGTTGGCGTAGTCGGCACGGACGACCGCAACCGTCGACGCCGGTGAGACGACGTCGTGGAACGCGCTCGGCGACAGCGAGTAGATCAGCGGGTTCGCGAAGCCGATGTCCGACCCGCGTGCCTGCTGTGCGACGGCCATGATCCCCGCCGTCAGCGGCGACGAGAGGCTCGTGCCGCCGATTCGGTACTCGTCGTAGTACGTGCCGTTCGAGAACGACTGCGTCTGCCCGATCAGCATGCCCGTGTTCGGATCGCCGACCGCGGCGATGTCCGGCACGACGCGGCCGGGGAAGCTCGTGCTCCACCGGGTCGCGAGGCTGCTCGGAACGACACCCTGCTGGTAGGACGGCTCGGCAAAGATGCGGCTCGTGCCGCCGCCGGAGCCGTAGAGATAGACCTCGCTTCCGCACCAGGAGTTCACCTGCTTGAGGAAGCCCTTGCAGTTGAGGCGATTGCGGTTCGTGCCCCAGCCGGTCTCGAACAGATAGTTGTTGCTCGCACCGACGGCGAGGCTCGTCCCACCGACCGCGGTCACCCACGGGCTCGAAGCGGGCCAGTCCGGGGTGGCCGTGTTCGCCGGTCCACCGAACGTCTCGTCGCCGCTGTCACCCGAGGAGAAGTAGATGCCGATCCCCTCGATCGCGCCCTGGATGAATGTGTCGTTCGTCGGCTTGACGTAGCCGGGCGGCAGAAGCTCCGTCGGGAACCCGTACGAGTTCGTGACGAGATCCGCCGCGTGACGTGAGACGACGTAGTTCATCGCTGCGTCGAGATCCTGGAAGTTATTTGGCGATCCGACGTAGACGATGTTCGCGCCCGGCGCCATCGTGTGCACGGCCTCGACGTCGAGTGTCTCTTCGCCGTACCAGCCCTGCGGATCCTGCTTCTGACCCTCTTCGGGATGGTGGTAGGTCCCCGGCGCGACGACCTGAGAGAACTGGCCGGATGTGAACGTCGGCAGTCCGTGTCGCGACGAGTAGGTGTTTGCGTCACTCTCGATCGTCGGCGACGCGTACGCGTCGATGATCGCGACGGTGACTCCGGCGCCGTTCGTGCCACTCGCAATCGGACCGGCGACGCCGTAGACGCTCTGAAGCTGTGCGCCCGCGTAGCCGCACGGCGCGAACAGCCGAGACGAGCCCTGGTAGTCGGGCAGGAAGACGTTGCTGAAGCCCGCGACCGGATCGGACACAGGCGTGTTCGCCGTCGTCTTCTCACCCCAGTAGGACGAGCACGGAGGTGCGTTGCGGAAACCGGGCGTCGGAGACGCGTCGGGCTCCGTTGCGATGTCCGGATGGATCAGCGCTGCGCTCTGGTCGATCCCCAGGACTCCGGCAACCGTGCCGTTGAGCGACGACGGCAGCGACAGGTCGGACGCGGGTGCGCGGAGCGACTTCCCGTTGACGTTGTACTGGTTGAGCTGCACGCCGAACGCCGCGGAGACCTGCGCCACGGTTCCCTCGGCAGCGACGTAGTGGTTGTTGGACGGGACGTAGTCGACGGTGAGGCCCTGACTCTGCAGCCACTGAGTCACCGCGGAGACGTCCGCGTTCGTCGGCGCGAACTGCTGCTTGAACTGCGCCGGCGAGAGGAACTTCCGATACGACGCGCTGGTCGGATCGGTGACCGCCCGCGCCAGAGCCTCGGCCTGCGACTCGTTCCGCAGGTTGAGGTAGACGCGGAAGTTCACCGGGTCCGTCGAGGGCGTCGCGTTTTTGAAATTCGCGGAGTTCGCCCAGGATGGCACGCTCCCCGCGAGGGCGGCTCGAGGCGACGGCGCGGCCGAGGCCGACGTCGCGACGAGCACAGCGACGAAGCAGATGGCAGCCACGAGCAACCGCCTGGCTTGTTGGCTCAACTCTCTCCCCCTCTTAGTAGTGGTCCTCGGAGCGGCCAAAGCGTAGCCGAGATATCGAAAGCTTCAACTAGAGACGGAGGGCCTCCTCAGGCGGTCGTCTCGGCGACGCGCTCGGCCGCGTCGAGCAGCTCGTCCCAGCTCCGGAGCTTCACGCGCGGCCGGCCGAGCTTCTCGCCGGCGGTGCGCTCGACTTCGTCGATCGAGAGCCAGCCTGAGTAGACGACGGCGTTCACTCCGCGCTCGGAGAGCAGCGCTTCGAGGGCGTCCGGCGTGGCCTCGTCCTTGTGGCTGACTCGGCCCTCAGCGGCATCCTCGAGCAGCAGCGACACCGTCTCTGTCGCATCCTTCTTGTTCGTGCCGATGACGCCGGTGGGGCCGCGCTTGATCCAGCCCGCGCAGTAGACGCCGTGCTCGATGCGTCCGCCCTCGTTGCGAATCGTCCCGCGCCGTTCGTCGAAGGGGAGCTCCGGCAACGCAACGCCTCGATAGCCGACGCTCCGAAAGACGAGCTGGCACTCGACCGTTTCGTGTTCGTCGGTCGGGACTGCAACGAGACGGCCGTCCCGCGCTTCGAGCCGGTTTCGGACGAGCTCGATCGCCTCCACCTTCTCCTCGCCGTGGATCGCGACCGGTGACCGGAAGAACAGGAAGCGGACAGTGACCGGCTTTCCCGTCGGCTCACGCGCGGCAAATGCGCGGAAGACGTCCATGTTGCGCCGTGCGTTCGTGTCGTGCTCGAGCGCCGCCGCGCTCGTGGGATCCAGCTCGAGCTCCGCTGGGTCCACTTCGACGTCGGCGCCGGCGAGCTCGCCCATCTCCTGCAGCTCGGGAGTCGTGAAGGACGCCTGGGCAGGGCCGCGCCGGCCGACGACGAGGATCTCACGGATCGTCGATTCGCCGATCGCGGTGATCGATGGATCCGTTGCGTCGGTCGGCGCGAGCTCTTCCGGTGTCAGCGCGAGCATGCGCGCAACGTCGAGCGCGACGTTGCCGTTCCCGATCACGACGGCGCGCTCGACGTCGAGGCGGAAATCGAGCTCTTGAAAGTCCGGATGGCCGTTGTACCAGCCAACGAACTCGGTCGCGGACCACGATCCCGGGAGATCCTCACCGGGAATCCCGAGCCTCTTGTCCGTCTGCGCGCCGACGGCGTAGATGACAGCGTCGTAGATGCGCGAGAGGTCCGCGTGGCTGACGTCGCGGCCGACCGCGACGTTGCCGAAGAAGCGAAAGCCCGGTTTCGCGGCGATCTTCTCGTAGGCGCGCGACACGCTCTTGAGCTTGGGGTGGTCGGGCGCGACACCGAGGCGAACGAGTCCCCAAGGGGTCGGCAGCCGCTCGATCATGTCGACCTCGACCGGCGTGTCGGCGTCGAGCAGCGCGCCGGCCGCGTAAAAACCGGCGGGCCCGGAACCGATGACCGCAACCCGCAGCGCTTCGTTCATGTCGGAAAGCCTACGGCTCGACTACGCCGAGGCGACACGGCGAGAAAAGCCACCATCTGGGGTCAGACCCCTGCCTCTGGTGTCGGGAGCACGGGCCGACCTGCATGTACCGAACCGCCACGGTCTGGGGTCAGACCCATGTTGTGACTGTTGCGAGGAAGGACGGGGGCGAAAGGGACGCGCGGCCGGGTCGTCAGGCAGCGCAGCCGGAGCCGCAGCCGCCGATGTCTTCGGGCGGTGTCTCCTCGTCCACCTGGAACGAGTGCCCGCAACCGCAGGACGAGACTGCGTTCGGATTGTTGATCGCGAAGCCCGACTGCTCGATCGAATCGACGTAGTCGACCTCCGCGCCCTGCAGGTACGGCGCGCTGAACGGATCGACGACGACCTGCACGCCGTGCGCCTCGAACTCGATGTCGCCCTCGACGGCGGCGCGGTCGAAGCCGAGCCCGTACTGGAACCCGGAGCAGCCGCCGCCCTGGATGGCGACGCGCAGCACGCTGACGTCCGTTTCCTCGGCCATCAGCTGCTTGATCTTCTCCGCCGCCGCCGGGGTCACCGACAGCAAGGGCGTGGTCTCGATCCGCTCCTGAAGCTCCATCGCAAACCCATCGTACCCCACGACCCGGCGCTCCGAATCCCCCGACTTTGTGACAGTCGGCTCGCGCCTCGTTGAGCCGTTTTCTGGATACTTCGTGGCGGTGGACGGGACCTGGTAGGTTCCCCGCGCTCGGAGGGGAGGAAGCGGTGCTCGACAACTGGCTGCCGTTCCTGATCTACGGGGTGTTCGCGCTCCTCATCCCCGCCTCGTTGATCTTCGCGTCGTTCGCGCTCGCGACCCGCCCGCACCGCCAGATACGCGCGCGCTCGATCCCGTTCGAATCCGGAGTCTCCGCTGGGCCGCCGCAGCTTCGCCGCTTTACGATCAGCTTCTACTTGACGGCGATGCTCTTCATCGTCTTCGACATCGAGATCGTGTTCCTCTACCCGCTCGCCGTCATCCTCCACGAGCTCGCCTGGTTCGGCTTCCTGGAGTTCCTCTTCTTCATCGTCATCCTCGTGATCGCCTACGTCTACGTCTGGCGGAAGGGCGCGCTCGAGTGGCAGTAGAGCGTCTCGCCGACCACGGCTTGCAGTCGGAACGGCTGTTGATGCCGACAAAGGGGCCGAGCGTGTTCGAGCAGGAAGTCGCGTCGCTCGAGCGCGCCGTCGGGCTGACGACGCTCGCGAAGGGGGTCGCGTGGGCGCAGTCGAAGTCGATGTGGCCGGACACGTTCGGTCTCGCGTGTTGCGCGATCGAGATGATGTCGATCGTCTCGTCGCGCTACGACATCGCGCGCTTCGGGATGGAAGCGTTCCGTTCCTCACCGCGCCAGGCGGACTTGTTGATCGTCTCCGGCCGTGTCGCGCACAAGATGGCGGCGCCCCTGCGGCAGATCTACGACCAGATGCTCGAGCCGAAGTGGGTGATCGCGATGGGAGCGTGCGCGAGCTCGGGCGGGATGTTCAACAACTACACGACGCTGCAAGGCGTGGACAAGATCGTCGCCGTCGACATTCACGTGCCCGGTTGCCCGCCGCGCCCTGAGGCGCTGATGGAGGGGATCATCCGCCTGCACGAGAAAGTCATGGCTGGAGTTCCGCCCGCGTACGAGATCCGGGACGTCGCAAGCTGAATTACAACCGCGTACCCGGGCTGGTGGAGGTGAAGGAGGCGCACGGCGAGACGACGCTCGTCGTCGATCCCGCCCGGCTCATCGCTGCGTGCACACACCTCCGTGACGAGCTCGGCTTCAACTTCCTCTCCGACCTCTCGCCGACCGACTACCTCGCCTGGGGAACGAAGGGCGTGTCCGGCGCGATCGGAACGGCGAGCGGCCGCGACCTCAACCGTCCGCAGACGCAGGGATTCCAGAAGCTGCCGGCAGTGAAGCCGAAGCGCTTCGCCGTCAATTACCACCTGCTCGCCCTGCGCGCCGGTGCGCCGCGCGTACGCGTTCAGGTGTGGATCGACGACGGCGAGCCGGTGCCGAGCGTCGTGGGCGTGTGGCCGACCGCAGACTGGCACGAACGCGAGGCCTGGGACCTGATGGGCATTCGGTTCGACGGCCATCCGAACCTGCGGCGGATCATCCTCGAAGACGACTGGGAAGGGCACCCGCTCCGCAAGGACTATCCGATCGGCGGCGAACCGGTCCGCTTCTCCGGAGAAGAGTGATGGCGCTCGCGCCGCCGCGACCGTCGATCTACGAAGGCACGCGCATCCCCTCGCCGATCCCGACGGTGCTGCAGGTGCTGCCGGAGCTGCGCGAGAGCGAGGACATCCTCACCGTCAACTTCGGGCCGAACCATCCATCGACGCACGGCGTGCTGCGACTCGTCGTCGACCTGAACGGCGAGGAGGTCGTGGGACTCGAAGCCGTAATCGGCTATCTGCACACCGGCTTCGAGAAGAACATGGAGCAGAAGACGTGGTGGAAGGCGATCACGTATCCGGAGCGGATCGACTACCTCTCCTTCCAGTACAACGAGCTCGTCTT
>JBKPJA010000157.1:0-3731 GCA_046730515.1 Actinomycetota bacterium | reverse complement strand
AGCGAGCCGAGCGCCCCCAACGAGGCGCCGGCGAGCACGAGCCCGACCGCGAGCAGCGGCAGGCGCACCCACGGCTCGCCGCCCACGACGTTCCCGATCTGAACGACCACACCGAAGACGACGGCGATGGCGAGCCCGAGCCCAAGCGCGACGACCGCCGCGAGCGCAACCTTTGCCCACACGAGCTCGCCCAGCGAGACGAGCCCGCGCGCCAACCGTCCGACCGCGTTCTCGTCGCGTTCCGCGGCCAGCGCTCCCGCAGCGAGCAGGAGCGCGAGGAACGTCACCGTGAGGCCGAGCGCATACGTCTGCACCTGCGCGGAGAGCAGCGAGCTGCGCGACTTCTCCGGCGCGCGTTGGAGCCCGATCGGGTTCGCAGTCGTCGAGAGCAGGCCGCCGGTGAAGCCGAGCGCAACGCCGGCGATCCTGGCGAAGTTCGCAACCTGGTCGCGTGCCGGGCTGCGCGGAAGCTGCGTCAACAGCCTGTGCATCCGGTCGAGCCCGAGGACGTGGTAGCGCCGTCCGGCGAACGTCGCATCGCCGCCGTGCAGAATGAGCCCGACGTAGTGCAGGTCCGTGCCGACGTACGCCTGCTGCAGCCGCTGGTTCAGCGAATACACAAGCGCCTGAAGCTGCTGTGTGATCCGCGGAGAGATTCCGCCGTGCGTCGTTTGATAGACGAGCGTCGGTGATTCGATGCCGCTCTTCAGAGCGGCCAGGAATCCCGGCGGCACCGTGAGCGTGGCGACGACGCTTCCCGAGCGCAGCGCGCGGGCGGCTGCGTCGGGCGACATCCGGACCAGGTGGACGTTCTTGCCCACCTCGTTGATCGCGGCGTCGATGCGAAACGTGCGGCCGCCGATCGTGGCGACTGCAGGAAGATGATCCTCGTCGACGAGCGCAACGCGCGGCTTGGAGCTGCCGTAGCCGGCGACGAGCCCGACGAGCACCGCGACGAGCAGCGGATACGCGACCAGCAGCCCGACGAGGATGGGCGAGCGATGCAGGACGCGCAGGTCCTTGCCCAGGACGAGGGCAACGCGCTTCACGAAAAGACCTCGGCTGCGTGCACGCGCTCGTACTCGTCGACCGGGCCCGTGAACGTCAGCACGCCGCGCTGGAGCACAGCGACGCGAGTCGCGTACAGGTCGATCTCTTCGAGGTTCTGCGTCGCGAAGACGACGGCGCCTCCCTCCTCCCGCACGACGCCGACCGTCTCCCAGAGCCGCCGCCGCTGCCCCGGATCGAGTGAGGCGGTCGGTTCGTCGAGCAGGAGCACGCGCGGTGAGCCGAGGAAAGCGACCGCGACGTTCAGACGCTGCCGATTCCCCACGGACAGCGTCGCCGACGGCCGGTCTGGAGGAATGTCGAACTGTGCCAGCAACGCGGCGGCGGACGCCCGCGGCTCGCGGTCGCCTTCGAGCCGCGCGAACAACTCGAGGTTTTCGCGTGCGGTCAGCCGGTCGTAGTACGCGGGCCGTTGCGGCACCCAGCCCACATGCACTCCGTCCGCGCGCTCGACCGCTCCCGCGGAAGGCTCGAGCGCTCCGGCGAGGATCGCAATCAGCGTCGACTTGCCGGCGCCGTTCGGTCCGATCACGGCAAGCGCCTCACCGGGATGAACGTCGAGATCCGCAGGCTCGAGCGCGACCTGCGCGCCAAAGCGCCGCGCGACTCCGCGCGCACGCATGAACGGCAGGACGCCGCTCACCGCGAAGCTGCAGCTGGGTCTTCCGGCACAGGCTCAGTAGTCGGGGGCACCTCCCGGTTCCCCCGAACCCCCTCCACCGGTCCGCTATCGCGGACGGGCCGCTGCGCGGCCTCCTGCGTGTCCTCCAACTCGACCTCCACGGGCGGCGTGCCTTCACGCCAGGGCTCGAGCTCGACACGTTCGGAGAAGAACTCCCACATCGCGCGACCCGCCGCGAGCAGCGGCAGTGCGACCAATACACCGGGCAGGCCGTAGATCTCCGCACCTGCGAGCAGTCCGAAGATCACGAGCAGCGGATGCAGGCGCAACGCGCTGCCCATCACGTTCGGGATGACGATGTGACCCTCGATCTGGTGGATGCCGAGGAAGAGCAGCGTGACCCAAACGGCGGACAACGGGTGCACGACGAGCGCATAGAGAATCGGCGGAACCGCTCCCAGCCATGGTCCGAGATAGGGGATGAGCTCTGTGATCGCCGACCACGCCCCGAACAGCAACGCGTACTTCTGTCCGTGCGGAAGCCACCCGAGCATGCCCAGCAGCCAGATCCCGATCCCCGCGCTCGTGCCGATGATCAGCGAGACGAGGAACTGGCCGCGCACGTAGCTGACGAGTGAGCGCTCCATGCGAACGAGCAGCGGCAGAGAGCCCGGCCGCGGCGGGAACCGACGATCTAAGGCGCGCGTGAGTCGTGGAAAGTCGAGGAGCATGTAGACCGAGACGACGAGCACGATCACCGCGCTGAAGAGCAACTTGCCGATCGAGATCGCAGCGCCCTCCAAGAAGGTCACGACCTTGTGCGTGTAGTGCCCGATGTCGTGCTTGCGGATGTCGTGCACGAGCCGGTGGCCCTTCTTCTCCACGTGGATCGAGCCGAGCCGGTGTGTGTTCAACCAGTGCTGGAGCCGGTCGACGTCGCGATCGGCCGCGACCTGGCCGGTTCGTCCGTTCACGTTCGTAAAGTAGGAATCCACTCGTTTAGCCGCCGTCTTCGTCTCGTTGACGACGACGGTGCCGACAGCGCCGATGGCAGCGATCAACGCCAGCGCGAAGATCAGGTACACGATCGCGACTGCAAAGCCGCGGGGAACACGAAGCGCCGCAACAGCTCGAACGACCGGGCTCAGCAAAAGGGCGATCAGCAGCGCCACGAGGAAGAGGAAGACGACGTGACGCACGGCCCCGGCGACCACCCACGCAAGCAGGAGCAGCAGCGGCAGCCCGACCAGTTGGATCCAGCGAGGGACCTCGATCTTCCCGGTCGTCGGCGTCGACATCGCAGCGATCGTAGCGCCGGGGTCGTACAGCTTCGCTCCGCGCCGTTCGACTGGAATCGGGCGCAGGACGGGTCCCTCGCGCTTGCGGGTCACGAGCTGTGGGAGGAGATTCCGCAACGCCGCCGGGCACCTTTGTCACAAAGTCAGCCGGCTGACGTGTTGCGAGCCCCTCCAAGGTCGGTTAGCGTCCCGCGGATGCCGGCCCCCTCCCAGAGTCGCGCGGCGGCTCGGCGTAGGCGCACGCACCGCCGCCGGCGCGCCTCGCCGCAGAAGCTGCGGCGGCTCGCCGTCCTCGTGATCGTGGTGGGCGGTTTGCTCGGGACGCTGCTGGTGGCGGCGTTCAGCTCGGGTGCTCCGCCCGCCGTGCCGCAGGCGCTGCCGCCGCCGGCGAGCCGGCTCCTGCCGGCCGGGCCGCCGACGCCGATGACGATCGCGCTCCGCGGCACGCTGCGCATCCAGATGCCGATCTCGCAGAGCCGCTTCACCAAGATCGGGTACCACTCCTCCGCGGACGCGCTCGCCTTGACGCCGCTCGGACGCCAAGGGAACGAAGGCGCGCTCACCCGCCTCGCGCACAAGATCTTCGGCGGCGGCCACGGCCCGTTCGTCTACTACCAGCTGAGCGGCGGCGAGACCGACGTGGTCGACGTCGGGGCCGCGCCGGGGACGGATGTGTACGCGCCGGTCGACGGAACGGTCGTCGGCATCACGCCGTTCATCCTCGACAACCGTCCCTACGGCGT
>JBKPJA010000156.1:0-2881 GCA_046730515.1 Actinomycetota bacterium | reverse complement strand
ACGAGCTTCAGACGCGCGACAGCCGAGACGCCTGGCTCGTGCTTCACCTTCGTGGCGAGGCTTTCCGGCAAGAGCGACCGCGAGAAGTCGGAGACGTCGGATTGGAAGAGCCCGAAGTCGGCGTGGCCGATGTGGATCAGGTCGTTCGCGGTGCGCTGCACGCCGGTCGACACGGAGAGCAGCGCGACGATCAGTCCTACACCGAGCGCGACGCCAAGGGCGGTGAGCAGCGTGCGCGCCGGCCTCCGCAAGAGGTTCCGCGCGACGAGCGTGAGCATCGTCATGTGGGAATCATGGCGCCACCGTCCGCGACCGTGCGTACATTCCGCGCATGGCCGCGGCGGAGCACCATGGCGCGTTCGGTCAGGATACGTTCGGGCGCATCGCCGAAAAGATCGCGCGCTTCTTCGGCACTCCGCAGTACATCATCGGCCAGACGATTGTCGTTTTCCTCTGGATCGTCGCCAATTCACTCGCCCTTATCGGACATGTTGATCCTTACCCGTTCATCTTGCTCAATCTGGGTTTCTCGCTTCAGGCCGCGTATGCAGCGCCGCTCATCCTGCTCGCGCAGACGCGACAGGCCGACCGTGACAAAGCTCACGACCTGATGGTCGAGCAGTACCAAGAGCGTGAACAGAAGCAGGGCGAACACCGGGTCGAGGCGATCAAGACCGAGACCGACAGGCTTGCGCAACTGCTCGAGTCGAACACGGATCTCACGCGTCAGGACAAAGAGCTGACCGAACAGGTGGCCAAGCTCACGAACGAGATTCGCGAGCTCCTCCTGAAGCGCGGCTGATCGGGTAGAAGAAAGGGTCAGACCCCGAGGGGTCTGACCCTTGGCGGACGCGTTGCTAGGCTCAGTACCGGGATGGAGCCGAGCCGCGACGACATTCTCAAGGCGCTCGAGCGCGTCATCGATCCCGAGCTTCGCCGCCCGGTGACGGAGCTCGACATGGTGCGCAACGTCGAGATCGAAGCGGGGCGCATCGAGGTGACGATTGCGCTCACCGTCGCCGGGTGTCCGCTCCGCTCCTCCTTCGAGCAGCAGGTCGCCGAGGTCATGCACGACGTCCCCGGTGTCCAGAGCGTCGCGCTCGCGTTCGACGTGATGACGCCGGAGGAGCGGCAGGCGCTGACGACGAAGCTGCGCGGCGGCGTGTCGGCGCGGACGAAAGGTCTCTCCCTCGACGCGTCGACGCGAGTGCTCGCGGTCTGCAGCGGCAAGGGTGGCGTCGGCAAGTCGACGATCGCTGCGAACCTTGCGACCGCACTTGCACAGCTCGGCCAGCGCGCGGGGATCCTCGACGCCGACGTCTACGGACACTCGATTCCGCACATCCTCGGCATCCGCCAGAAGCCGGTGCTCGTCGACCGGATGATCGTTCCTCCGGTCAAGGACGAGCTCAAGCTGATGTCGATCGGCTTCTTCCTCGACGACAACGAGCCGGTCATGTGGCGCGGCCCGATGCTGCACCGAGCGCTCGAGCAGTTCCTCTCCGACGTGCATTGGGGCGAGCTCGACGTGCTCGTCGTCGACATGCCTCCAGGCACAGGCGACGTCGCGATCTCCCTCGGACAGCTACTGCCGCGCGCCGAGGCGATCGTCGTCACGACGCCGCAGCCGGCGGCGCAGGAGGTTGCCGCACGCGCCGGCGTGATGGCGCAGAAGACGAGCATGCGGTTGATCGGCGTGATCGAGAACATGAGCGGCGACGTCTTCGGTGAAGGCGGCGGTGAACGGCTCGCCGCGGAGCTGGGGATTCCGCTGCTCGGCCGCATTGCTCTCGATCCGCTCGTGCGCGAGTTTGGCGACGCGGGCGAGACCGTCGCTTCCGCGGCGGCGGACTCCGCAAGCGCGGAGGAGATTTGCCGCATCGCGGAACGAGTGCTGGAACTGCGTGGCGGCTCGATCGTCAAGCCGCTGTCGCTCGTGTCGCGCTAGGGGAAGAAACCTCCCCGTTCCACCGTCTTGTGGGCATGAGTTCAGCGCTCAATCACCAGTACGACTCGGCACGTCGTGCCGATCTGATGCGCCAGGCGCGCCAAAGCCAGGTGGCGCTGGATGTCGCCGTGAGTCGCGATGACGAGCGGCGGTCATTCCTGCGTCGTGCGTGGCGGCTGCGGTTCCGGCCCTCGCCTGCGCGTACTCCGATCGCGAGCGGGTAGTCGTCGGACTCACTCGGGCGGGCCGTACACTCGGCTCGTGGCCGCAGCGGCGTTCTTCGACCTCGATCGGACGCTCTTGCGCCGTTCGAGCGCGCTAGCGCTCGCCGGTACGGCCCGCGAGCGGGGACTGATCAGCCGCCGTCAGCTCGCGAAGGCAGCGTTGATGCAGCTGCTCTTTGTTGCGCGGGGCGCGGATCAAGACGCGATCCGGCGAGTCGCCGAGGACGGCCTGCTCGTTCTCAAGGGTCATAAGCCTGAGGAGATGCGGGAGCTGGTTGCGTCTGCGCTGGAGCCGGTGCTCCGGCCGCTCGTCAATCGAGAACCACTCGCGCTTGCACGCCAGCACAAGGAGCGCGGAGAGCGCGTGTACATCGTGTCGACGGCATTACAGGAGATCGTCTCTGCGATTGCGGATGACCTCGACTTCGACGGAGCTCTCGGCACCATCTCCGTCGTCGAGGACGGTGTCTACACGGGTCACTCGCTGCGCCCGCTCCACCACCAAGCGAAGGCGGACGCTGTGCGCGAGCTCGCGGAGCGTGAAGGCTTTGACCTCGAGGAGTGCACCGCCTACTCCGACAGCCACACCGACCTGCCGTTCCTCGAACTCGTTGGCCATCCGGTCGCCGTCAATCCGGACCGGAAGCTGCGGCATGTCGCGGAGGAGCGCGGCTGGCCGGTGGTCGAGATCGGTCGGCGTGCGGCCTGA
>JBKPJA010000155.1:0-27878 GCA_046730515.1 Actinomycetota bacterium | reverse complement strand
AGCTGATCAGATCATCGGCGGCCGTGGAAAGATCTGCATCGCCCCCGGCGGGTGGATCCTCTCACCCACGCTGGGTCATCCTGGCCGCGGCGAGCTTCTCGACGGCCTCGCGGCGCGACGAGACGCCGAGCTTGCGCAGGATGCTCTTCACGTGCGAGCGGACCGTGTGCTCGGAGATGAAGAGGCGCTTGGCGATCTCGTCGGTCTCGAGCCTGTCGTCGAGCAGGAGCAGGATCTCCACCTCGCGGGCGGTCAACTCGGCGGCGATCGAGTCCGGAACGCCCGTCTCGCGGCCGCCGGTCTCGCGAACCGTCTCCAGGAGCCGCCGTGCGATCGGCCCCGAGAGGGCCGCCTCGCCGCGCGCGACTCCGCGGAGGAACTCGACGAGGCGCTCCGGCGGCTCGCTCTTCAGCAGGTAGCCGGCGGCGCCGCCGCGGATCGCACCGAGCAGGTTCTCCTCCGTTCCGGACGCCGTGAGCACGACGACCTCGCAGTCCGGGGCGGCCTCGCGCAGCCGCGGGAGGGCACTGAGCCCGTCCAGCCCCGGCATCGAGAGGTCGAGCAGGATCAGATCGGGGTGGAGACGGGCGGCGCGCTCGATCGCCTGCTCGCCGTCCGCTGCCTCCCCGACGACGTCGAAGCCGTGCTGCTGGAGCAGCCCGGACAGCGCCGAACGGGTCAGCGGATGGTCGTCGACGAGGAGGATTCGCTCTGCCACAGCCTTCAACCCTTATCGGCGGGCGGCCGTCTGCCGACAAGACTGAACGTGCGGGAAGACGCCACGGACGATTTCCAGGCCTTTCTCTGGGGGCAGATCCTCCTGTTCGGGCTGCTCGGGGCATCGCTCGCGCTCTTCCTTGCCCATCGGAGCCTCCACACGCACTGGGCGCTTCCCGAGCTACGGCTCGTCCTGCAGACGGCGGTCGCCATCGCCGCCGGCATTTTCGCCGTCCTCGCGGGCCTGCGTTTCTCCGTGGAGGGACGCAGGCTCGATCTCTTGCTCTCGACCGGATTCCTCGTTGCCGGGCTGTCGACGTTCTGTTTCTCGATCGCTCCTATCCTCGGCGGACAGCCGATCCATCGCTCGGAGGCCTGGGCGGGCGTCGCCACTCGCTTCCTCGGCTGGATCCTGATCGCTGCAGCTCCGTTCGCACGCGGCCGCACCCGAATGGGTCCGCGTGCACTGGGGAACTCCTGCCTCGCCGCGGGCATTGGGGTGCTGTTCGTGTGGGCGGCGCTGCGCTCGTCGACCGGCTGGCTGCCCGCAATCGATTCACAGGATCGGAGCACGGCTCCTCCGGTCCTGACGGGCTGGCTCGCGGCGCAGGCACTACTGAACCTGCTCGTGCTCGTCGGCTTCGGCCTTCGCTTCCGCAACAAGCGCGAGGACCTCGATCGGTGGCTCGCTTACGGCGCGACGTTGATGTTGTTCGCGTCACTCCACTACCTGTTCACGCCGCCGCTCGGGAGCGACTACGTGTCGCAGGGTGACTTCCTGCGGGTGCTCGCGTACGGGGTGCTCCTCGTCGGTGCCTGGCGCGCAATTCGTCATGCCGAGTTCGGACGAGCGGTCGCCGAAGAGCGCGCTCGCGTGGCGCGTGAGATCCACGACGGTCTTGCCCAGTACCTCTTTGCAGTTGCGACGCACGCGACGATGCTCGAGTCCGCCGACGAGAACAGTCGCGCCGAGACGGTTGCGAACCTGAAGGAAGCCACGACGGCTGCACAACAGGAGGCACGGTTCGCTGTGCTTGCGCTCTCCTCCGCGTCGGGGAACGCTCCGTTCGATGCGGCGCTTCGCCGTTACGTCGACTTTCTGACGGCGGACGGCGAGCTCGCTGTCGAGCTCGAGATCGATCCCGCTGTCCGGCTCGCACCCGACGAGCAGATCGAGGTATTCCGCATCGTGCAGGAAGGCCTCGGCAACGTCCGCAAGCACGCGAACGCCACGCACGCAGAGGTGATCATCGGGGAGCGCGGCTTCAGCGAGCGGGTCGTGACGATCCGCGACGACGGCGAAGGATTCGACGGCGAGACGACGGCGGCCGGTCAGGGGTTGAAGAACATCCGGAAACGCGCGGAGACGATCGACGGCGGCTTCTCGCTCAGGTCGCGACCCGGAATCGGAACGGCGCTCGAGGTCGTGCTACGGGCCTAGCCCAGGGCCTGTCAGCCGAACGAATCCCGAAGCCGTCCTGACGAGGACCTGCCAGCTGTAGAGGTCGTAGAAGTTGTCGATGTCCCTGCCGATCTCCCGCGCGTAACGCAGCACCGCGTCGACGTACTGCGCTGAAGGGTTGTACGCGTGGAGCGCGCGACGGATGTCACGCCTGCCGCTCGCGGCGCGCAGAAAGTTCGCGGCGCCGACGATCGCGTCGTGCGGATCATGGACATCTCCGCCGAGCCCGTATGTCTTCCATTCCGACGGCATGAACTGCATCGGTCCCTGCGCACCGGCGGCGCTGGCGCTGCGCAACTTTCCGAATGCAGACTCGACGAAGTTGACGCCGGCGAGGACACGCCAAGGAATTCCGAAGCGGCTCTCCGCTTCGTGGTACCAAAGCAACAGCTTCCCCGGCGGCGCTGCTGGGCCGACGCGGATTGCACTCAGCTTCAAAGACGGTGTGATGGCGACGAGCTCGCGGTGCGCGAGCACCACGTCCCGTGCGAACGGCAAGACCGCTGCAGGCAAGTGCTTGAATGTCGCCCGGGCGAGCGACCTGGACCGCGACAGCAAGCGGTAGATCCTTTGCTGATAGAGCGCGTCGAGCGTGACGTTCTGCGGAGCAGTCGCCTTGCCGGTTCCGCGCCAGGCGTCGATCTCGGTGTGCAGGCGTCCGGTCGTCTCGACGAGCGCGTTCGCGGTTGCAGCCGCACCCTGCGGCAGCGGAGCATTCGGCGGCGGTTGCGCCGTGGCAACCGAAGCGACAATCACCGACACGGCGATGGCGGCCGGCAACACGCTTCGCCGCAGGTCACGCATCGACGATCGTGACCACGCCCGACTCCGCATCGAGCAGAGCGGCGGTCCGCCGAGCCGCCGCGTCGACGTGCACGCGAGGCTGATCGGGGAGCTCGCTCTCGTAGAACGTATCCGGGCCGTACAGTCGGCCGTAGCGCAGGACAACGCCCCCGGCGTCGAGCACCCTTCGCTCCATGTCCGCGACCACTTCCCCATGCTCCCCCGGAAGCCGCCACGCGATGCTCTCGGCGAGAAACCGCGGCGCCTTCGCAGTCCGGGCGGCATCCAAGAGGTTTCGCATCCCCTCCCGCCGCATCCGGTCGTTTCTCTGGCGGAAGGACGCCAACTCATTCGGGTCGTCCGGTAGGTCGGTGAGCTCTCCGACCACCGCATCGGGGCCAAAGTCGGTGACAGCGTCGCGAAGCGCATCGCGATCGAAGACGTCGCAGACGACTGGGAGCGCACCGAGACGTCGCAACAACTCGAGCTTGTCGGGCGAGCGAGTCATGCCCGCAACGTCGTGACCGGCGTCGATCAGCAGTGGAACGAGTCGACGTCCAATCACGCCGGTGGCCCCCGCGACGAACACTTTCATGTGACCGTCTTCACGCTGAGGCCCTAATGATGGAAAGCCCCCGCGTGAGCGGGGGCTTTCGGTAGCAGGCCTCTAAGCCGGATTCTGTCGAAGGTGACCATCTCTCTTGGCAGCAACCCGGTCCCTCGGCGGGCCGCCTGATGGCGGGACCTGTTTGCCTTGCACCGGACGGGGTTTGGCAGCCGCCGTGTCGCCACGACGCTGGTGGGCTCTTACCCCACCCTTTCACCCTTGCCTCGGCGTCTCCGGAGATCGTTTACGCCGGTTGGCGGTCTCCTTTCTGTGCCACTTTCCGTCGGCTTTCGCCGCCTGGGTCTCCCCAGCGTCCTGCCCTACGGTGTCCGGACTTTCCTCGAGCCGCTCCCGCGGCCCGCGGTCACCCGGCCTGCGTCTCGAATTGTAGCTGCGTGTTTTCCGAGCCGGCCTCTGGTCGCAGCGTCGATCCGCATTCCCGGCACGTGATCATCCCGCCCGCGTGGAGCACGAACTCGCCGCAGACGAGGCACTCCAGGCTGACGCCGCGGAGCAGAGCCTGCAGCTCCTGCTCGAGTGTGCGGTGCAGAGGCGCGACCTCGCTCACAGCTCTCGGAAAACCCCCACGACCTTGCCCAGGATCTGGACGTGCCGAGCGAAGATAGGCTTTATCGCGTCGTTCTCCGGCTGCAGCCGGATGCGCCCGTTGTCGCGGAAGAAGCGCTTCACCGTCGCCTCGTCGGCGGTCTCGTCGTCACCCGCGAGCGCGACCACGATGTCGCCGTTGCGTGCGTCCTGGGCGCGCTGGACGACCACCAGGTCGCCTTCGAGGATGCCCGCGTTCACCATCGAGTCGCCTCTGACGCGGAGGAGGAAGTCGCCGTTCAGGCGCTCGGGCACTGCGACGTGGTCCTCGACGTTCTCGTCCGCAAGCAGCGGACCACCCGCGGCGATCTGACCGACGAGCGGCAGTCGCGGCAGCTCCGCGGCGCCGAGCGCGTCCGGCTCACGCCCGACGAGCTCGAGCGCCCTCGGCTTGGTCGGATCGCGCTTGAGGAGGCCGGCGCGCTCCAGGTTCGCAAGGTGGGCGTGCACCGTCGAAGGCGAGGCCAGTCCGACGGCCTCCCCGATCTCCCGCACCGTCGGCGGGTAGCCGTGCCGGTCGACGTAATCGACTAGAAAGTCCCAGATCTCCTGCTGTCGTCCCGTGAGCATCTCCGTCTCCAGGGTCGGTGGACTGAGTCGAACGTGTGTTCGCCAGGAGGGTACGAGTTCCTCCGGACGGCGTCAAGCGCATCTTCGTGGCACGGAGCACATGGCTCTGACCCCGGGACGTGACTCGCTGGGCGAGGGCCCACCTCGGGCCGAGGCGGAACGAAAGGCTGGGGTCTGCCCCCAAGACCTGTCTCGAAGCGACAGGCCGCAGGGGGTGTATGCGCTGGAGAGGACTTGAACCTCCACGGGCCGCAAAGCCCACAAGGCCCTCAACCTTGCGCGTCTACCAATTCCGCCACCAGCGCTTGAGGGAGAGTCAGTGTAGCGGCCTCTAACTAGAGTCACGGGCGTGCACGACCTGTGCGCAACTGCGATCGACGCGGCGGTTGCAGCGGGGGCGGAATACGCCGACGCGCGGGCCGTCGTGCGCCGCGCACAGCTCGTCTCGACGAAGAACGGCCGCATCGACCGGCTGAACGACAACGAAAGCGACGGGATCGGCGTCCGCGTTCTCCTTGGCGGCGCGTGGGGTTTCGCGTGCGACCGCCGGCTGACCGCAGAAGGATCGCGCGACGCTGCCTTGCGCGCCTGCGCGTTCGCGCGCGCGGCCGGCGGCCGGAACGATCGCACGCTCGCCGACCTCCAGCCGCGGTCGGGGGAATACCGCACGTCCTTCGAGCAGGATCCTTTCGACGTCCCGCTCGCCATCAAGGTCGAGCACTGCCTGAGCGCGGACGAGGCGCTGAAAGGCGAGGACGTCGTGTCACGACAGGCAATGGTGCGTGCGCTTCGCGAGCACAAGCTCTTCGTTTCCTCCGAGGGAGCCGTAGTCGAGCAGCAGTTCGTCGAATGCGGCGGTGGAATCGAGTGTGCAACCGCGCGCGGGGGCGTCTACCAGATCCGCAGCTATCCGAGTGCCGACGTCGGCTCGAGCGAGCAGGCGGGCTGGGAGTTCGTCGAAGGCCTCGGGCTCGTTCGCGAGGCGCCGCGCGTGCTCGACGAAGCGCAAGCGCTTCTTCGCGCGGATGTGTGTCCGACGCGGATCACGACCGTCGTGCTCGACGCAGACCAGACCGCGATGCAAGTACATGAATCCGTCGGCCATCCGACGGAGCTCGACCGGATCTACGGCACCGAGGCTTCGTACGCGGGGACGAGCTTCCTCAGAGCGGACGACATCGGCTCGTTGCGCTACGGCTCGGAGCGGATGAACATCACCGCCGATCCCACGACGCCCGGTGGATTAGGGACTTTCGGCTTCGACGACGAGGGAGTCGCCGCAGAACGGCGGCCGATCGTCGTGCGCGGCGTGCTGACCGATTTCCTCTCCTCGCGAGAAACCGCAGCGCGCATCGGCAAGGGCCAAGGCGGTTCGATGCGCGCGGAGAGTTGGAACCGGATGCCGCTCGTGCGGATGACGAACCTCCATCTCGAGCCGGGCGAAGGGACGCTCGAGGATCTCCTCGCCGACGTCGACGAGGGCGTCCTGATGGAGACCAACAAGAGCTGGTCGATCGACGACAAGCGGCTCAACTTCCAGTTCGGCGCGCAGATCGCATGGGAGATCAAGAGAGGGAAGCGCGTGCGGATGCTCCGCGATCCGACGTACACGGGGATCACACCGCAGTTCTGGGCGAAGCTCGACGCAGTGGCCGGGCCGGAGTCGTGGCGCTTGCACGGGATCACGAATTGCGGCAAGGGACAGCCTGGACAGACCGCGCACGTCGCGCACGGCACATCGCCGACGCGTTTCCGCGACGTCGAGATCGGTGTGAAGGCGTGACGGCGGCGCTCGAGATCGCGCGTGCAGTGCTTGCGCACGCGTACGGCGACGCCGAGGCGCTCGTTCACATCGAGAGCTCGGGTCTCGCACGTTTCGCGGATTCGCAGGTCGAGCAGCCGACCCTGATCGCAGACACCATCGTGCGCGTGCGCTGCGTAAGCGAAGGAAAGCTCGGCGCTGCGAGCACGAACCGGATCGACGAAGAGGGGCTCACGCAGGTCGTGCGCCGTGCAGCGGAGGCTGCAGCAGGTGTGCCGGCTGATCCCGATTTTCCCGGTCTCGCGCCGAAGGCCGCCTTTCCAGAGGTCGACGGGTACGACGGGGCAACGGCCACGCTCGGCGCGGAAGAGCAGTCACGGCTCGCAGCCGAGGCAATCGCGGCGTCGGAGCTCCCCCTCTACGGCTTCTTCACCAGCGGCGTCACGGAGTTGGCGATCGCATCCTCCACCGGGCTCGAAGCCCAACAGCGACTGACCGATGCGACCGCGCTCGCGATCGCGGCCGACGAGCGGCGGTCCGGCTACGCGGAAGCAACGAGCTGGCGAGTGGACGATCTCGATGTCACATCGATTGCGCGCGAAGCGGCGGAGAAGGCGGCTCGAACGGACAGCGCGAAGGAGATCGCGGTCGGCGTCTACCCGGCAGTCCTCGAACCCTACGCCGTGGCCGACCTGCTCGACAACTTTGCCTACGACTCGCTGAGCGCGCTCGGCCTGCTGGAAGAACGCGGCTACTTCACCGGACGCATCGGCGAGCTCGTCTTCGACGAGAAGATCTCCATCGCTGACGACGCCCTCGACTCCAGCGGGTTGCCGAAAGCGTTCGACTTCGAAGGCTCACCAAAGGAACGAGTCGAGCTCGTGTCGGACGGCCTCGCACGAGGTGTTGTCTGGGATCGGGTCACCGCAGGCCGCGCGCACGATCACGCACGCAGTACCGGTCACGCGCCGCCGACGGAGTACGCGAGCTGGGGGCCCCTACCGCATGCCCTTTGCGTCGACGGCGGCCAGGCCGAGTCGATCGACGAGCTCGCCGCTGCGATCGGCGACGGCCTGTACATCACGCGGCTGCATTACCTCGGCGTCGTGCAACCGCGCGAAGGCGTGATCACAGGGATGACCCGCGACGGAACATTCCGAATCCGCGACGGAAGGATCGCGGAACCGTTGGTCAACCTGCGCTTCACCGTTTCGGTTCCGGAGCTCCTGCGGGAGGTTCCGGGGCTTACGCGCAAAATCAAGCTCGTCAACGCGAGCGCCTTCTACTCCGACCGTTACCCGCACGGATTGCGCGTTCCGGCGCTCGCGACGACGCGCTTCCACGTCACGGGCATCGGTTCGGGTCCCGGTATTTAGCGAACTCGGACGCGCGTGTAGTCGACGTTTCCGAGCACGTCTTCGCGCCAGCCGACGAGTTCCGGCGATACGAGGCGCGCGTCGGCCACCCAGCAGATCGGAATGACAATCCCGGTCGCCCGAAGCTGTGCGTCGAGCGCAGCGAAGGCCCGGCGCTGGTCGTTTTGGCCGAGGCCCTTGGGGAAGCCCAGATCGCCGAGCAGTGCTTCCTCCTGTGGATATAACGCCGACGCGCGCTCGAGATGGGCGTCGACAGGTTGGTCGCCGAATACGAGCCTCGGGCCCAGACCGAGTTCGCGCCACTGCGCGTAGAGGATGCGTGCGCCGTACCGCAGAGTGGGATCGGGCGGGACAGCGATGCGAACCGGAATCGGCGGGAGCGATGGGATCGAGCGAACGGCGCGGCGAAACGCCGCGGGATTCGCGCGCTCGTTCTTCTCCGTTACGCCGAGCGCAGCAGCCGCGGTGTTTTCGGGAACGAGCGCCTGGTAGTCGGCCCGGTCCGCGGTCTCCCAATACGCACGCAACAAACGGGGATGACTTGCGAGGCTGTCCTCGGGAAAGACAATCACATCGAGGGCAAGCAGCGGACGCACGTGCAAGTGCTCTGGCTGTGACCGCCGGAAGGTGCCGATGTCACCCAGCGGCACAGGTACCTCGTCGACCTCTCCTCGCTTGAATTCACGGACCGCTGGGATGCCCGAAAGCCGACGGAAGACGAGGGTGACGCCGTTTCTCCGCAACACGACTCTCGTGTTCGAGCCGCGCACGAGCCGGAACGGACCGGGCATCCCACGCGGCGCAGCGGCAACGACGGTGAGCGCGTACGGGAACCGCCGCCACGGGTGCGGAAAGCGAATGACGAGTGTGTCCTGCGCGGGGGCGGCGATGCTCAGGGCTGGAGCGAACAGCCAGTACGCGGGGGAGGCTCGAAGGCCAGCTACACGCCGCAGCTCGGCCGCTATCTGAGGCGCGTCGCTGCAGTGAAAACGCCAGATACGGAACCCTCGCGACGCGCGCCAATCCGAGCAAAGGCCGGGCAAGACTTGCTCGCGCTCGTTCGTCCGAAGCGGTGTCGAGTAGAGCATCCGCGCGACGGTCTCTTCGTCGCGCCCCGCTGCGAGTGCGGGATCAAGCGGCCAGCGCAGGTCGGCGAGCGCGACTCGGATCGTGTGCGAGCGCGGAGCCGCGCCTGCGAAGGTCCGCGGCTGCGGGTGCGCCGAGCACGCGGCCGCGACGAGCGCGAGCGCGGCCAGCGCCGCTACTTCAACAGGTGGAAGAGCGCGATGCAGTTGGCGCCAAAGAGGATCGCGACGACCACGGTCACCCGCGTCAGGTTGCGCTCGACGATGTGCGTTCCCCCCTGAGACTGCGGAGTGAAACCCATCCCCCCGAGCCCGGCGTCGCGGCCGGAGTGCAGGAGGATCAATCCGACGAGCGAGATCGAGAGCAGGACCTGAATGACGGCGAGAACCGGAAGCATCGCCGGGCCAGGTTAGCAAGCGCTACGCGCCCTAGTTACATGAGATACCACAAAGGAGAGAACGGTCCTTTAACGTGCGACCACTTCCACGATCGCGTCGATGAGCTCGGCGGCGATTCGGTCTTTCGTCACGTAGCCGGCCGCGCCGGCCTTGCGCGCACGGTCGACGTCGGACCGGGAGTTCGACCCTGTGAGGATCAGGACGGACGTCTCGGGGCGCTCATCCGTGATCACCCGCGTCGCCTGGAAGCCATCCATACCCGGCATGGCGATGTCCATCAGGATCACATCCGGCTCGAGGCTGCGCGCGAGGTCGACCGCCTGCTTCCCGTCGCGAGCCTGGCCGGCGATCGCGATCCGTTCGTCGTCCTCGAGAATGGCCTGGAGCGCTTGCGCGAACAGCCGATGGTCGTCGGCGATCAAGACCCGGATCGTTTTCGGCAGATTTGCGGCGCCATCCATGAGCGGGTGACTAAGTTTGAGGCGTTACTCTGGATTTGTGAAGGCCCCGAACGAGTCAAGGGAACGGATCCAGAAGCTGCTCGTGACCGGCGACAACAGGCTGAAGCAGGGCGTCGACCCGGCGAAGGTGCGCGAGAGCTACGAGCAAGCGCTCGAGCTCGCGCGCGAGGCCGGGATCGAGGAGAGCATTCGTCCGCTCGTCGAGATCAGGCTCGCCGATCTCGCGAAACCGTCCGACAAGAGCTAGTTGCAGCTTCGCGACCGCTACTGGTCGCGGATTCACATGCCCGTATCGTGCGATCCTCGGGCGCGTAGCGCTCGCATCAGGATCTCCTCCACCCGCTCCGCCTGACGCCTGAGATCGAGCTTGGCCGCCGCGGCCCGCGCCGCGGGATTCGGACACGGAAACGCCGCGGATGTACGCAATGCGTCGACGAGCGCGTCATCGTCGGTTGGATCGACGAGCACCCCGGCCTCTGCGGAAACGAACTCGGGGGGACCGCCGATCCGTGTTGCGACGACGGTCCGACCGCAAGCCATCGCCTCGAGCAGCGCCTGTCCGAGCGGCTCGATCAGGCTCGGCTGGCAGACGACTCGTGCAGCGGCGATGTGGCGGGGAAGCTCGTCGTGCGGGACGACGCCGACGAGCGCGACACCGCGCTTTCCCTCGAGCTCCGGACGCAGCGGTCCGTCACCGACGAAGGTCAGAGTTCCCTCTCCGAGCCGCTCGAAGGCCTTCGCGAGTCGAACGACGTTCTTGCGCTCCGTCAGCCCGCCGATGCAGAGGAACCGCGGCGATCCGTTCGGCGCATCCGCGACCGCAAAGCGCTCGATGTCCACGCCGGACGGTACGACCTCCGTCTTCCCGCGCGCCTCCGGCACCTTCGCTTCGAGCTCCCGCCGCAGGTAGTCGGAGACTGCGATCAACGCGGCCGCGCGCCGCGCGACGAACCGCGTCGCCGCCCGCACCCCCGGGAGCGCTCCGACGTTCCGCACGTCGCGGCCGTGTGCGGTCGCGACCAGTGGCGCGCGCGAGGCAAGCGCCGCGATCAGCCCTGACGGAACGAGGAAGTGCGCGTAGACCACATCCGGGTCGAAGCGCCGTGCACACGCGAGCGTCGCGCGTGCGAGCTCGAGGTAACGCCTCTTCCCTCCTCCGCGCCGGTCGAGCACTGCGTGCTCGACGTCGTGTCCCCGGGCGACGAGCTGTGTCTCGAGGTCACGAACGAAGACGCCGAGGTCCGGGTCGGCCGGCCCCGGATAGAGCTGCGAGACGAGCAGGATGCGCACGCGCCCATTCTGGCGCGCGTGCGCATCCCAGGTCAGCGGTTACTTCGTCGCCTCGTACTGCTTAGCAGCGAAGACGTTCGCGAGGCTGTTGAGGTGTGCATCGCCGTCGCGCGAGCCCAGCGGCGCGACACCGTAACGGTCCTCGATCGTCTTGAGGATCGACGTCGTGTCGTACTGCGTGTGGTCGATGACCTCGTTGCCGCGCAGGAACGGCGAGACGACGAGGGCGGGAATCCGCGTCCCCGGACCCCACAGGTCATGCGGACCCGGAGTTCCGCCCTGGCCGGGTGGCGAGACGTGATCCCACTGGCCTCCGAACTCGTCGTAGGTGACGATCACCATCGTGTCCTTCGCGCAGGCGCTTCCTTGGAGGTCCTGCAACAGCTGCACGAGGTGGTCACTCCCGCGCGCCTCGCTCGTGTAGCCGGGATGTTCGTTCTCGAGCCCGATCGGCTTGAGAAAGCTGACCGAGTCGAGCTTGCACTGCGAGCCGGACGAGTTCGCCAGTTGGATGAACGCCTGCTCGTCCTGGAGGTGCGCTCTTCCAGGAGTTCCCGGCGCGAAGTTCGCGTAGTAGTTGAACGGCTGGTGGTGGAACTGGAACACCTTGTTCGGGCAGTACGGGAAGGCGGGATTCGGGAAGGAATCCGGATCCGAGCACGTCGGACCAGTCCCGTTCGTCCAACCCGGAGCGCCGACGTCGCCGTCGGCGTTCGACCAGCCGCCCGAATACCAAGCCCAGCTGATCCCTGCACGGCTGAGCTCGTCGCCGATCGTTTTCCCGCCCTGGGCCGGCAGCTTGACCGGGTTGGAGCTCGTCGGCTGGTACGGCGGCTGGATCGTGTTGACTGCGTAGTCGCCGCACGCGCGATTGGGCACCGCGGACGGGCAGACTTGCGTGAGCGCTCGATCGGCCACCCCACCCGTCGGCGTGTACAGCGGGTACGCAGTCGGCATTCCGTTCGAGTCGATTACCGAGTGTTGAGTGGGATGCGTGGAATCCGTTGGCGTCGCGGCGGCGATCAGCCACTGATGGTTCAGGAACGACCCGCCGAACGCGGCCTGGAAGAAGTCGTCCGCGATCGCGTAGTGCGGATGGTCTCCTGCATGTAGGTACTGGTAGATCGGCAGGGCCTTCGTGTCGTAGTAACCCTGCGTGAGCCCGACTGCATCACTGCCGGTCGTGTAGCCGTTCTGCATGCCGTTGTTCAGCTGGTACTGCTCCTGGTAGAAGCGATGCACGATGTCGCGCGTGCAGCCGCCGGGCAGGTTGCTCGGGCCCGGCGGCAGCCCGTTCGGCGCGAATACTCCCGGCTGCGGACACGTGTGCGCATCCGCCGGGATGAACGCCTCGATCGAGAACGGCGCGTTCTTGAAATGACTCGTGAACGCAGGCGAGCCCGGCGTCGCGTCGGCGCAGTCCGGTGAAAGAGGCGGTGACGTCAGGTTGACGTCGTTCTGCAACAAACAATTGAAGACGTTGCCCGCCTCGTTGACCTGCAGCGTGTGGGCGGCGTCGGCGTTCGCGCGGCCGTTGACGCCCTCCCAGCCGCCGTACAGGTTGTCGAAGCTGTGGTTCTCCTCGTAGATCACCACGATGTGGTTGATCTTGGCCAGCTGATCGTCGCCCCTCGACCCCGTGGCGGCGGAGCTCACGATCGCGGCCAGACCGAATGCGACTGCGACGACCAGCAAGCAGCGGCCGCCGCGTCTCCTCAGATTTTTCATGCTCTCCCCTCTGGTCTTGGACCCTGTGCGGGCGACCATAACGACCGGATTTCAGCGCTGGGCGTCGTACATGCCCCACTCGTCGCGCAGCGCGTTGCAGATCTCGCCGATCGTGCAGCGTGCTCGCAGCGCCTCGCGCATGGGGACGAGCAAATTCTGGTCCCCGAGCGCGACGCTCCGGACGTCGCGGAGCGCGTGCTCGACGTCGTCGAGACTCCGCTGGGCGCGGACCTGCGCGGTGCGTTCGAGCTGTCGCCGCTCGGCCTCGGGGTCGAGGCGGTGCAGCTCGATCGGCTCCTGCTCCTGCTCCCGGAAGCGGTTGACGCCGACGATCACGCGCTCGCCCGCCTCCACCTGGCGCTGGTACTCGAATGCGGCCTGTTCGATCTCGTCCTGGACGAAGCCCTGCTCGATCGCCGACACTGCGCCGCCGAGCTCGTCCACTCGCTCGATCAGGTCCCACGCGTGCGCCTCGAGCTCGTCCGTGAGCGCTTCGATGAAGTACGCGCCGCCGAGCGGATCCGCAGTGTCCGTCCCGCCCGCTTCGTGCGCCAGCAACTGCTGCGTCCGCAGGGCGATGTGCACGCTGCGCTCGCTCGGCAGCGCAAGCGCCTCGTCGAAACCGTTCGTGTGGATCGACTGCGCTCCGCCGCACACTGCCGAGAGCGCCTGCACGGCGACGCGCACGATGTTGTTCTCCGGTTGCTGTGCCGTGAGCGTCGAGCCGCCGGTCTGCGCATGGAATCGCAATGCACAGGCCCGCGGGTCCGTTGCTCCGAAGCGTTCCTTCATAATCCGCGCCCACAGTCGGCGCGCGGCTCGGAACTTCGCGACTTCCTGGAAGAAGTGGTTGTGCGCGTTGAAGAAGAACGACAGCCGCTTGCCGAAAGCATTCGGCGAGAGTCCCGCTCCGACAGCGGCTTCGCAGTATGCAATGCCGTTCGCGAGCGTGAACGCGAGCTCCTGCACCGCGGTGGCGCCGGCCTCGCGGATGTGGTAACCGGAGATCGAGATCGTGTTCCACCTCGGGATCCGCTCCGCGCAGTACGCAAACAGATCCGTCGTGAGTCGCATCGACGGGCGCGGCGGAAAGATGTAGTTGCCGCGCGCGATGTACTCCTTGAGGATGTCGTTCTGCACGGTGCCGCGCAGCTGATCGCCGCCGACTCCCTGTTCTTCCGCGACGAGCTCGTAGAGAAGGAGCAGCAGGGACGCGGGCGCGTTGATTGTCATCGACGTCGACACCTCGGCGAGCGGGATCGAGTCGAAGAGCAGCTCCATGTCCGCGATCGAGTCGATCGCGACGCCGGTGCGGCCGACCTCGCCGGCGGAGCGCGGGTCGTCGGAGTCGTAGCCGAGCTGGGTCGGGAGGTCGAAGGCGACGGAGAGGCCCATCTGCCCGCGCTCGAGGAGGTAGCGGAAGCGCTGGTTCGTCTCCTCCGCGGAGGCGAAGCCGGCGTATTGGCGGATCGTCCACGGGCGGCCGCGGTACATGTCCTCGTACGGCCCGCGCGTGAACGGGAACTCGCCCGGAAGCTCGAGTTCGCCGCGCGCGTCGTCGGCGGTGTAGACCGGCTTGATCTCGATTCCCGAGTCGGTCTCGCGCCCGCCCTTAGTCGTCGCCATGCGGAGATCGTACGTCCGCCGGCCCGCGTACGACGACCGTGCTCAGGCTCGGCTCGGGGCGGTACCCGAGCTTCTCATTCAGCGTGCGCATCGGCGTGTTGCGTTCCTCGCTGCCAGTGATGAGACGTCGAAAGCCCGCGCGTTTCGCGGCTGCGATCTGCGTCTGCTTCAGCGCCGTCGCGATACCGCGACGGCGCCACGTGCGTGCGACCGCCGTGAGCCCGTTGTAGGCATCGCGCCCGAGATCATCGAGTGACCCGTAGCCGACGGGCTCGTCACCGGCGAGTGCGATGAAGAAGAACTCCGGGACCCGCGTCGGCCGGTCGATGTCGAATGCGCGCCACTGCTCGTACGTCGGGCGCATCGGCTGACCGGGGATGTCCTCCGCTGCATCGGCGCCGACGGGGTAGAGCATATCGGTCAGATCCGGCCGATCTGCACGAGTGACGATCCGGATGCCATCCGGCGGCTCCGGAACAGGTGCTTCGATCGTCTCGAGGTCGAGCGCGACGGCCTTCTCTCCTCCGACCACGCGATAGCCGCGACGATCGAAGAACCCGCGCGACCGCTCGTCGCTCTCCCGCACCTCGCCTTGTAGCTCAGGCTTCCCCTCGGCGCGGGCAGCCGCGCCGATCTCGGCGAGCACCGCCGAGCCGATTCCTCGACCGCGCACGGCGGGTTTGACGACGGCGTGCGCTTCCGCGAACTCGGGAAACCCCGGGTACATGAATCCGCACGCGACGGGGGCGTTCTCGAGCCGGACGAAGAACACGAGACCCTCCTCCGCAGCGAGGTTGTGGCGGAGGTTCTCGATTCGCGGCGGCGGGCGATCGCGGTCCTCGGCAACCCGAACTTGGATCATCGCCTCGAGGTCGCGGTCGCTCTGCGCGTGCACGATCTGGAGACCGGGGACGGTCTGTGCCTGCATTGAATGTCTCCTTCGTTAGAGGTGGGCCCTGCGCGCGATCGTTTGTTCCATGGCAACCACCTCCCGCGTGCGGTGTGGCACGCATCGGAGACCGCAGGCAATAGTACGCCTGTGAAGGTGACGGTCAAGCTCTTCGCGGGTCTCCGCGAGCGCGCCGGTTGGTCACACCGGGAGGTGGACGGGGTCATGCACGTCGAGGACGTGTGGCCGGCGCTCGGGCTCGGCGCCGAGCCTGCGGGGCTGCTGTACGCGGTGAACAAGGAGTACGCGCAGCGCGAGCACCAGCTCGAGGAGGGTGACGAGGTCGCCGTCATCCCGCCGGTGAGCGGCGGCGGGTTCGCGTTGAGCGACGATCCGCTCTCCCTCGACACGGTCGTCGCCGAGGTCGCGCGCGATCAGGCCGGGGCGATCGTGACCTTCATCGGCACGACGCGGGTGAGCTCACGCGGGCGCACGGTGACCCAACTCGAGTACGAGGCGTACGCGGGGATGGCCGAGCAAGTGATGGCGGAGATCGCGGACGAGCTCCGCGAGCGTTACGAGCTCTGCGGGATCGCGATTCACCACCGAACGGGCCGCGTCGAGGTCGGCGAGCCGTCCGTCGTCATCGCGGTGTCGGCTCCGCATCGTCAAGACGCTCTGGCCGCCTGCAAGGACGCAATCGACACGCTCAAGGAGCGCGTGCCTCTCTGGAAAAAAGAGGTTTACGAAGGCGGCGAAGAATGGATCGGAAGGGGCTCGTAGGGCTAGGGAACCTTTTTGATCGGCTCGCCAGAAGGCGAAACGGCGTACCACTGGACGAACCCCTGACCGTTCACGTCGCCCGGTTTTCGATCGGCTTTCAGGCCGTAGCCCACTGCACCGCCATCCGTATAAAGCGGATGACCGTCCTACCGGACCTGTGGATCGCCGTCGCTGCGCTTGACGGTCGAGATCAGCGCCTTCTCGACGCCGGTACCCGCAGAGGGCGTCTTCGTCGACCTGAGCGGAATCCACGCGCGCGAGCAGTGATACGTCGGCTCGTCGAAGCAGCCGGGCTTCCCGCCCGTCTCGGTCTCCCACAGGTAGAGCGTCATGCCCTTCGAGTCGACGAGGATCTTCGTCTTCAGTTTCGAGTTGTAGGCGACGTTGGCCAGCCCGCCGGAGCTCGATCCTCCGCACCCGCCCAGCGCGAAAGTCGCTGCAACGACCGGCAGAGCCAAAGCCGGCCTTTGGAAGTCATGCCTGCCGGCCGATCCTATGAACCCCCCGATAGGCACAATGGGCGAGATGGAGCAATACCCAGAAGAGTGGCGTCAGTACGAGCCGATCCAGCCGCGCGGCGGTACGGACTGGCGTGCCATCTTGCGGAAGCTCTGGGCGCCGATCGCCGCGGTCGGGGCGTTCCTCGCCAAGTTCGGCGCAGTGCTGCTCAAGTTCAAGTTCCTGTTCTCGATCTTCGTCTCCGCGGCCGTTTACGTGTGGCTCGGCGGTTGGTGGTTCGGGATCGGCCTGATCGTGCTGCTCTTCGTCCACGAGATGGGGCACGTGCTCGAGGCGAAGCGGCAAGGTTTGCCCGTATCCGTGCCCGTCTTCATCCCGTTCATGGGCGCGATGATCACGATGAAGCGCATGCCGCACGACGCATGGCGTGAGGCGCGCCTCGCAATCGCCGGCCCGATCGTCGGTTCGCTCGGCGCGCTTGCCCTCTACCTGCTGGGTGTCGCCTACGACTCGCGGCCCTTGAAGGCGATCGCGTTCCTCGGCTTCCTCATCAACCTGTTCAACCTGATCCCGGTGATCCCGCTCGACGGGGGACGGATCAGCGCCGCCCTCCACCCCGCGCTCTGGTTTATCGGCCTGCTCGCACTGCTCGGGCTCACGATCTACCGGCCGAACCCGATCCTGATCATCATCCTCGTGCTCGCCGCGTCGGAGTTGTGGCGCCGCTGGAAGCTTCGGGACCATCCACAGCTGCAGGAGTACTACCGCGTCGCGCCGCACCGACGGCTGATCATCGGGTTGCTCTATTTCGGGCTCGCGGCGCTGCTCGTGCTCGGCATGCACGCGACGCACGTTCCGCGGCATTTCTAGCCATCACACCGTGACTGACGGTTGTCGACGCTCACAAAACTTGGACGCGTAGCGTGGAAGACCAACGCATCCTCTCGGCGGAAGAATCTCCCGCCGAGATCGAGGACCACGTCCAGCGCATCGCCGACGAGTTCCGAATGGGCTTCGAGGCGGTCAGCCGGATCGATCGGCCCGCGGTGACGCTGTTCGGGTCCGCGCGGGTCCATGCGGACGACCCGCCGTACACGCACGCCCGCGACGTTGCGCGGCGCTTCGCGGAGCGAGGCTGGGCGGTGGTCACCGGCGGCGGCCCTGGGGTGATGGAGGCGGCAAACCGTGGCGCGAAAGAAGGCGGCGGTCTCTCCCTCGGCTTCAACATCGAGCTACCGCACGAGCAGCACGTCAATCCGTACCTCGACGTTTCGCTGACGTTCAAGCACTTCTACGTGCGCAAGACGATGTTCGTGAAGGCGGCCGAGGGCTTCGTCGTCTTTCCCGGTGGCTTCGGAACCGCAGACGAGCTGTTCGAGGCGCTGACGCTGATCCAGACGGGCAAGGTCTTGCACTTCCCCGTGGTGCTCTACGACTCGGCTTACTGGGACGAGCTACTCGACTGGATCCGGGACGACCTGCTCGCCGACGGGATGATCTCGCGGGACGACCTCGACCTGCTGTACGTGACGGATGATGCGGACGACGCGGTCGCGCAGGTGATCCGCTGTTACGACCGTCGCTGTGCGATGATGCCTGCCGAGCCGGCCAAGGCCGACGCTCAGTAGATTTTCCCGCATGGAGCTGCGTGACCTGCCGTCGGTGGACGAGCTGGCGCGGGGGAGTGATGATCCGCTCGCGGTCACCGCGGCGCGCGCCGTTCTCGCGCGCGCGCGTGAAGAGATAACGGCTGGACGCGAGCCGGGCGATCTCGCCGCTCGGCTCGAGGACGAGCTCGGCACGGCTCGTGCGCCGCGGCTGCGGCGCGTGATCAACGCGACCGGTGTGGTCGTCCATACGAATCTGGGTCGCGCTCCGCTGGCCGAGGAAGCGCTCGACCGCGTGAGCGACGCCGCGCGTGGCTACTCGAACCTGGAGTACGACCTGGCGGAAGGCGCGCGAGGGTCGCGGCAGGATCACATCGCGCCGCTGCTGCGGCACTTGACCGACGCGGAGACGGCGCTTGTCGTCAACAACAACGCAGCGGCGGTGTTGTTGGCACTTGCGGCGCTCGCCGAGGGACGCGAGGTGCTCGTCTCCCGCGGCGAGCTGATCGAGATCGGCGACGGCTTCCGCATTCCAGAGGTGCTTGCGCGCTCAGGTGCGCAGCTGCGCGAGGTCGGCACGACGAACCGCACCCGCGCAGCGGATTACGAGCGCGCCGTCGGGCCCGAGACGGCGTTGATCCTGCGCGTGCATCAATCCAACTTCCGTGTGGTCGGCTTCACCGAGCGGCCGACTCTCGCCGAGCTGGCCCAAGTGGCTCAGCGCCACGAGGTTCCGTTGGTGGACGATCTCGGCTCCGGGGCGCTCATCGACCTCGGCGACGAGCCCACCGCGCGCGAGAGCCTCGCGGCCGGCGCGGACCTCGTCTGCTTCTCCGGTGACAAGCTCCTAGGCGGTCCGCAGGCCGGCCTCGTCCTCGGCCGCGCCGACCTGGTGGAACGCCTGCGCCGTCATCCGCTGCAACGTGCGTTGCGCGCCGACAAGCTGACGATCGCCGCGCTCGAGGGGACGCTTGCGCTCTATCTCGACGCACCGGAGAGCATTCCCGTGCTGCGGATGCTTCAGGCCGAGGCCGACGCAGTCCGCGTGCGGGCCGCCCGGCTCGCGGATATGGTCGGCGGCGACGTCGAGGAAACGGTCGCACGCGCGGGGGGCGGCGCGTTGCCGCTCGCGGAGCTGCCGAGCTTCGCCTGCGCCGTGGAAGAAGAGCTCGCGGCGAAGTTGCGCGCGTCCGATCCGCCGGTGATCGTGATCGTCCGCGACGGGCGCACGCTGCTCGACTGCCGAACGCTCACCGACGCAGAGGTGGACGAAGTCGCCGCAGCGGTCGCAGCGGCGCGACCATGAGCGAACGTCCGCCGGAAGCCCTGCTTTGGGACTTCATCCGCGGCGCAATGATGACGCGCGCGCTCGCAATCGGCGCTGACCTTCGGATAGCAGAGGCCCTGGCGGACGGCCCGCGCCATATTTCCGATCTCGCGCAGACCGCCCAGGTCGATGCGCCGACGCTCCATCGCCTCCTGCGTGCGTTGGCGAGCGACGGCGTCTTCGCGGAAGATGAGTACGGCGTCTTTTGCAACACCCCCGCATCCGAGCTGCTGTCCGGCGACGGCTGGCCAGAGTTCGCTCGTTTGTTCGGAGGTGTCTTCTACCGCGCCGTCGACGACCTCGATCACGCGGTGCAGAACGGCACGGCGACCTTCGCCGAGACGTTCGGCAAGGACTTCTGGTCCTGGCTCGCCGACCATCCGGACGAGCGCCGCGATTTCGACACCGCGATGGCTGGAGGGAAGGATCGAACCGCCGAACGGCTCGCCGGGCTCGATTGGCGCGACGACGAAGTGGTCGTCGATGTCGGCGGCGGTAACGGCGCACTGCTCGTCGAGTTGCTGCGGCAGCAGCCGCGGCTGCGCGGAATCGTCTTCGACTTGCCGGAGACGGAACGCGACGAGTCAAGCCTCGACGACCGCATCGTGTGGGTCCCGGGCGATTTCTTCGAGCAGGTACCCACCGGCGACACCTATCTGCTCTCGGCAATCCTCCACGACTGGGACGACGAGCACGCCACTGCGATCCTGTGCGTGATCCGCTCGGCCGCGCCGGCGGATGCTCGGCTGCTCGTGATCGAGTCGGTGATTCCACCGGGCAACGACCCGCAGGGCGCGAAGTGGCTCGATCTGCTGATGCTCGTGCTCGGTGGTCGCGAACGCACCGAGGCCGAATGGCGAGCACTGATCGAGCCGGCCGGCTTTCGCATCGACCGCATCGAGGACGGACTGATCGAGGCCCGATGCCGCTGACGGTCGGCACGGCCGGACACATCGACCACGGCAAGACGTGGCTGGTTCGTGCGCTCACGGGCAAGGACACCGACCGGCTCCCAGAAGAGCGGGAGCGCGGGATCTCGATCGACCTCGGCTACGCACCGCTCGACCTGCCAGACGGACGGCGTCTGTCGCTGGTCGACGTTCCCGGTCACGAACGCTTCGTGCGCACGATGGTCGCCGGCGCGACGGGAATCGACCTCTTTCTGCTCGTCATCGATGCGGCGGAGGGAGCGCGGCCGCAGACGCATGAACACATCGCCGTGCTGCGCCTGCTCGGCGTCGAACATGGCGTGGTCGCGGTGACAAAGGCCGACGCCGTCGACGAAGAAACACTTGCGCTGGCGGTGGAGGAAGCGGGCGAGCTCGTCGCCGGAGCGGAAGTCGTCGCGGTCAGCGCAAAGACCGGTGCGGGCCTCGACGAGCTGCGCGCAGCGCTGACCCGAGTCGCCGACTCCTTACAACAGACCGTGACAAGAAATGCGGAGACGCGGTTGTTCGTGGACCGCGTCTTCTCGTTGCGCGGGATAGGGACCGTCGCGACCGGCACGCTCTGGTCGGGACGAATCGCGGGCGGCGACCGGCTTCGTGCACTCCCCGCCGGACGCGATCTTCGCGTGCGCAGCGTCCAAGTCCATGACCAAGCAGTCGAGGTCGCCGAGGCCGGACAGCGTGTCGCGGTCGCCCTCCCCGGAGTCGATCGACACGATCTCCAACGGGGCGACGTGCTCGTCGAGCCGGGCACGTTCTCGCCGAGCTACAGAGTCGACGTCGAGCTCGAGGAGCTCGCGTCGATTCCACCGCGCGCGCTCGTTCACCATGGTACGAGCAGCACGCTCGCACGCGTCGTCAGGGCCGGCCGGTTCGCGCAACTGCGCCTCGCGTCGCCTGTCGTCGCGGCGCGAGGCGACCGCGTCGTCCTCCGCGCAGGGACGACCGTCGGCGGCGGAAGCGTCATCGATCCCGCCCCGCCCCGTCACGCAACGATGGATCGGTTCGAGCGCGTCGCACGCGGCGAGGAAGTCGACGCGTCCGCAGAGGAACCGGCTCCTGCACCGGCGCGTTCGGGGCCGACGCTCGCAGACCTCGAGCACGAAGCCGCAGGAGTCGAAGCGCAACTCGGGCTCGAGCCGGTCAAAGTCGCGGACCGCCGGCTCGCGCGCCTGATGGAGGAGGACGGCCGTCTCGTCCGCTTAGGCGACGGCTATGCGATTTCGAGGGGTGCGTACGAGCATGCGCGTGCAGCGCTGCTCACGGAGCTGGAGCCTGAAGGACGAATCACGCTGGCCGGTTTTCGCGACGTGCTGGGCACCTCGCGCAAGACCGCGCAGATGCTCCTCGAACGATTCGACGCCGACCGCGTCACGCTCCGCATCGGGGAGGAGCGCATCCTGCGGCGCAGCGCCGTACGATGAGCCGGTGAACGAGGCGGATTCTCTCCGCGAGGCGATCGAGCGCTACAACGAAGCCTGGAACCGGCATGACGTGGACACGATCGTCTCGTTGCACGCGCCGGACTTCGTGTTCCACAACTGGACGGCGAACGAGCGGGTCGAGGGCGACGATGTCCGCGAGCACATCGAGCGGATCTTCCGCAACACGCCGACCTTGCAGTTCACGGGCCGAAGGCTCTACGCGCGCGACGGCCTCGTCGTCAGCGAATGGACGGCCCGCGCCGAGCGGGACGGCGAGCCGATCGAGTGGGACGGCGTCGACATCTTCCCGTTCGAAAACGGGTTGATCAAGCGGAAGGACGTCTACTCCTCGTCACATGCTCCACGAACGAGGGATGGGGAAACGCCCCCTTCACGCCGAGACTGAGAGCGGCGTCTCTGTCCTCAACTGCGGAAAGGCGGAACGACATGTCTGCGGTCTCTCTGAAGCGCAAGCTGCGCGGCTTCCCGGTTGCGAACCTCACGGTTCGCGTCGCCGGCGCGTAAACGGAAGGCGTCCAAGGGTCAGACCCGTGGGGTCTGACCCTTTTTTTAGCGCGGCGGACGGTGCAGCGAGCCGAGCATCTCGGCGGACAGCGAAGTCCAAGTCCCCGGCGGCGGCACGTGGTCGGCATCCCGCATGCGACAGTCGAGCTCCTCAGCGAGCTGGTCGCCCGTCACTGACGACTCGTCGACAACGGCTGCGTCGACGAAGATCGGTGCGCCGACTCGCACTGCGAGGTTCATTGCATCGCTCGGGCGAGCGTCGAGCTCCTCGGTCCGCCCATCGATCGCGAGAGCAACCGTCGCGTAGAACGTCTTGTCGCGAAGCGCGGTGATCTCGACGCGCTCGACGCGAGACCCGGTCACGCGCAACAGCTCGACCATCAGATCCGGGCTCATCGGCCGCGGCGGCTCGAAGCCCGTCAGGGGTGACGCAAGCATGTTCCCTTCCGCGGGCCCGATCCAGATCGGGACGATTCGCTCACCTCGCTCTTCCTTCAGGAGCACGATGCGCTGGTCCGCGACCGGCTCGGTCGCGTCCTTCTCTCCAACACGGACGAGCACGTCCGCAACTTTCATCTCAATCATCGTTCGTTCCTTTCCGACGTGGATGACCGGTGCGGGGGCGAGTGGGGCGAGCTCGCGCCGAAGCGATGCGCGGCCACGATGGAGACGAACCCGTACCGCGCCGGTCGTCGTCCCCAGGAGGTTGGCGATCTCCTCGCAGGAGAGATCGTCCACGTAGTGCATCAGCACGACGTCGCGCTGCCCCGGTGGTAGGAGCTGCACCGCCTCGCGGACGAGCTCGAGCAGCTCGCGATCCTCGTCGAACCCGACCTCCGCGCCGGTGCCGACCTGCGCAAGCGCGCGGCGCCGGGCCGCGCCGCGGCGAAGCCGCATCTTGGCGAGGTTGAGGGCGATCCCGCACAACCATGCTCCGAACCGGTCGCTGTCACGAAGCTGCGAAAGGCTCAGGTAGGCCCGGAGGAGCGCCTCTTGCACGACCTCTTCCGCGTCGTCCGCCGGCAACATGCGCGCGACGACCGCTTCCACCCGGCCGCGGTGTCTTCCCGCAAGCGCGGCAAACGCCTCCGGATCTCCGGCAATCGCAGCCGTGACGAGCTCGCGCTCGCTTCCCACGCTCAGTTCGTTGCGCGAGAGCGGCGAAAGGTTACGCCGCCGGGGCAACGGCGTCGCCGACCGCGATCTCGCCGTCGCTGAGGATGTCGGCGTTGAGGCCGGCGCGATGGACGAGGCCGTTGATCACGCCCGGCTGCGTCATCGACTGGAGATGCGTGCACGGCTCACACAGCTCGACCCCGAAACAATCGACGTCGCCGACGCGGAATCGCTTGCCGACCAGAGCGTTGACGTCGATGCCTCGCGTCAGCACGTTGCGCCGCGTCTCGGCCGCGCTGAGCACGATGTTCGTCTCTTGCTCCAACGCCTCGAGCGCCTCCGCCGCGATCAGCGTCAGCGCGCGACCGTCGGGCGCCTCGCCGTCCGTGTAGAAGTAGCGGTTGCCCTCGAGCCCTTTGCCCGCGAGTGCGCGGACACGCTCGACGCTTGCCGGCAGCTCGCCGTGCTCGGAGGTGAGGAAGATGCCGACGACGCGTCCCTCGTCCATGGGACAACCTTAACGACCGCATCCGCCGCCACCGGGCGTTTCGACCGTGACGACGTCCTCGGGGGCGAGATCGCGGGTCACCTTCGCCGGCAGATCCTCGCCGTTCAGGCGGTTACGCCCCGCGGCAGCGGCGCCGCCGCCGCGCTCGCCGCCGGGCTGATATCGCCTGCGCTCGGAGATGATCGACAGCCGGCAGGGCTCGAGCACGCGGAGCTCGCGGAGGACGCCGTCGCCGCCGCGCTGGCGCCCGTCCCCGCCTGAGCCCAAGCGGAGCGCGTACCGCTCGACCCTGAGCGGGTACTGCAGCTCGAGCGCTTCGACCGGCGTCGAGAGCGTGTTCGACATCGCGACATGCACGCCGCTCGGGCCGTCGGCGTCCGGACACGCGCCCTGGCCTCCGCCGATCGTCTCGTAGTACGTGAAGCGGTCGTTGCCGAGCGTGACATTGTTCATCGTCCCTTGTCCCTGCGCGGGGACGTCGATCGCACGGCCGAACGCGCGCATGACGACGTCGACGATGCGCGACGACGTCTCCACGTTTCCGGCCGCGACCGCAGCCGGCTGCTGCGCGTTGACCAGACAGCCTGCAGGCGCGCGAACGCGCACCGGTGCGAACGCGCCTCCGGAAGCAGGAAGATCCGGATCGACGAGCGCGCGTACGACGAAGTAGCAGGCAGAACGCGTCACCGCGAGCGGACAGTTCATGTTGCCCTCGTCCTGCGGTGAGGTGCTGTTGAAGTCGATGTCGATCTCGTCGCCGTCGATCGTCACGGCCGCGCGAACATGGAGCTCTCCCACCAGGGGCTCGAGGACATCCTCGGCCTCGTAGCGCCCGTCCGGAAGCGAGGCGATCCCAGCCCGCATGCGCCGCTCGGAATAGTCGTACAGCTCGTCCATTGCCGCGATCACCGCATCGCGTCCGCGCCGTGTGCAGAGCTCGGCGATTCGCCGATCGGCGACGTGATGCGCGGCGATCTGCGCACGGAGGTCGCCGCGGCGCTCGTCCGGGTTGCGCATCTTCGCGATGAGCTCGGCGAGGGTCGCGTCGTCGAGTCGCGTCGGCGGGATCACAACGCCCTCCTCTGCGAGCGTGTGCGAGTCGGCCGGCATCGAACCGGGCTCCCGCCCGCCGACGTCGGCGTGATGCGCGCGCGTGACTGCGAAGCCAACCTGCGTGCGCGAGACGAGCGTGATGTCGGGCAGGTGCGTGCCGCCGGTGTACGGGTCGTTGAGGATCCAGACCTCGCAGCGCTTCGACTCGTGCGCCATCACCGCCGCGACCGCATCGGGCATCGCGCCGAGGTGCACCGGGATGTGCTCGGCCTGCGCGATCATCCGCCCGTGCGGGTCGAACAGCGCGGTCGAACAGTCGCGCCGTTCCTTGATGTTCGCGGAGAAGGACGAGCGGATCAGGACGGCGCCCATCTCTTCCGCGACGGCGCGCAGCAGCGAGCCGAGGACTTGGAGCTGAATGTTCACGTTCGCGTCACGGTCCAGGTGGGACCATCCCTAGCCCCCACCCACCCTGAGGGGATGTACAGGGTGGCGCCGGCTAGTTCGAGTCGGACCGGTCCGGTTTCGACGCTGTGGGCGCCGCGCGGCAGCTCGAACTCCGGGCCCGGCTTCACCTCGGCCGTTCGCACGGCGACGAGCTCGATCTCGCGCTCCCCGTCCGCGAAGCCGTACTGCTCCTCGTGGGCGCGATGGAACGCCGTCGCGAGGTCGCCCTGCAACGGGATGGTCAGCTCGAACGACTGTCCGACGTAACGAAGATCCGCCTCGCCTGCTCGCGGCAGCTCGCCCGCCTCACGCAACGGAACGACATACGAGCGCACGTGATCGCGCCGTTCGTCGGAGGCGACGAGACCGAGCGCAGACAGGACTCCGGCGACCTCCGGCACGATCACGGTCCGGATCCCGAGCTCGTCCGCGAGCTCACATGCATGCAATGGGCCGGCGCCGCCGAACGCGACCAGGACGAAATCCGCCGGATCGTGTCCCTGCTCGACGGAGACCACCCGCAGCGCGCGCAGCATCTCCGCGTTGACGACCTCCACCACTGCGTCGGGATCGACGCCGTCCAGCGCGCGCTCTGCTGCTGCGCGATCCAACGTGACGCCAGCCGCGAGCCGCTCCGGTAATCGACCGAGCAACAGGTTCGCGTCCGTCACGGTTCCCTCCGTGCCGCCGCGCCCGTAGCACGCAGGCCCGGGATTCGCGCCGGCGCTCTGCGGCCCGACGCGCAACGCTCCGCCCGGGTCGCGCCACACGATCGACCCGCCGCCCGCACCGACCGTGTGGATGTCGACGCTCGGCAGCCGAATCGGCAGGCCGCCAACGCGCCGCTCGCTCGCGCGCTCCGCCCGACCGCCGCTGATCAGCGAGACATCCGTCGACGTGCCGCCCATGTCGAACGCGATTGCGTTCGGGAAGCCGGCGCCCGCGGCGAGACGCGCCGCGCCGATCGTTCCTGCCGCCGGTCCGGAGACGAGAATCGTCGCGGGATGCGCCGCGGCTTCCGTTGGAGTGGCGACGCCTCCGGAAGAGCGCATCACGAGCGGTTCGGGCAGTCCGGCATCCGCGCACGCCGCCGACAGTGCGCGCAGGTAACGCGCGGCGACCGGTCCGAGATACGCATCCGCCGCGGTCGTCGACGCACGCTCGTACTCGCGGAACTCCGGCGCGACCTCGTGCGACGCGACGACGTGCGCGGCCGGAAGCCGTCGACGCACCTCCTCCGCGACCGCAACCTCGTGCTCGGGATACCGGTAGGCATGCAGTAGGCAGACCGCGACGGCCTCGGCGTCGAATGCTGGCAACGCGTCGAGTTCGAGCGCGTGCAGCACGCCGTCGACCGTCATCCGCTCGCGCACGCCGAAACAGCGGTCGAGCGGCACCAGCGGCTCCGGCTGCGGTGCGCACAAACGGTAGAGATGCGCGCGTGTCTGGCGACGCAGGTGCAGCAGGTGCTCGAAGCCGGCGGTCGTCACGAATGCCGTCCGCGCGCCTTTCCGCTCGAGCAACGCGTTCGTCGCAACGGTCGTTCCGTGGGCGAAGCGCTCGACTCCTGCGGCGTTCACGGCGCGAGCTGCGGCGACGACGGATTCCTCCTGACGGGGCCGCGTCAATACCTTCGCCGTCTCGATACGCCCGTCGTCGAGCAGCACAGCGTCGGTGAACGTGCCGCCCACGTCGACGCCGAGGATCGCCATTCGGGAAGACTGACAGCGTGAAGATCCGCGGGTTGCTGTTCGACTTCGACGGACTCCTCGTCGACACCGAGAGTCCATCGCGTCTCGTGTGGGAGGAGCTCTATCGCGAGCACGGTTTCGATCTGCCCCACGAACGCTGGGCAGGGAACGTCGGAACGCTCGACGAGCCGTTCGAACCGTTGAGGCACCTCGAGGAGCTGCTGGGGCACGGCGTAGACCGTTCGGCGTTCACCGAGCGGCGTCGCGCCCGCGAGCTCGAGCTGGTCGAGCTTGAGGATCTCCGGCCGGGCGTCGAGGACTACCTCAACGAAGCGGAACGGCGCGGCCTCTCCACTGCCATCGTCTCGAGCAGTTGGCGTTGGTGGATCGACCCCATCCTCGAACGGCTCGAGCGCTCCCACAGCTGGGATGCGATCGTCGCCGCGGACGGCGACGTCGCCCGCGCGAAGCCGCGGCCGACGCTCTACCTCGACGCGCTCGCCGCACTCGGGCTCGGAGCGGAGGAAGCGATCGCCTTCGAGGACTCCCCGAACGGCGTCACCGCCGCGAAGGCCGCGGGGATCTACTGCGTCGCGGTGCCGAACCCGATCACGGCGACGCTCGCGTTCG
>JBKPJA010000154.1:0-6853 GCA_046730515.1 Actinomycetota bacterium | reverse complement strand
GTCATCGGGCTCCCGCTCATCGTCGTCGGCGTTCTCGGGATCATCGGAGGAATCATCGGCAGCATCGGAGGAGTTCCATTCGCCCTCCTGCTGGGCGCCGGCTGCGGTTGGGCGGTCTATCGCTACCGAATGCGCACACTTACGCGGCGTGCCGGCTCCCCGGAGCTTCCTCGCTGAACGGTCTCGCCAGCTGTGGAGAGCCCTTTCCTGATGGGCGGTGCCGGGCTCGAACCAGCGACCTCCTGCTTGTAAGGCGGAACCAGCCGTCTCTCTAGTTACACGCGGGAGCACCAGGGCCCATTCCTCCATGGGTGAGCGTCACCAGAGTGCGCTCTGTTACCCCTGGTTGCGCGGGGTGATCTGCCACAAAGACGACACGTCTGCCACGTCGTCAACCCCGACGAGCTACCTCAGCCCGAGCCTGGGCCAACCGCGACGAGCGTCAACTGCCCGCCGACGTTGATCACGGCGAGGCGCATCGGCACCGGCTGGCCCGTCGTGGCGTCCTTGACCGTGATCGAGCCGTCATTGCTCAAGCTCGTGACGATGTGGCTCGACACTTCTGCGTTCGTCGGAACGTGAGTGGGCAACACTGTTGCGGCCATCTACTTCACCTCCGGCCCAGGGGCCGCGCCCTTGCCGGTCGCGTTACCTGCGCCTGTGCCTTCGAGCGGCGGTGTCGGCTGCCTGGGGTTCGAGTCGTAGTCGAACATGCCCATGCCCATCTGCACGGGATCCTCGTCGACGTTGTCGGGATCTGCACCCCCGCGGCGGATCGACAATGGACTCATCGACAGGCGGTCGGCGTCCGATCCTGATCCGCTCTCCGGTGCGACATCGCTGGTCAAGGGGTCAGCCATGCTCATGCTCCTTTCCGTTGTTGGTCGACTGCATGTCGCGATGCACGCAAAGGCCACCGCGAAGGTGAACAGGGTGTTGCTCGTGAAGGTGGCGGCGCTTAGCTCGCCGGGTGTTCGTCGACGTCGTGCTCTTCGACGTCGTCTGTGCGCTGCTCTTCAGGCTCGGGCGGCGGCTGCATGAAGGGTCCGAGCGAGATCGTCCAGCCCTCGTCGGACGGCTCGTAGCCGGGGATCTCCCTGCTGCCCACTCGTCAGTCCTCGACGTTCTCGTCGACGTCGTCGGACTCGTGTTCGTCCTCGGGTAGCTCACTCCTGAGCACGAACGACGTCCCGAGCGTGAACATCGGGTGGTCCGGCGGGACTGCGCCTCTCCACTTGATCAGCATCGTCAGCCCCCCTCGCTCGGAAGCCCGCCCAGCGTCCACATCGTCGGGGTGCGCTGCAAGTTCTGCGGGGCGGTCGGCAAGCCCGTCTGAGCCTCTCCGGCGACGGGTGGTCTTTAACGCCTCAGTAGGTGGGATGCACGTCGGTCACGCGCGAGCCACCACCGCCGCGGTCGTCCCAGCTGAGTGCGAAGCGCAGCTTCCCCGGCTTGGAACCGAGCGGCATGACGAGGCCGTAGTCGCGCACCTCTTCCTCGCGCTTGAGCGCCAGCCCGTCCGGATGCTTGAGCGTCACGTCGTTCTCGTCATCGTCGACGAGCCAGACCGCGATCTTGTGCGCGGGCACGGGCCGTCGTTTCGCAGCTTCAAGCCGAAGTTGTCCTGGTCGGTCTCGCGCGTGGCTCCGAACGGTTCGATCACGAGCAGCGCATGGTCTGCCGACTCCGCCTGCTCACGCTCGCGCCCGATGCGCTCCTCGTCGCGACCTTCCGCGCGCTTGGCGCGCTCGTTCGCCTCGTGGGAGTACCAGGCCGAAATTGCTGCGAGCACGAGCGCCGCGACCGACACGGCGATCGGCACCCATGTGTCCCACGCGAAGGCGACCAGCACTGCTAGCAGGCGACGGTGAACGCGTTCAGGAGCGTGAGGGACGGGGCAACGTCCAGGCTCGGGGCGAGGCGCAGGCTGCGAACGCTCCCGACGAGGCTCATTCGGAACGACCACCTTCGGGCGGAGAGGCTCGGGCGTGGGCGCGTGCACGACCGTGACAGAGCCGCGATCGAGACGCATGCGGACCCAAACGGCGAAGGTCAAGCCCTCGCTCGCAGCCTCCGCCTTCCAGCGCGACATGTCCTCATCCGAAGCCTTCAACAAGTAACGCGCCACGGTGTCCCACGTATATACCGCGTATATACCGACGTGACGTTAAGGTGGGAGTGCGTGCATCGCTTCCTTTGCCTTGTCTCAGGAGGTCACCGCCGGGTGACGAACTCGGACGCCGCAGGCTCGATCACCTCGTGTGCGCGTTGCGGCGCTCAACGTCACGCGCGGACTGACTCGGTCGACAGCCGCGAGGCTCGTTCCCATCCAAATCTGGCGACCCCTGCTTACTCGCCCCGGCCGACACACGGCCCTGAGGAAATCGAGCCTAGGAACAGTCGAGGTCGGCGACGAGTTTCAGGCGGAGGAGCTTCCGCAGCCCACGCGCTCTCGGTCTTGCGCGTGCCCTTCCTCGGTGCCGCGCCGCCGGTTGATCCCGCAGACGTGCAGCCGACGGAGTCAGAGCTTCCCGACGAGTCTTAACCCTCGACGGTCGCCTGAACAGCGAGCGCACGCTTGAGGAGTTCGATCGCGTCCTCCATGCGGTAACCGCCGTGACAAAACGTCATCACGAATGTCCCACAGGGGGCGCGCGTCTGGATCGACGTTGAGGCCCCCCGGTGATGTGACCTTGTGACTCCGCTCGGCGCGGGGGTGCCGGTCTCGCGTCTGACGGGACACGACGAGACCATGACCATCCGTGACGTTGCGAGCGCTGCGCGCTCCGGACCTGCATGCACGCAGTCCCTTGCGCGAAAAACCGCATGGACCATCCCGTGAAAGGGGCCGTCAACGGCAAAAGTTCTGTAGCTGTGGGCAGAGAGGAAGTTTCTCCGCAAAGAGCGGGAACTTTCGTTCCTTCGTTTTTGCCGCACGACGACGGCGTCTCAGTTCAGGCAGTACTCAAACTCGATCGTCTCGACCCACAACTCGCCCTCGAACTCAGGCTCGTCGCGAAGGATCTCGGCGAGCGTCGCGTCTGCCTCGTCGCGGGTCGTCGACCAGATCGCGATGTCGAGCGAAGTGGTCGAAACCTGACGGCCCAGCCGCAGGACGAAGCCAGCGCGGCGACCTTGGCATCCCCACATCGCTCGTTCAAGCAGCGCTTGGCGCTCACGATGCCCAATTCCGATCGCGCCGCCGCGACTCTGACCGCATCGGCCGTCATAGGGGAGTAGAAAGTGACCTGGGGGGCCCGGAAATCCTGGCGCTCGCTCTCCCCGGCGCCAGGACTGGGCTGGTGTCGTCAGTCCCTGGCCCCGGGCTCCCCAGCAGTAGACGCCTCGACACGCAAAAACCTGCCCTTGGCCTCGGGCGCGGCTTGTTCCTCCAGCCGACACAGGGAGCCGGGGCCGCGCTGCTACGGCCCCAGCGCAGCCCCGGTCCAGCCAGTAGACGCCACTGCGACGGCAAACCTGTCCTCAACCCGCGGCTTGACTTCCCTTACGAGTCGACGCGCCACGGACGGAGACGACGCCTGCCACCCGTTCTAGCCAGCAGGTACGACCCGCGGCACGACCGCCGTCAAAACGGCGTAGAGCTTTTCGAAGCGGCGGTTGGAGACGGTGAGCGACCGGCACCGCACGCTGGTCAGGTTGCAGCCGAGGGACACGACGCTTGCCGCAATCGCACGGCGGCCGCGGCCGGGAGCGACCCCGAGCAGGCGCACGACGGCGTCCGCGCGGCAGGTGTGGCGGCTGCCCGCGCAGATCACCGGCTTCAAGTTGGAGCCCGACGGCGATCTCCACCTGATCCTGTTCGACGCCGGGGCCTACGGCACCGCGGAGATGCCAGCGCTCGGCTGCCTGACTAAAAGCGCGCGACCACTAAGAGCCGCGCGCGACCGGCAGGCAATCGTCAATACCCGCCAACGCTCCGTCAGCGCCTGCGGCCAGCCGACCGGCTCCTGGAAGCCACTCGGCGCGGTTGTCAACATCAGCGGCATCGGCTTCTGGAACCGCCCGAACAGCGAGACGCCACAACAGGCGCGCCCAACTTCGCCGAGACCGACCCGGTCACCGATCTGCAGATCGTCGCCGGCTGCAGATAACCCGCCCATTGCTGCGCGGCGCGACGCCGTCGGGAAGAAAAGGAGCCGACGTCGCGTCGGGTATGAGGGCGACGGGGGCTTGGCGGCCGTCCGGCTGGCGAAGCCACCCGCCGCCCAATAGATAGACAAGCCTGAGCCCTGCTTCCTGCGCATCGCCTGCGATATGCACGCTGTTTGCGGACTTTTTGACCCGAATATCCGAACAATCCACTGCGTCTGTGGAAAGCTTCCGGGACCCCGAATACCTGTGGCCGCTGCGGCCACTTCCGTAAGCGGGAAGGGGGCGGGCAATCTAATTTCAAACAGGCCCTGGAAGCCCGGCCGAGTACGACAGAAGCCCCACCCCACGTTTGAGCATGGGGCGGGGCCGGTGCACCTACCTCGCTTCTCTCCCGAACGCCCGACTAAGACGACGAAAGACGGAGGAGGTGGTGCTTAGCGCCTGAGTCTACTGGCGCCTCCGGCGTCAGTCACGTGACAAAACGGTAATTCACCCTAGGGAGGTACCTAAGTGCGACGAACACTTATCGCTTTTATCGTAGTGCTCGCCGTCGGCATGACAGCCTCGGCCGCACTTGCGAACAGCCCGCACTTCAAGAAGGGCGGAGAGCCTGTCTGCACGTTCTCAGGCACGACGAGCATCCCGGTTACATGTACGGGCACGCTCGCCGGGCTCGGCCAGCAGGATCTCGACCTTCACCTGTCCGTCAACGGTTTCGCGCTCTATATGTGCCAGAACGGGGGCGGCAACACCGCGGCCGGGCAGAACAAGGTGCTGGAAGGCCCGGCCACTTCGGACACGGCCATTCCGGCCAGTGCGATCAAGAACGGGAACCTGACGTTCACCACCAAACCCGCCACGTTGTCGGCTGCGCCGACGGTGGATGGGGCGACGGCAGGGTGTCCGAACCCCAACTGGACAGGCGTGGACCCGACGCTCACGCTCACGAGCATCACGCTCACGATCTTCCAGCCGGCGGGGACACTCATCTTCACCTGCACCGCGTCGAATCCGAACGGGTTGACTAGCCCGGTCACGCTCACCTGCTCGTAACGACGCACGAATAGGCTGCTGACGCGGCAGTCGAGAAGGCCAGAGGGGGCACGCAAAGGCGTGCCCCCTCTATTCTCAGAACCTAACTTCCGACGACTGTTGGCTACCGCGCTTTCAGACTCGTGCGCTTCCCGCTTGCGTCGTACTCAGGCTCGTAATCGGCAACCCACCACTCGCCGCCAGCGTCAGTGACGTCGCTGTAGAGCTTCGTGGCAAACCGCCCCGAGTTGCCGACGTTCCACATGAACGCAATGGAGGGGATTGGAGCGGCGTTTCACCCAGAACGGGCCGCACCGCAAGCGCGGGCGGGCGGCTCTTCTCCTTGCGTCATGGCAGATGCGTCGCCCACGCCTGTTCGCAGTAGTCCACGACCCGTTCCCATGCTTCGACCGCGATCGTCTGGGCGGCTGCGTAGTCGCCGCTCTTGATGGCGTTGGTTGGGTCGGGGATCACGGTGCGCCAGTCGAGGTAGCGGTCGACGCGGTCGATGCGCGGGTAGAAGAAGAACCTCTGCTGCGTATCTGGGTCGATCGCTGTCACCTCCGACATGACGCGCCCGTGTACGAGCTTGTTGCGATAGTCGTGGATGTCCTGGAGCGGTCGGCCGTGCTTGTTGCGCCAGCGGTTGCGTGCGACCTGTCCTGCCTTCTCCGACCAGGGGTCGTGCGCGCCTGGCATCGTCACACGCTGAAGCAACTCGTCGGCGCAGTCGCTCGCGCCGGTGAGCCGCACGAACACCTCAACGAACGAGTGCCGGTCGAGGTTGGGCAGCAGTTCGTGCGCGCGGCCGAGGTGGAGCATGACGGTGTAGTGGAGTTGCGCGATCGCGACATCCTCGTGTCCCTTGCCGACCGCGGCCAGCTCCGCGTCTGACCGCATCCGGCCATCGGGCCGGTTGATCCCGCGTCGAGTCACACCGACAACGGCAGCCAGCCAGAAGCGCTCGTAGCTCGGGAACCTGTGTGCCATGAAGGTAGACCAGTACCGCTGTTCGTACTGGTCGCCGTCCACCGCGAGAGTCAAGGGCTGGCTGTGATGAGACATGGGTTACCGCCGTCCCATAGGCGCGTGTACCTATAACGCTAGTCACGCCCGCGTGAGTGGGCCGGGCGGCGAGCCGAACGCCATAGCGCTTCCCGCCCCCCGGCCCAACACGAACCTACGAAACGGCTCTTCCTCCAGCTAGTCGCTCATCCGGCCGTGTCCTCAACGACCAGCACCGGCATCTCGTCAACGACGTCGTCGCGAACCTCAACGACACGCAGCGTCCGGCGCCGGAGCGGGATCCTGTCGTCCGGTCGCCAGATCGGAATGACGGTTCGGATCGACAGCGTCGGCAGGCCGACCGTCCACTGTCATGAGTCTGAAGCTGAATGCCATCCGTCTCCTTCCTCGGGGCCGGACGGCATGTCGAGGATATCGCGCGGCGATCGGTCGCCCTGCGACGCAATCTCGATCTGCCACAATCTGCCACAGAGGCCTTTCGGGGCCTCTTTCGTTTGCGAGCGAGCAAAGGAAAAGGTCCTGTTACCAGGACCTTTCCTATGGGCGGTGACGGGATCGAACCGCCGACCTCCTGCTTGTAAGGCAGGCGCTCTCCCAGCTGAGCTAACCGCCCTTGCTCGGGTGTTGTACCAGCACGGGTCTACGGCCAGCCCGAGTCGAGTCGCTCGCGCAACCGCTCGAC
>JBKPJA010000153.1:0-13771 GCA_046730515.1 Actinomycetota bacterium | reverse complement strand
ACGCACGGGCCGCTGCCTCGCGTACGGGCAGGGGATCACGTACTGGCCGCTCGCGGAGGTCTTGAAAGAGCACCTGGGGATCCTCGAGAGCGATCCACCGGCGGAAGTGCGCCGCCGGCTCGGAGCGCGCGAGATTCTGGGACTCACGCTCGGGCTCGACGTCGCCGGCGAGCTGCATCCGCTGGCTGCGCGTGACCGCCTACATGAGGCATGGATCGATTTCCTTTCGGGACTCGGCGCCGATCAGCCCGTCGTCCTGCTGATCGAGGACGCCCACTGGGCCGAAGATCCGCTGCTCGATCTATTGGAGCGGCTCGCGCGCGACGTTGACGCGCCGCTGCTCCTGCTTGCGACAGCACGACCCGACTTCGTCGATGCGCGGCCTGGTTGGGGAGGACCACGCGTGAGGTCGGCGACGATCTTGCTCGAGCCACTACCGGCCGAGTCGGCTCGGACACTCGTCGCGGCCTTGCTCGCGAGCGACGTGCCTGTCGAAGTCGAGGAGCTCGTCGTCGGGCACGCCGAGGGCAATCCCTTCTTCGTCGAAGAGGTACTCGGGAGTCTGATCGATCAGGCCGTGCTCGAACGCGAGAACGGCGCGTGGGTTGCCAATGAGCTGCCGCCCGGATTCGAGATCCCCGATTCGGTCCAGGCCGTGCTCGCTGCGCGGATCGATCTGCTCGGTGAAGCGGAGAAGTCCGCGCTGCAGGCGGCTGCGGTCATCGGACGGATCTTTTGGACCGGCCCCGTCTACGAGCTCGTCCCGGGGATGGAGCCGGATCTGCCCGTCCTCGAGGACCGAGATTTCATTCGGCGGCGCTCGGGTTCGAGCCTCGAAGGCGAGCCCGAGTACGCGTTCAAGCACGCGCTCACGCGCGAGGTCGCGTACGCGGGGCTCCCGAAGGCGCGCCGCGCGCGGATGCATGCTGCCTTTGCAGAGTGGATCGCACGGGTCGGCGGCGGCCGCGACCAGCACGCGCCCTTGCTTGCGCATCACTACGCCGAAGCGGTGCGACCTGAAGACGTCGACCTCTCCTGGAGTGACGCTCCCGAGGAATTGACACGTTTGCGCGCACAAGCTGTGAGGTGGCTGGCACGAGCGGCGGACCTTGCAATCGCACGCTACGACATCGACGAAGGGCTTGTTCTCCTCGACCGCGCGGCTCAGCTCGAAGGGGACGAAGTCCACGTGTCTGACTTGTGGCGGAAGGCTGGTCTCGCGAATGCGCTGAAGTACGATGGCGTTGCGTTCGCGACGGCGATGGAGCGATCGCTCGCCGTTTGCCACGATCGTGAGGTGTGCGCCAGCTTGTATGCGGAGCTCGCGTTTCAGACGACGCTCCGCTCGGGCATGTGGCCGAAACGCCCGGAAGATGCGCTCGTCAACGGCTGGATCGACAAGGCGCTCGAGCTGGCACCTCCGGAGGGCGCGAGTCGGGCGAAAGCGTTGCTTGCGCGCTGCGACTGGATCCGCCCTCCGAAACGTGAGGACGCCGACGAAGCGACTGCAATCGCGGAGGGCCTCGGGGATATCGAGCTCCGTTCGTATGCCTTCATGGCGCAAGCACATGCGTCCTTCGCAGCGGCGAACTACAAGCAAGCTCTGGCCTGGTCGCAGCGCGATCTCGGGCTCGTCGACGAGATCACCGACCCTGATCACGTCGCGGACGTCTACGAGGCGGCGATTCCGTGTTTCTGCGTGCTCGGAAAATTCAGCGATGCGCAGCGGCTCGTGGCCCTGCACGGGGCGGTGGTCGAACCGCTCTCGGCGCATCATCGCCTCCACGGCGTCGCGATTCCGATCGAAGTGCGGGAGCTGTGCGGCGAGTGGAACCTGATTGCAGCCCGCGCGGACCAGACGGCGGCGGCCGTAGACGCAAACCTCTCCACCCCATGCATCCGCAATTCCAGATCACTCCTCGTGACCGCGTTGGCGCTCGCGCAAACGGGAGATTCGCAAGCCGCGGCATCCTTCGAGAAGCACGGAGAGGATGTCGCGACCGAGGGTTACGACTTCATCCTCGCTGCGCCGCGCGCCCGACTCGCGCTTGTGCGCGGCGAACCCGACATCGCTGCAATGCTGGTGCCACCGTTCGACGATCACCACATCAAAACGTGGTTCGCGTTGCCGACCGCGACGGCGAGACTTGACGCGCTTGCCGCAACACGTTACCGCCACGCACTCGAACGTGAAGCGCCGCAGTTCTTGCACCCCGGCATCTACCTCGAGCCCTTCGCGCTGCGGGCCCTCGGCATCGTCCGCGAGGACGAAGACCTGATCAGCCGCGCAATCTCCGGCTTCGACGCGATGCAGCTCGACTGGCATGCCGACCAGACGCGCGCTTTGCTCTGAGAGATTCCCGCCGCTCGACGATCGGCACCTTCGTCGCGCTTTTCATCCTCACCCCATACATGTACACGACGGCGATCATCTTCCTCGTCGGCGTCCAGGCGGACGAGCTCATACGCAAGGATGCCGCGCGCGGCGAGCGTGGCATCTGGGGGCACGTCCGCGCCGCGTTCGGCTAGGCACGGAAAAACTCGGCGGCGGTGCCGCAGAACCGCCGCCGAGCCTCCCCGCCCCCAGCCGTTGACTAGGCGTGCGCCAGGGTCCGGCGCTTCCGGGTTGCAAGCAGTACGCCACCCGCGAACAGGACGAGACCCAAGATGGCCGCGGCGCCGATGCCGGCGTCGCCCCACCCGAACCCGCGTGACTGACGAGTAAGGGGTGTCACCGCGTACCGACCAAGATGGTATTTGCGGTTGAGCGCCTCACTGCGAAGCATGAGCGCGCGCGTGGCCGCGGCGTCGCCACTGACGTCGCGGAAGGAGTCGTCCACGAGCCGATTCCGTACTGCGGGATCGACGATCGGGCCGCTTGTGCCCTCCATCACCGTCGGCGCGTCGCGCCAGTAGTCATCGACGATCCGGGCTGAGACGCCCGATGCGGCGAACATCGCAAACGCGGTGGACAGCGCGATCGCGATCGACAGCCGCCTGAGGATCTGGGTCGAGGATTTCATCTCATCTCCCTCTGTCTGCGACCGCCCTTTGCGATCGCGGTGCCCACTTGACGGACCGGCGGCAAAGGGACGGTTAGGCGCGGGTTAGGACCGACCTAGACGCTGTCTGGCAGGAGGACACGTTGTTTTTGGCCGTGGGAGGCTGCTACCTTCGCCGCAAGGAGGCCGCATATGCAGTTCAGGATTCTCGGGCCGCTCGAAGTGCTCGAGAACGAACGAGCGCTCAACATCGGCGGGTCCAAGCAGCGGGGAATCCTCGCGGTGCTGCTCCTGAACGCCAACGAGGCGGTCTCCAGTGCCCGTCTGGTCGACGCCCTCTGGGAAGAGCAGCCGCCGCCGACGGCCCAAAAGGCCCTCCAGGTCTACATCTCGCAGCTACGCGGGAAGCTCGGGAAGGACCGGCTGCTGACGAAGGCGCCGGGCTATCTCCTGCGGGTCGCGCCGGACGAGCTCGACCTGGGCCGCTTCAACGCGCTGCTCGAGGAGAGCCGTCAGCTCGATCCTGAGACCGCGTCGGCGAAGCTGCGCGAGGCGCTGTCGCTCTGGCGCGGCCACCCGCTCGCGGAGTTCGCATCCCAGCGCTTCGCGCAGTCCGGGATCGCCCGACTGGAGGAGTTGCGGCTCACGTGCCTGGAAGCGCGAATCGACGCCGATCTCGCTCGCAGTCGCCACGCCGACCTGGTCGGCGAGCTCGAAGGGCTGGTCAGGGAACATCCACTCCGAGAACGGTTGTGGGAGCAGCTGATGCTCGCGCTCTACCGCTCCGGCCGGCAGGCGGAGGCACTCGGGGCCTATCAGGACGCACGGCGCGTGCTGGTGGAGGAGCTCGGGATCGAACCCGGCAAGCGTTTGCGCGAGCTCGAGCAGGCGGTCCTCCGTCAGGACCCAATGTTGGAGCCGGAGCGCCTGTCCATTGCTCGCGCGGCGCCGGCACCACCGCCGACGGCTGCGTCTGCGCCCCGGGTGACAGCGCCGGTCGCTCGCGAATTGACCACCAGCCGTAGGACGGTCACGGTTCTCTTCGCGGACGTGGCCGACTCGACCGCGCTCGGCGAACGCGTCGATCCCGAGTCGCTCCGCGGCGCCCTGGCCCGCTGGTTCGACACGGCGCGCTCGGTGATCGAGCACCACGGCGGCACCGTCGAGAAGTACATCGGCGACAGCGTTATGGCCGTCTTCGGCGTGCCCCGGTTGCACGAGGACGACGCGCTGCGCGCGGTCCGTGCCGCGGGCGAGCTCGGTGACGCGCTGGCCCGCTTGAATGAGCAGCTCGAACGCGAGCGCGGTCTCCACTTCACCGTGCGCGTCGGCATCAACACCGGCGAGGTCGTGACAGGCGACGGCAGCAGCACGCTCGTCACCGGCGATGCTGTAAACGTCGCGAAGCGGCTCGAGGAGGCAGGGGACGGCGGTGATGTGCTCGTCGGCGACGCAACCTACAAGCTTGCCCGCACTGCCGCGCGGTTCGAGCGGCTCGCTCCGCTCGTCCTCAAGGGAAAGTCCGTGCGAATGGGGGCGTGGCGACTGGTCGGCGTCGACCGCGACGGACTTCCATACGAACGGCGTTTCGACACGCCGCTCGTCGGACGGAAGCGCGAGCTCGAGCAGTTGCGGCGTGCGTTCCGCCGTAGCGTCGAGGAACGCACCTGCCATCTGTTCACGCTGCTCGGAACGGCGGGAATCGGAAAGTCTCGACTTGCGTCCGAGCTCTTCGCGGAGCTCACAGGCGACGCACTCGTTTTGACGGGCAGATGTCTTCCTTACGGCGACGGGATCACGTTCTGGCCGCTGCACGAGGTGATCCGCGAGCTCGGCGGCGAGGACAGCATCATGCAGCTGCTCGCCGGGAACGACGACGCAGAGCTCGTCTGCGAGCGTCTGACGGGCGAGCCTGGAAGCCAGGAGCTCTTCTGGGCAGTCCGGCGTCTGTGCGAGACGCTTGCGCGCGAACGACCGCTGGTTCTCTGCTTCGAGGACGTGCACTGGGCCGAGCCGACGTTCCTCGACCTGATCGAGTACCTCGCCGGCTGGACGCGTGATGCGGCCGTCCTGCTGTTGTGCATCGCACGACCCGAGTTCCTCGACGAGCGTCCGGCTTGGCTTTCCGGCCAGGAGAACGCGGCGTCGATCACACTGACGCCGCTCTCCGCGACCGAATCGAAGAAGCTCGTCGGCGCGCTCGGCGTCGGCGGCGCACCGGCGAAGCGAATCGCCGAGGCGGCAGAGGGAAATCCGCTCTACGCGGAACAGATGGCTGCGATGGTGGCCGAGGGCGGTGCGGTCGAGACGATTCCGCCAACGATTCAGGCATTGCTCGCCGCGCGACTCGATCGGCTCGACGCCGACGAGCGCGCGGTGATCGAAGCCGCCGCCGTCTGCGGAAGGGAGTTCTGGCGGGATGCGGTGACGACCCTGACCGATGCGGAGCGTCGCGAGCGCGTCGGCTCGCTCCTGTTGTCGCTCGTGCGCAAGGAGCTCATCCGTCCGCACCGCTCGACCGCGCGACCGGACGATGCGTTCCGCTTCGGTCACGTTCTCATCCGCGACGCCGCGTACACGGCCGTGCCGAAAGAGACGCGCGCTCTGCTCCACGAGCGGTTTGCTCAATGGCTCGAGGCCGGGGAGAACGACGCGGAGCTGGAGGAGATCATCGGCTACCACTTCGAGCAGGCGTACCGGAATCGGGAGGCACTCGGGCCGGTCGACGACCGTGCAACGCAGCTGGCCGCGCGCGGGGCGATGCGACTGGCTTCGGCGGGTCGCCGTGCGCTGGCACGCGGCGACGCTCCTGCAGCCGTCACGCTGCTCGAACGCGCCGTCTCGCTCCTCGAACACGACGAACGGGAACGACTTCTGTTGCTGCCGGATCTCGCGGCAGCGCTGCGCACCACCGGTGCACTTGGGGAGGCCCAAGAGGTGCTCGACGAGGCGCTGGCGAATGCGCACGGCGCTCCCGATCGCCGGCTGGAGGCCTCGGCGCTCGTCGAGCAGGCGTTGCTGCGCACGTACTCGCACGGGGAGTTGGCCGAGCTCGGCCGAGTCGCCGGGCGCGTGCGGCCCGTCTTCGAGGAGTTCGGCGACGAGCTCGGTCTTGCCCGCGTGTTGCAGGTCATGGGCCTCGAGCGCTTCGGACGCTGCCGGTATCGCGAGGCCGAAGAGCTCTATCGGGACGCCGTCGCACACGCTCGCCATGCCGATGGTGGACGCGAAGAGAGCCGCGCGCTGCGACTGCTCGCGGGCGCCCTCCTCCGCGGCCCCACACCCGTCGAGGCAGCCCTCCGCGAATGCCGGGAGATCTGCGAACGGACCGGTACCGACTTGGGGTCGCAGGCGTCGTCCTACGCGATCGCGGCCCTGCTCGACGCGATGCGGGGCAACTTCGAGCAGGCGCGGGAGCTCTACGGGCGAGCGAAAGCGATGCTCGCAGAGCTCGGCAGCCGACACCACGCGGCCGGGCTCGCGCTCTACGGCGGCCCCATCGAAGCCCTCGCGGGGGATCTGGAAGCCGCTCGTAACGAGCTCGCCGAGGCACAGGCGCTGCTCGAGGAGCTCGGGGAACGCGGCGGGTTGAGCACGGTTCAGGCCTTCCTCGCCCGCATTGAATGGGAGCGCGATCAGGCGGACGAGGCCGAGCGGCTGGCGAGGCTCGTCGAGGAGACGGCCTCGGCCGACGATGTCCTCGTTCATGTGGTCGCACGAGGAGCCCGGGCCAAAGCGCTCGCGGCGCGCGGGTCGGCGGAGGCGGCAGAGCAGCTCGCACAAACGGCTGTCGACCTGGCGAGGGAGGGCGATTCTCCCGCCCTGCTCGCGGATGCGCTCGTCGACCTGGCAGAGGTGCGACGAGACGCCGGCGGGTCCTCGCTCGAACCACTTCGTGAGGCGATCGGTCTCTATGAGCGCAAGGGCGACGTCGTCTCTGCGAGCCAAGTGCGCACGACGCGCTTGACCGTACGCGCGTAGGTGGTCAAAGTCGCAACGACAACAGCTGCGGAAGGGAGTCCGGATGAACGGCGACGAGATCAGCCTGAGTTTGAGTCGCGAGCAGGCGGAAGGCTTCCTGCAGGCGCTCGAGGAAGACGACGACTTTCGCGCGCGCCTGGTGCAGGGCGGTGACGAGACGCGCGCCGCACTCTCGGAGATCGGGATCGACGTCCCGGTCGAGCTCATCCCCGAGAAGGTCGTTCTCCCCGAGCGTGAGCAGATTCAGCACTTCCGTACCGCCCAGGGGCCCGAAGAAGAACTGCAGTTTTGGATCGACATCTTTTGGATCGACATCGGCTTGATCCTTCTGCTCTTCGCGCGCGGGTTCCAGCGGCGGTCGTAGGTGCCGGAGGTTCGGCGGACGCAGTACGCGTTCCTGTACTGCGCCGATCGGCCCTTCCTCGAGGTCGGCGCGCTTCTCCGGGGGGAGGTCGCGCCGACATCGATTCGCGAGCTTCGTGCGGTCTCGATCCTGGCCGGGCGCGAGTACGAGCTTCGGCGCGATGAGCTCGAGGCTCTGCTCGCGCTTCCGGCCGATCGTTGGGCGGAGGCAGAGCGTTCGGAACCGATCGACGGTCTCGCGGACAAGGGAATGGTCCTCTTGCGCGACGCGGACGGCCTGCGGGCGGAGTTCCTCCACCGCGACGAGCAGCTCCAAGCTACGCACTGGAACGTCTACGGAGCGCTCTACCACTCGCTGACCAGGTGGCGCGACGCCGACGTCGGAATCGACGGAGTCGAGGAAGAGCGCGAGCTCGGTGAAGCGTCGATCGATCTCGAACGCGCGGTGACCGAACGTTTCGGCCGTCCGCCGCCGCACTTCTACTCCGTCGACGGACAGCGTGAGCGCCGCGATCTACCGCTCGTGGAACACGAGGGCGGTCTGTACGAAGCGCTCGCCCGCCGCCGGACGAGTCGCGCGTTCGACGAAGGCGCGGCGCTGAGCGAGTCGGAGCTCGCGACCATCCTCTACGAGGTGTACGGGTGCCGCGGGTACGCACCCTTCGGGGAAGGGATGGCGATGCTGCACAAGACGAGCCCTTCTGGCGGCGCACTCCATCCGATCGAGGTCTTCCCGCTCCTGATCCGCGTCGACGGAGTGACGCCGGGCCTCTACCACTACGACGTCGAACGGCACGGCCTCGAGCTCATCGAGCCGATGTCTCCGGACCAGGCCGTCGCCACCGCTCGCGAGTTCACCTCCGGCCAGGGTTACTTCGCACGGGCGGCGGCGTTGTTCATCCTCGTCGCGCGCTTCGACCGTCGCTTCTGGCGCTACCGAAACCAGCAGCGCGCATACGGAGTCCTGCTGATGGAGGTCGGTCACCTGAGCCAGACCTTCTATCTCGTGTGCGCCGACCAGAACCTCGGCGCCTTCTTCACTGCAGCGATCAACGCGGGGAACATCGACGAGCGGCTCGGGCTCGACGGCTTCTCGAAGGGAGCGCTCGCGATCTCCGGCTGTGGGCGACGGCTCGGCGGGCCCTCGGTGTTCGAGCCGGAGTTCCGTCCGTACGTGCCGCGGGAAACGAGGATCTAATCGAGGAAAGGAGAGGACATGGCCGACGTCGCGAAAGTGATCACGATCATCGGCTCGTCGCCGGAGAGTTTCGCGAAGGCCGCCGACGCGGCGGTGGCGGAAGCCGCAAAGACCCTGCGTGGAATTACCGGTGCGGATGTGATCTCGATGAGCGCGGTGGTGGAGAACGACCGCATCACACAGTTCCGCACGACGGTGAACATCGCGTTCGGCGTCGAACGCAGCTAAGCGGCAAGGAGAGCGCGCGCGAAGTCGTTGGGGTCGAACGGCCGGAGGTCGTCGAGCTGCTCGCCGACGCCGATCAGCTTGATCGGCAGGCCGAGCTCGTAGGCGATCGCGACCGCGATCCCGCCTTTCGCACTGCCGTCCAATTTTGTCAGCGCCACGCCCGTCACGCCGACCGCCTCGCCGAAGAGTCGTGCCTGCTGGACGCCGTTCTGGCCGGTGGTCGCATCGACGACGAGCAGCGTCTCGTGGGGAGCGCCCTCGAGCCGGTTTGCGATCACCCGGCGGACTTTGGCGAGCTCCTGCATCAGGTTCGCCTGCGTGTGCAGACGGCCGGCGGTGTCGACGATGACGATGTCGCGTCCGTCGCGCGAGGCGGTCTCGACGGCGTCGTACGCGACGGAAGCCGGATCGGCGCCGCGCGTGCCTTCGACGAACTCCGCGTTCGCGCGCTGCGCCCAGATCTCGAGCTGCTCTTCGGCCGCCGCACGGAAGGTGTCCGCGGCCGCAAGCACGACCGAGTGTCCGTGCTGCCGCAACCTTTCCGCGAGCTTGCCGATCGTCGTCGTCTTGCCCGTGCCGTTGACGCCGACGACGAGGAGGATGCTCGGGCGCGCTTGGACCGCAAGCGTCCCCGGATCCCCGAACAACGCGACCAGCTCCTCCGCGAGCGCGGCGTTGAGGTCGGCAATCTCGCCCCGTGCCTCGAGCCTTTGGACGAGCTCCGCAGTCGCACTCACGCCCACGTCGGCGCGGATCAGCGCCTCCTCGAGGCGCTCCCACGCGAGCTCGTCGCCTGGATCGAAAGCGGCGGACGCAAGCTCCTCCGTGAACGCGCGCCGGCTCTTCGCGAGCGACTCGCGCAGACGGGAGAACATCCCGCGTCGTTCTTCTTCCGGCTCCTCGGCTGCGCCCTCGCCGAGCAGCTCTGACCACGACCTCGCCATCGGCGCCGAACGGTAGCGACGTTCTTACGAGGCGACCGCGGCTTCCTCTTGACGCGGCAGCCGGCGCGAGACGACCTGCGAGATGCCGTCTGCGCCCATCGTCACGCCGTAGAGGATGTCCGCGGCTTCCATCGTCCGCTTCTGGTGCGTGATGACGATGAACTGCGCACGGTCGGAATACCTGCGCAGCAGCTCGACGAACCGGCCGATGTTCGTATCGTCGAGCGCCGCCTCGACCTCGTCGAGGAGGTAGAACGGACACGGACGCGCGAGGAAGAGCGCGAAGAGGAACGAGATCGCGCCGAGAGCCTTCTCCCCGCCGGAGAGCAGCGACAACCTTGTCACCTTCTTCCCTGCCGGCCGCAGCTCCACCTCGATCCCCGGGAGGTCGTCGTCGTCGCCGTCCTCAGGCTCCGTCAGCCGCAGCCGGCCTTCCCCACCCGGAAACAGCGTCGACGCGACGTCCGCGAAGTTCGCCTGCACGGTCGCGAACGTCTCCGCGAAGCGATGCTCGACGGTCTGCGCGAGGTCGTCCCGGAGCGTCGCCAGTTCGTCGAGGCTCCGCTCGAGATCCTCACGCTGCACCTGGAGCTCGGCGAGCCGCGCTTTCTCCTGGTCGTACTCCTGCTTCGCGAGCGGATTCACCTGGCCGAGTGCCTCGCGCCGACGTTCGAGCCGGTCCGCGCGCTCGATCAGCTCGTCGACGTCGTCGCCTTCCGCCGGCGGCGCACCCGCAGACTCGAGCCGTCGCCGCGCCTCGTCCACCTCAGCCTCGACGCGCGCCCGCTCGACCTGGATCGCGCTGAGCCGCTCAGCGGCCGCGCTCGCCTCCCGTCTCGCCTCGACCTCCGCAGCTCCGAGCCGCCGCAGCTCATCCGCGAGCTCGCCCGTCCGCGCGCCACCGGCGTCGGCCCGCGCGCGCAGCGGGGCGTCGAAGCGTTCCACGGCGCCGACGTCGAGCAGCGAAACGAGCCGCTCCGCTAGGTCGACGAGCAACTTCGTCGTCCGGTCGGTTTCGACCGAATACGCGCCGGCGGGAATCGGCGCCGTCGCACGCGCCTCCAGTTCCGCTACTTCAGCGGCAAGCGCGCGGCGCCGGGCTTCGAGCTCCAACCAGACCGCCTCGGCGGTCTCGCCGGCGAACCACAGCTCGCCGCGCCGAGGATCCCAACCGAAGCCCTCCGGAGTCACCGCCGGAACGGATGAGGAGAGCAAGTCCTCTTTGGACACGACCGGGAGCTCCGCGACCAGCTCGGCAGGGTCGCGGCCGACCAACACCACGAGGCTTCCCAGACCCGCCGCGCGCGCACGTTCGACGAGCGCAAACGCCGCCCGCGCGTCGGAGGCAACGAGCGCCGACGCACTGCGGCCGAGCGCGGCCGCGACCGCGCGCTCGTCTCCTTCGCCGACCTCGAGCAGTGAGAGTGCAAGCCGCTCGCCCTGTTCGGCCAACGCGCGGGCCGCGGGCGGCAGTCCTTCGCGTTCGGCGAGCGCGTGCTCGAGCGCGGTCAATCGTTTGCGGGCGAGCCGCGCACGCTCTGCGGTAGCTGAACGTTCCGCGCGCACACGCTCGTCGAGCACGCGACGTGGACGATCGAGATCGGAGCGCAACCGCTCGAGCAACGCCTGCGCACTCTCCCGCCGAAGCTCCACCCGCTCGCGCCAGCTGCGCAGACGATAGAGAGCAGCCGTCGCCTGCTCGCGGCGCCCCGCGGCGTCGGCGAGCTCCTCTTCCGCGCGTGCGCGTTCCTGGAGGAGCGCGTCGACCTGCTCGTCGACGCGGCGGCGCGCAAGGAGCGCGGCCGTCTTGCGTTGCTCGCTCTCCGAGAGCCGCTCGCCCAGCGCTGCCAACTCGAGCTCTGCGATCCGTCCCCGCAGAGACGCGATGTCGCCGCGCAACTTCTCCGCACGCTCGGTCGCGGTCGCCTGGAGCGCGAGTGGACGCAACCGCTTGCGCACCTCGTCCTCGACGTCGCGCGCACGCTCGACCTGGATCGCAACGCGAGCGAGCTTCAGCTCGGCGCGGTGCTTGCGGCGCTTGAACCGCCCGAGCCCGGCCGCTTCCTCGATGAAGGTGCGGCGTTCCTCCGGTCGCGAGGCGAGGATCTCCTCGACGCGGCCCTGGCCGATGATGGAGTGCATCGAGCCGCCGAGCCCGAGATCCGCAAGCAGCTCTACAAGGTCGATCCGCCGCACCGGCGTCTTGTTGATCAGGTACAGGCCCTCGCCGCCACGGTGCAAACGTCGCGCGATCGACAGCTCCGAGTACTCGAGCGGACCGTCGCCGGAGCTGTTGTCGAAGAGCAGCTCGACCTCGCAGAAATCGACCGGCCCGCGCCCGCCGGACCCCGAGTAGAGGACGTCGTCGGGCTTCTCGGCCCGTAACTCCGAAGGCGCCATCGACCCCGCCGCCCAAACCAGTGCGTCGGCGACGTTCGACTTCCCGGAGCCGTTCGGCCCGACGACCACGGCGACGCCCGGTTCGAGGCGCACCTCGACCGCGTCCGGGAACGACTTGAAGCCACGCAGCTTGATCGCGCTCAGATGCACGCGGAGAGCAGGCTAGCTGGCGCCGCGGATAGCGGCGCCAGCCGTCACAGGGCCCTAGTCTTCGGTCGCCATCCCGAGGATCTGCTCACGCGACATCGTCCCGACCATTTCGGGATGCCGCTCGCGCATGTGCTCCTCGGCGTTCGCGACCAGCTCGTCGTCCGAGTCGCCGCGAACCGTCTGACCGCAGGGGCAGTCGATCTTTTTCGCCACGAGAACCTCCTCTCGATCGGCTGGGATCGTTATGCCGCCGTCTCTTGGATGCCTAACGTCTGCAGGGCCTTCTTGGCAGCTTCCTGCTCCGCCGCCTTCTTGGAAGCGCCGACCCCGACGCCCACCTGCTTGTTGTCGATCGCGGCGGCACACGTGAACCGGCGATCGTGCGGCGGCCCCTCGACCTCGAGCACGGAGTAGGAAACGGACTGCCCGCGGCGCGCGAGCACCTCCTGCAGCTCCGTCTTGTAGTCGACGTGACTCGTCAGTGCGTATTCGATCCGGGGTTCGAACGCGGAGACGATCGGCGGCTCGATGCGCTCGAACCCGTGTTCGAGGAACAACGCCGCGAGCGCAGCTTCGAGCAGCGCCGCAAGGACGTTGCGGTTCTTCGACAAACGGTCGAGCTCGTCGACGGGAATCTCCGCGCCGCGTTCGAGCAGCCTCTGGCCGAGCCCCAGCTGGCGCGCGACGACGGCACAGCTCTGCCGCGACACGACGTGCGAACGAACCTTCGCCAGCCGTCCCTCCGTGAACTCCGGATAGCGCTCGTAGAGGGCGCGTGCGATCGCGAGCTCGAGCACGCTGTCGCCGAGAAACTCCAAGCGCTCGTATGAGAGAGCGCGGTCCGGCGCCCACGACGCATGCGTGTAGACCTGTTCGGCGCGCGCTTCCGGAAGCGCCTCGATCAGTGTCGCGAGCTCGTCGAGGGCTTCGGGAGGAAAGCTACTGGTGTGCGGCGACGTAATCGACAGCCTGGCCGACGGTCTGGATCTTCTGCGCGTCTTCGTCGGAGATCTTGATGCCGAACTGATCCTCGAGCTCCATGATCAGCTCGACGAGGTCGAGCGAGTCCGCGTCGAGGTCCTCCTGGAAGGAGGCCTCCTCGCTGATCTCGTTCTCGTCGACGCCGAGCTGCTCCGTCAAGACTTCCTTCACCCGCTCGAAGACTTCCTCGCGCGATGCTGCCATGTCACCTCATTCGGGGGTCGGGGTCGCTGAGGGAGCGGACTCTAACACCTCGTCTTCGTCCTGAAGCCGCCGCTCGAGCAGCCCGACGACGTCTTGCTCGACGCCCCGGGCCGCGAGCCGGACGGCGTTGGCGATCGCGCGCGCCGACGAGTTGCCGTGTGCGATCACGGCCAGGCCGCGAAGCCCGAGGAGATAGGCGCCGCCGTACGTATCGGGGTCGAGGCGTGTCCGCAGGCGGCGCGCGGCCGGACGGATCAGCAGGCCGCCCAGCTTGCTGCGCGGCGTCGCGTCGATCTCTCGTCGGAGCGCTTCGAGGATCG
>JBKPJA010000152.1:0-5700 GCA_046730515.1 Actinomycetota bacterium | reverse complement strand
GAGAAGTCCCGCGGGAGGATCGTGAACCGCTTGATCTGCTCGTAGCGCGACAGTTCTCGATTCACGTCATCGACGACCGCCTGGATCTTCTCCTCCGCGCCGTCGTGGTCGACGCCCTGCTCGAGCGTGATCAGCGCCGCGACGAATGGTCGGCGATCGCCGACGACGAGCGCCTGCGACACGAGCGGTGACATTTTCAGCCCGTTCTCGAGGTTTTGCGGGGCCACGTTCTTACCGCCGGCGGTGACGATGATGTCCTTCTTCCGATCCGTGATCGTCACGAAGCCGTCCTCGTCGATCTGCGCGATGTCGCCGCTGCGGAGCCATCCGTCGTCGCCCACGACTTCGCGCGTCGCCGCCTCGTCTTTGTAGTAGCCCGCGAAGACCGTCGGGCTGCGGATCAACAGCTCGCCGTCGTCCGCGAGTCGCAACTCGGTGTTCGGGAGAGCCGGCCCCACCGTGCCGAAGCGGAACTTCGACGGACGATTCACCGTCGCGGCCGACGTGCACTCCGTGAGGCCGTATCCCTCGAGGATGAGCACGTCGAGCGCGTGGAAGAACTCGCCGATCTCCTTCGCCAGCGGCGCACCGCCGGAGATGCCGATGCGCAAGCGTCCACCGAGTCGCGCTCTTACCTTCGAGTAGACGAGGCGATCTGCGAGGCGATGCTGGAGGCGTAGCAGCGGAGATGGGGACATGTCCTCCTGCTGCAAGCGGCTCATCCGCGTACCGACACGCAAAGCCCAGTCGACGATGCGCCGCTTGAGGCCGGTTTCCCCATCGAAGGCACTCGTGACGGCGGTGTGGACTTTCTCGTAGACGCGCGGAACGCTCGGCAGGATCGTCGGCCGCACCTCCGGCAACGCCGCCGCGACCGCGTACGGATCCGGACAAAACGCGATCGTCAGTCCCGAGTACGCCCCGTTGAGGTGCATCAACCGGCCGAAGTTGTGCGCCAGCGGGAGGTAGAGGAGCATCACGTCGTTCGTGATGAGGAAGTCGTCGAGCTCGTCGACCACCGCGACCATCTCGTAGTAGTTGCGGTGGCGGATCATGCAGCCCTTCGGCGGCCCGGTCGTCCCAGACGTGTAGATGTACGTGAACAGGTCGTCAGGATCGACCTGCGAGGCCGCATCGCGAACCGCATCCGGATGTGCGGTCGCGTGCTCGCGTCCTCGCGCGCGCAGCGCGTCGAGGTCGGCGAACGTCAGCACGTGCCCGGGGGCGGCGGCGCCGAGCTTCGCGCGTTGCGCGTCGTCCTCACAGAGAATTCCGATCGCGTCTGAATGCGACACGACGTGCTGTACGTCCTTCGGCGAGCTGGTCGCGTAAACGGGTGCGCCGATCGCGCCGATCGAGGCGAGCGCGAAGTCGAGCAAAGCCCACTCGAGTCTCGTCGAGGCGAGGATCGCGAACGCGTCGCCCTTGCGGATGCCGAGGTCGAGCAGGCCGTGAGCCAGCTCGTCCACGGCGCGGGCGGCCTCGTCCCACGAGACCTCGCGCCAACCGTCGGCCTCCCGGACGAGGTAGGCGGCGCCCGTGCGCTCGGCTGCGACGGCGTCCTGCCAGAGGCGCGCGATCGTCCGTGGCGCCGAGAGCTGGACACGGGGCTCGGTGAGCATCTTTCCAATCGTAGTGAGGGAGGGATGTGGCATCCCGTGGAGAAACCGTCCGGTCCCTCTAGACTCCCGAGAGCGGCTTATGAGAACCATCTGGAACGGATCCATCAGCTTCGGCCTGGTCAACATCCCCGTTGGCCTTGCCCTCGCGACCGCGCCCAAGGCGCGCCAATCCGACGTTCGGTTCCGCCAGCTCCACCGCGAGTGCGGCACGCCGATCCGCAACAAGAAATGGTGCCCGACACACGAGCGCGAGGTCGGCGCGGACGAGCTCGTCAAGGGCTGGGAGGTCGCGAAGGGGGAATTCGTGATCGTTGAAGACGCCGACCTCGAGGCGATCGAACAGAGCGATGATTCGCGTTCGATCGACATCACGCGCTTCGTGCCGCTGGACGAGGTGGATCCGGTTTACCTCGACCGGACCTACTACCTTGCGCCCGCGCAGGCGCCGGCGCAGCGCCGCCCGTATGTTCTGCTACTGGAGGCAATGAAGCAGGCGAACATGGGCGCGGTAGGCCGGTTCATCCTCCGCGGCGCCGAGTACTTCTGTTTGATCCGGCCAAAGGGTGACGCGCTCGCGCTGGAGACGCTCTTCCTCGCGGAGGACGTCCGTTCGCAAGCCGAGATCGACGAGGCCGTCGCCGGCACAGAGGTCAAGAAGGAGGAGCTCGACCTTGCTTCGCAGGTGATGCAGAGCCTCGTCGACGACTTCGATCCGTCAGAGCTGGTGAGCGAGTACCGTCGCGATCTCCGAGCGCTGCTCGAGGCGAAGCTCGAAGGACGCGAGATCGCAAAGCCTGAGCCGGTCGCGGAGACCCCGGTCGTCGACCTGATGGAAGCGCTCAAGCGCAGTGTCGCCGAGGCCCAGGGCCGAAGGAAGACTGCCGCCTCTGCAAAGAAGAGAACCGCTGCGAAGAGCGGTTCTCAGCGGGCGCGCAGGACACCCGCACGTAAGTCGGCTTAGGAAGCTCTGTTAGTGCGGCTGGGGTTGGGCTCCCAACGCCTGGAGCTGTGCCTGGAACAACGTCTTGTCGATCTTGCCTTGGTAGATCGGCACGCCTTCCTCGATGCAGACTCGGATTACTTCCTTGCGGTCGATGCCGAGCTCCTTCGACAGCTCCTCTGGCGTCAGATGGTTCGCCATGTAGTCGTCCTCCTCACGGCACGAAAAAGCCCGCCGGCGGCGATGCGCGCGTGCGGGCTAGAACGAGCCTCCAGATGTCATTGCCGGATTCAACGGGCCGGCCCTCCCAAAGCTTCCATCGACTCACAGGATAATCGAGGACGGTGACGGAGGCCAAGCTCGACGAGCGGCTGGTGGAGGTCAAGGGCGGCCGGGTCCGCTACCTGACCGCGGGGGCCGGGCCGCCGCTCGTGCTCGTCCATGGGCTGGGCGGCTCGGCGACCAACTGGTGCGAGCTCGCGCCGCTGCTCGCGCCGCGCTACCGGATTCTGATTCCGGATCTTCCCGGGCACGGCCGCTCAGATCCGCTTCCCGCAGTCTCGGGGCTCGACTCGTTCGCCGATCGGGTCGTCGCGGTGATGGAGGAGGAGGGTGGAGTTCCCGCGCCGGTGGTGGGCCACTCGCTAGGCGGCCTCGTTGCGCTGCGCCTAGCGCTGCGCCATCCGCAGGCCGTGTCTGCTCTCGTCCTCGCCGGATCGGCTGGGTTGAGCATCGGCCGGCCCTGGCTGCGCGAGCTGATCACGGCCAACGTCGTACTGCGGCCGGGACGGCTGGCCGGCCGGTTCCGATCGCGGGTCTCCCGCTCGAATCGGTTACGGCGGCTCGTCTTCGGCTTCGTGTCGGTCGCCGATCCGGTGGGCCTGACGGATTCCGCCGTGGAGGGTTTTCTCGCCGGCCAGGTACTGCACACCGACACGGCGAGCGCGTGGCAGGCGCTGCGACGCGAGGATCCTCGACGGGAACTGGAGCGCCTTGGCTGTCCGGTGCTCGTGTTGTGGGGCGGGGAAGATCATCAGCTCCCGCTCGAAGACGCATTCGAGTACACCCGCCGGCTGCGTGCGCCGCTGCGCACGATCGCCGGCTGCGGCCACCTGCTGATCGGCGAGCGTCCCGAAGCCTGCGCACATGCGATCGAGTCCTTCGTTGCTAGCGTCGACACCCGGTTCGCGGCGTCGGCCGCGGTCGCGGACACGGCCTAAGCAACCGCGGCCTCGAATGGAACGACTTCCGCGCCTGACTCGTCGCTGCGGGGCGACAGGAACTGAATGCTGCGAGCAACGACCTCGATTGCATCGCGTCGTTTGCCGTCGTCCTCCCAGCTGCGGCTGCGGAAGCGACCGTCCACGCCGACGCGCTGCCCCTTCGTCAGGTATTGCGCGCAGAGCTCGGCCTGGCGGTCCCAGGCGGACACCCAGATGAAGTCCGCGCCGCCGTCCTTGGTACGCCGGTCGACGGCGAGCAAGAACTTGGCGACGCGCTTGTCGTCGCCGACGTCGCGGACGTCCACGTCCGTTGCCAGGTTCCCGACCAACACGACCACGTTCACCTTCGCGCCTCCTACGTTGTCTTTCTCAGCAACGTAGCTGGGCGTTTCCGACGAGACTGTGCCGAACGTGGAACGAAAGAGGGTCAGACCCCTCGGGGTCTGACCCTTGCTAACCGCGTATCGGGGTGCCCAGATTTGAACTGGGGACCTCTCCGACCCGAACGGAGCGCGCTACCAGGCTGCGCCACACCCCGAGCGCGTCACAGATTAGCGCTGCTGCCCCTCCGGCGATCGGCGGGCTCGAGGTCGGTCGGCAGCGGTAGCCCGCGGTGGGCATACGCATACGGGTGGCGGTAGACCTCGGCCGCCTCGTCCCCGCTCACAGGCAGAAGGAACTCCTCACCGGTCAGAGCGTCGCGAACGAAGACGGCAAGTGTGCCGGCCAGCCGGTCATAGATCAGCGCGACGTCGATCGAGCCGGAATGTCGATGAGCCAGGTCAACCGCGCGGTGCATGTGCTCAAGATGCGGGCTCCGGAGGCGTCGCGCGCTAGCCGAAGGGCCGGAACGGCTCGACCTCCGGTCCCTCTCGGCCCGTCGCGGTGCCGTTACTTGAGCCCGATATTGACGCAGTAGGTCGTCCCGTCTTCGATCTGGGCGCAGACCTTCCAGTAGGAACCGCTTTGGCTCTTTGACGTTCCCCAGTTGTAGATGTACTGCTGGGCCGTGGAGTCGTACCTGAAGTTTCCGCCGGCAGTCGGAGTATCGCCGTACACCGACTCATCGACGGCGCTGGTAACTGCGGATCCTTTGATCGGCGTCATCCAAACCGGCAGCGACTGGCCCTGCATGGGCATGCCGGCATTGTTGAGGAGCTGGAACTTCACGGGCACGGTGCTTCCGGCTCTGAAGATGCTGATCGAGTACCCACTCGCGCTCGTCTGTCCCGTGTCGTGAGCGGTGTCGTTCACCGGCTGCAAGAAGCCGTTGAACTTGTAGCGGATCATGTCGGCCGCAGTGCCGGAGACGTTGCTGTAGTTACCCGTGCTATCGGTGTATGCCCACGGGTCCATGTAGCTACCGGCGTTCACGTGTGTCGTCTTCGAAAGATCGAGTCCGCTGAGCGTCTCACCCTTCGCGCCGAGGCAGGCGCCGGTCGCGGTATGGGAATTCCCGTCATAGATCACGTTGTAGGACGCGATCCCGCAGGACGGATTCGCCTTGCTGATCGTGAACGTCTTGGAGTCGCTGCTACCGGTGTGGTTCGCATCACCGGCGAACGTTGCGCTCGCCGACGCAGTACCCGCGTTGGTGTTGTTCGAATAGCTGACTGCGAGCGACTGGTTCAGGCCTCCGGCCCCAGTCACATTCGCCGAACAGGGCATCTGTGGCGACCCGGTGTACGTCACGCCGGCGGGGCATGTCACCGCAGCCGTCGACGACGCCTGGACAATCGCAAACGTCTTCGAGCCGCTGCTGCCGGCGTGGTTCGCATCACCGGCGAACGTTGCGCTCGCCGACGCGGCGCCCGCGTTGGTGTTGTTCGAATAGCTGACTGCAAGCGACTGGTTCAGGCCTCCGGCTCCCGTCACGGTCGCCGAGCACGGCATCTCCGGCGACCCGTTGAACGTC
>JBKPJA010000151.1:0-13901 GCA_046730515.1 Actinomycetota bacterium | reverse complement strand
GGTTCTGGAAGACGCCGACATCGAAGGGCGACAACGGCAAGAACAACTGCGTCGACTACACGAAGTGGACGTCGGCGTGGACGTCGATCAGGGGATAACCCCTGACCACGCAGGCGTACGAAGCAGCGGCGGGCCCTCTTCACCGGACGGCCCGCCGCCGCCTCTCGGCGGCGTTGTGGCGGCGGCCGTGGCTGCGCGCGGTCGCATTGCTCGTGCCGCCGCTCGGCTGGATGGTGTTCTTCTACCTGTCCGCGCTCGCCGTCCTGCTCGTGTCCGCGTTCTGGACGGTCAACGGCTTCACGCTCAAGCTCGAGCACACCTGGACGCTGACGAACTTCAGTACGATCATCCACAGTTCGACGTATCGGACGATTGCCTTCCGTACGGTCTGGATGGCGGCCGCGGTGACCGTGACCGACGCGGTGATCGCATTTCCCTTTGCGTACTTCATGGCGCGGATCGCGTCCTCGCGCGTGCGGACAGTCCTCTTCGTGCTCGTTCTCCTGCCGCTGTGGGCGAGCTACCTCGCGCGCATCTACGCGTGGCGCCTGATCCTGGCGCACGACGGCGTGCTCAACTGGTCGCTCGCGAAGATCGGCCTGCCGACGACGAACATCGCGTTCACTCAGACGGCGATGTGGATCGTGTTCTCCTACATCTGGCTGCCGTTCATGATCTTGCCGGTCTACGCGTCACTCGAACGCATCCCGGATTCGTACCTCGAGGCTTCGCGTGACCTCGGCGCGCGTGGCTGGACGACGCTGCGCAGAGTCATCCTGCCCCTCGCTTGGCCGGGAATCGTCGCCGGTTCGATCTTCACGTTCTCGCTGACGCTTGGCGACTACATCACTCCGCTGCTCGTCGGCAACGTGGACTTCATCGGCAACGTCGTGTACCGCAATGTCCTCGGGCTCGCGTACAACGGCCCGTTTGCGGCCGCCTACGCGACGGTTCCTCTGCTGATCATGGCCGTCTACCTGCTGTTCGCCAAGCGCAGCGGCGCGTTCGAGGCGCTCTAGTGGAAGCGGGGGCCGCTCGCTGGTCGCTTGCGCTGTGGACTGTGCTGGTCGTGCTCTTCCTCTGGATACCGCTCGTGATCATCTGCGTGTACGCGTTCAACAGCTCGAACATCCAGGGCTGGCCGATCTCGAGCTTCAGCACAAGGTGGTTCCACGAGACCTGGCACAACCCGGATGCACGGGCCGCGCTCAAGCTCTCCCTGAACGCGGCGTGGCGCGCCACGGCGATTGCGATCGTGCTGGGAACCGCAGCCGCGGCGGCAGTCGCGCGGTTCAAGTTCTTCGGCCGCGAAGCGGTGAGCTTCCTCCTCGTCCTCCCGCTGGCGTTGCCGGGAGTGATCACCGGCATCGCGCTCAACTCGTTCTTCGCCAATAACCCCGTTCACCACTTTCAGCCCGGGATCTGGACGATCGTGATCGGCCATGCGACCTTCTGCATCGTCATCGTCTATAACAACGTCGCCGCGCGCCTGCGCCGCACGCAGACGTCCTTGACCGAGGCCTCGATGGATCTCGGCGCCGACGGGTGGCAGACGTTCCGCTACGTCACGTTCCCGGTCATCTCGACGGCGCTCGTCTCAGGCGCGTTGCTCGCATTCGCGCTCTCGTTCGACGAGGTGATCGTGACGACGTTCACGGCCGGGGCGCAGAACACCCTGCCGATCTGGATCTTCGGGAACATCCAACGCGGCGTCGAGCTGCCGCAGGTGAACGTCGTCGTGTTCTTCATTATCGTCATGACCATCATTCCCGTCACGATCGCGACGCGCATCGCGCGCGACACCGGCATCTTGAGAAGGAGGTAGTTCGTGGCCACGACAGTGTCCAAGCATCAGAATCTGGTCGGCGGCGAGTGGGTCGATGCCGCCGGCGGCGAGACGATGGAGGTCCTGAACCCCGCGACCGGTGAGACGATCGCCGAAGTTCCGCTCGCATCCGCGGAGGACGTCGACCGCGCCGTCCAGGCGGCGAAGACGGCTCTGCCGGAGTGGCTCGAGACCACTCCCGGCGAGCGCGCGGAGTTGCTCTTGAAGCTCGCCGACGCGATCGATACGCACGCCGACGAGCTCGCAGAGCTCGAGTCGCGCAACGTCGGCAAGCCGCTCTCCTACGCGAAGGACGAGCTGCCGGTGTGCTCCGACAACATCCGCTTCTTCGCGGGCGCGGCGCGCGTGCTCGAAGGGAGGTCGGCCGGCGAGTACATGCGCGGCTATACGTCGTGGCTTCGCCGCGAGCCGATCGGCGTCGTCGGCGGCATCGCGCCCTGGAACTACCCGCTGATGATGGCCGTGTGGAAGCTTGCCCCAGCATTGGCCGCGGGCAATACGCAGGTGCTGAAGCCCTCCGAGCAGACGCCGTTGACGACGCTGCGGTTTGCGCAGCTCGCGGCGGAGGTCCTTCCTGCGGGCGTGCTGAACGTGATCACCGGCGACGGCGTCCCCACAGGGGAGGCGATCGTCAAGCATCCGGATGTGCGCATGGTCTCGCTCACCGGCGACGTCGAGACCGGCAAGATCATCGCGCGCACCGCGGCGGACACGCTCAAGCGCGTGCACCTCGAGCTCGGCGGCAAGGCGCCGGTCGTCGTCTTCGACGACGCCGATCCTGCTGCGGTCGCCGAGGGAATCAAGATCGCCGGCTACTGGAACTCGGGACAGGACTGCACCGCCGCCTCGCGCGTCGTCGCCGGGCCGAAGATCTACGACAAGCTGCTGGAGGAGCTCGTGCCGGCGGTGCAATCGCTTCACGTCGGCGATCCGGCGGAGGGCGACGAGATCGAGATGGGCCCGGTGATCTCGGCCGCTCAGCAGGAGCGCGTGCTCGGCTTCCTCGACCGGGCGAAGGGCGCAACGGTGCTCACCGGCGGTCACGCAAACGGCTCGCGCGGGTTCTTCGTCGAGCCGACCGTCATCACCGGCGTGGGACAGGACGACGAGATCATCCAGCGCGAGGTGTTCGGGCCGGTCGTAACGGTGCAGAAGTTCGCGGACGACGATCAGGCGATCGCGTGGGCGAACGACGTGCCGTACGGGCTAGCGGCGTCGGTGTGGACGCGCGACATCGGCCGTGCGCTGAACGCGGCACGAAAGCTGCAGTTCGGCACGGTGTGGATCAACGACCACATCCCGCTGGTGAGCGAGATGCCGCATGGGGGCTTCAAACAGTCGGGCTACGGCAAGGATCTGTCGGCGTATTCGTTGGAGGACTACACGCAGATCAAGCACGTGATGGCGAAGATCGGTTGATCCAAGGGTCAGACCCCGCAGGGGTCTGACCCTTTTTTAGAATTGCCACTCGTGAAGGCGCGTCCTCTCCCCGCCGGCGGAACGATCGGCGTCCCGGCGCCGTCCTCTCCCTACGAGAACCGCTCCGAGATCGACCGCGGGATCCGTTGGTGGGAGGAACGCGGCTACCGCGTCAAGCTCGGAGGCGGGGTCTACGCGCGCGACGACTACATCGCGGGCGACGCAGCGGCGCGCGCCGCCGACATCAATGCGCTCTTCGCCGATCCGGAGGTGCACGTCATCCAGGCGCTACGTGGCGGCTACGGCGCCTCGCAGGTTGTGCCGCTGCTTGACTACGACGTCATCGCCGACAACCCAAAGCCGTTCGTCGGCTACTCCGACATCACGGCGTTGCACGTTGCCATCCGCCAGCGAACCGGGCTCGTCACGTTCTACGGGCTCGGGCTGACGAGCATGGGCAGTCCGAAGCGCAAGGATTGGTCGCGCGACCAGTTCATCAAGGCCATGACGTCGACGGAACCGCTGGGCGACGTGCCCGCGAATCCCGACGACCCGTACATCGGCGCGCTCGGCCGCGGGCGCGCGACCGCACCGCTCGTCGGCGGCTGCCTGTGGCTGTTGCGCGAGACGCTCGCGACGCCCTGGGAGGTCGACCTCGAGGGTTCCATCCTGTTCTTCGAGGACGTCCACTGCCCGCCGTGGCACCTCGACGGGATGCTCACGCAGCTCCTCAACGCTGGCAAGCTCGAAAGTGTCGCCGGCGTCGCTGTCGGCGAGTTCGCGGAATCGGATCCGACGAAGGAGAAGGATCCCTGGCTGCGCAGTAAGTCGTTCGAGGACGTGCTCGAGGAGCATCTAGAACCGCTCGGCATCCCTGTCCTGTTCAACTTCCCGCTCGGTCACGGGGAGCATCTGGCGACGATCCCGCTCGGTGTCACCGCGACGATCGACGCGGACGAGCGGAAGCTGACGATCGACGAGCCGGCGCTCGAGCCGGCCGCTCAGCTCGCAGCTGCAAGCAAGGCCTCCGCCTCGCGCACGTAACGCGTCGCCCGGACCGAGCGGAAGATCGTGAGTGCGTGATTCAGCTGCTCGTCGGCCCCGCGGCTGTCGCGCCGCTCCACGAGCGCCTCCGCAGCGAGCAGCCGTGCTTGTGCCTCATGCACAGGGTGTTCCATTTCGGCGAAAACGTCTGCCGCCTCGAGGAACGACTCGCCCGCAAGGTGCCGACAGGCGCGAAGCCAGAGGCTGTCGGCCGACGCGCTCTCGAGTCGAGCTGCCAGCTCGGCCCTCCTGCCGATCCTCTCCGAGACCAAGAGCACCTGATACAGCGCGAAGAGGCCGAGGTCGCTCACTCCTAGCGCGAGGAGCTCATCCGTCAGCCTCTGGGCCAGAGCAACGTCCGAGAATTCGCCAGCAAGCCTGGCGCGACTCGAAAGGGCCCAACTCAGAGCTTCGACCGTCCCGTGCGCACGGGCCAGGTCGAGGTAGTAATCAGCGTCCTCGATCGCGCCGCTGTCGTCTCCTCGCGCAAACCGGATCTGCAAGCGGATGGCGCGCGCAGGCAACTCACGTGCCTCGCGGCCCTGTGATTCCGAGATGACCTCATTCGCGCCGCGCAGCGCCTCGTCCCACTGCCCGCCGTTGAAGAAGACCATGTTGCGCAGTGCTAGGCCCCAGCGAAGGCTGTGAGAATGCCCGCCGCGCTCCGCAAGTCGAATCGACTCCTCGAGCATCTCAGCGCTTTGGCGAAGGTCACCGTAATAGCCCGCCTGCGCCCCGAGGTTGTTTGCCGCCCGAGCCGCCGCCTCGAAGGCGCCCGCACTCCGCGCAAGCGCGAGGCTCTTCTCGACGTCGGCGGCGCCGCCCGGATCGCCCGTGCGCCAGCGGCCGACGCCGACGTAGTTCAGCGCGAGGTAGCGCACCTCTTCGAGCGCGAACTTCTCGGCGAGGCGGAGCGCTTCTCGTGCGAGTTCCAGGGCCGCCGTGTCATTCGTTCCCTCGAGCGTGCGCAGACGCGCAACGTGCAACACGACGCGCGCGCGTGAAGGCGAATCGGCTTCTCCCACGAGCTCTAGGGCGCGCTCCGCGTGACCAGAGGCTCGCTCGTGATCCCCTCGATACCACCAGGCCTCGACGAGGAGCGCCTGGAGCTCGGCCGCACGGGCGGAATCGCCCGCCTCCAGCAGCTCGTCGCTCGCCGCTCCGAGCACCGTGGGAAAGTCTCCGATCGCCGCACCATACGTCGCTTCGGCGTGAGCAAAAACGAGATCGAGTCGTTCGTGCGCACGCGGATCCAGGCCGAGCGCCTGGCCGAAGTACTGCAACGCGTTAGCGTTGTTGTTGAGCTTGCGCGCACGTTCTCCTGCGGCGGTGAGCGCCATGCGGGTCGGGTCAACGAGTGAGGTCGTGTCCACGCCGGTCGCACGCGCGAGCTCGAGGGCCGAGGTGTAATGGTGCGCGAGCATCTCCGCGTGATCCTCCGGACGGCCGAGGGAGGAGATCCATTCCGCCACGCGACGATGCTTCTCGCTCTTGGCGCTCCGCGGGATCTGCGCGCAGGCGACGTCACGGACCAGGACATGGCGAAAGACGTACTCCGATTCGCCTGCCAGCGAGGGCCGGCGTTCGCGACGGACGAATTCCTTTCGATCGAGTAAGTGAAGGAGCTCCTCCGCGCGCCTCGGTTCGATGCCCCCGCTCGCCTCGAGTGCTCCCGTCCAGAACACCTTCCCCACCATCGACGCGTCCTGCAACAGCTCCTTCTCCGCTCGCGGAAGCCCGTCCAGGCGGGCCGCGATGATCCCCTGAACCGTCTCGGGCAACGCAACTTCGTCCTCCTGTTCCTCCAGCATCCACACGAACTGCTCGGCGTAGAGCGGGTTGCCCTCGGCCCGCTCGAGCAATGCCGACTGCGTCTCTGCCGGGAGGAGCGAGCGGCCCGTGAGCTCGTGGATCAAGGCGGCCGTTTCGCGCTCGTCCCAGCGGGGTCAGCGAAATGGTCGCAGTGTTCCGCTTCCCACCGCCCCAGTCCGGACGGCGGTCCAGCAGCTCAGGCCGCGCCGTGCCGAGGACGAGGAGCGGCACCCCGCTTGCCCAGTCGACGAGGTGATCCACGAAATCGAGCAGGCTGTCGTCGGCCCACTGCAGATCCTCGAACACGAGCACGGTCGGACGTCGCTCGGCGAGCGCCTCGAGATACCGGCGCCAACCGGCGAACGAATCCTGACGGTCCCCAGCTTCCTGTTCACCGAGCCCGACCAGCGACAGGAGGTGACGCTCCACCCACGCTGCGTCACCGGCGTCGACGACGTCTCGAACGGACGCGACGAGCTTTTCCCTCACCTGAGCTGCGGAGTCGGTCTCGAGAACGCCTGCCTGCGCCTTCACCATCTCGCCGAGCGCCCACAAGCTCACGCCGTCCCCATAGGGCAGCGAGCGACCCTGCCGCCACGTGATCAGCTCGCTCGTCGGCGCCGTGGCGATCGACTGCATCAGCTCGTACACGAGACGGGACTTGCCGATGCCGGGTACGCCGATGAGCGTGACGAGCTGCACGGACGGCTCGCGTCGAGCTCGTGCGAGCGCTTCGCGCAGCACGGTCAGCTCGTGATCGCGCCCTACGAGCGCCGCGCGAGCCGCCTGCACGACGTCGACGCCGAAGCGAGATCGCGCCTGCTCCGCCTCCCACACCGGAATTGCCTCGGACTTGCCCTTTGCCTCGACAGGCTCGCGTTCGGCGTAGTCGATCATGTCTCGAGTGGCGCGATACGTCGTCTCGCCGACGAGTATCCCGTTGACGAGCGCCGCCGACTGCAGGCGCGCCGACGTGTTGACGACGTCCCCGGCCGCCATCGCCTCTCCAGCCTCGGGACGCGCACCCAGAGCAACCAGCGCTTCGCCTGTGTTCACCGCGATCCGCACCTGCAATTGCTCCTCATCACGAACCCAGTCGCGGATCGCCAGCGCCGCGCGCACTGCCCGCTCCGGATCGTCCTCGTGCGCGACCGGCGCGCCGAACAAAGCCATCACCGCATCGCCGATGAATTTCTCGACGGTGCCGCCGTACCGCTCCAGCTCACGACGCAGCCGTGCGTGGTAAGGCGCAAGCAGCGCGCGCACATCCTCGGGATCCATCGCCTCCACGCGCGCCGTGAAGCCGACGAGATCGGCGAACAGGACCGTGACGACCTTGCGCTCCTCCCGGGCAGGCGAGGGCTCCTCGAGCGCCGCGCCGCAGCGGCCGCAGAAGCGGAATCCCTCCGGATTCTCCTGACCGCATTCGGGGCAGCGCATCTCGCCGAAAGCGTATTCGGCTGCCGGGAAGAAGTCCCACCCCTCGTCCGTCAGGTGGTTATGGATCCCTACTTGCTCAACCAGGAGGTCGCGAGGTTCCGCCGCACGGAGGTGCTCCGTGAGGGAGCGAACGAGCGTCTTGCGCGGAAGCTGACGATCCCCGAGGAAGAGGTGCCGCCGAACTCGCCGATCAGGTGGGCCCGGAAGCGCCTCGGCGTGCTGCGGCCTTCGTTCCGGCCGGTCTGACGTCTACGCGGCCGGGGCCTGCGGCTGCTTGCCGAGCTGCTTCGCCCACCACTCGGACTCGCGGCGGTCGAACTCGCCCTGCAGCTGCTCCACGGCCGCCGAGAGCTGCCGGTCGCGTGCGGAAAGCTGCTCCTGGAGCTCTTCGTGCGCAGCCTCGCGTTCCTCGAGCTTCATCTCGCGCACCTCGAACTCCCCTTCCAGCTGCGCTTCGCGGTGGTTGAGCGCGGTCTCGCGTTCCGTGAGCTCTTCCGCACGCTGTTCGAGGGTCTGCTCGCGCTGCGACAGGCGGTGGTCCTTGCTCTCGTGTCGTGAGAGCGCCGAGTTGGCGAGCGCCTCTGCCTTCTTCAGCTGCGCCTCGCGTGCGGCGAGCGCCTCCTCGCGAGCCTTCAACCGCTTCTCGGCGAGATCGTCGGCCGCCGCCGGCATCGGCATTTCGACCGTCCGCCGCACCGCCGCTTCCTGGCGGTGCATCTCGGCCTCGCGCGCAATCAGGTCGGCTTCCTTCGCGTCCATCTCGCGGATGCGCGCTGCGAACTCCTCCGCCGCCTGCTCGCGCCCGTCCGCCTCGCGCTGCAACTGGTCGGCGCGGGAATCGAGCTGTGCCTCGAGCGCCTTCAGTTCGAGCTCGCGCTGGTCGAGCTGGTGTGCGCGCGCCTGCACGAGCTCCTCGCCCGGAGGACGCATCGTTGCGATCTCTTCCTCCCGCTTAGCAAGCGCGTCGAGTTGTCCGGCGAGCTTCGCGCGTTGCTGCTCTACCTCGCGCAGCTGCGCTGCGAGTTGGGCATCGGATGCGCTCGCGCCCTCCTCGGCGCTCGCGCGCTGGTCGATCTTCTTTGCGCGGTCGCGGAGCTCTTCTTCGAATGCGTTCAGCTCCTGCTCTCGCGCGTCCAGCTGCTTCGCGCGTGCCTGCACGAGCTCCTCGCCGGGCGGGCGCATGTTTGCGACGTCCTGCTCGCGCCGTTCGAGCTGCTGGCGCTGCGCAACGAGCTTCGCCTGGGACTGCGCGAGCACGCGCTCGCTCTCCGAAACCTCCCGCTCGCGTTTCTTGATCTCGTCCTCGCGCTCGGAGATCTTGCCCTCGCGCTTCACGAGTCGCTCGTCGAACGTCTCCTTCTTCTTCTCGAGCTCGGTGCGCAGCGTCGCGGCTGCCGCCTCGTTGCGCGCGAGCTCCTTCTCGCGGTCGGCGATCGCCGCGATCTGGTCGGCAAGGTCGGACGCGGCCCTCGCTCGCTCCTCGTCCGCGGACTTCAGCTCGCGCACCTTCATCTCGATGAGCTGTTCCCGTTCGGCAACGCGCGCCTCGGTCCGTGAGATCTCGTCCTGCAGCTCCCGCAGACGGTGCTCGGTCTCCGCGAGCTCCCCGAGCCGTTCCGACACTTCACGCTCGCGCTCCTCGAGCGCAGCCTCGGTCTGCGAGAGCGTCGCGGCGCGATGGTCGAGCTCGGCCGTGCGTTGCGCATGCTCGCGGACGAGCTCTTCGGCGTCCGTCGGATCGAGGTTGCCCGTGAGGGACGCCCGTAGCTCCTGCTCGCGCGCGAGGGACGCCGACAGCTCCGCCTTGAGAGCATCGACCTCGAAGACGTCCGGGCTCGTCGCGGCCTTGATCGCTTCGCCGGGCGAGCGCGGTTCCTCCGGCGCGCCTCCGCCGTTGCTCAGCTTCGCGCGCAGGCCCGTGCCGAACCCGCGCTCGGTGTTCGTCGGTTCGGTGTCCGCCACGGCCGCCACCTAGAAGGTGAAGATCTTCGCCAGGTTGAGGAACGCCGGACCGAGAATCACAATGAACATCGCCGGGAAGATGAACATCACGAGCGGGAAGAGCATCTTGATCGGCGCCTTCGCCGCCTTCTCCTCAGCGGCCGCCTGACGCTTGTCGCGTGCGTCTTGCGCCTGTACGCGCAGGAGGCGACCGAGGGAAATGCCGAGCTGGTCCGCCTGCACGATCGCGCGGACGAACGTGGACATCTCATGCGCCGGCACGCGTTCGGCCATGCGCTTGAGCGCCTCCGCGCGGCCTTCGCCGACGCGCATCTCGCTGAGCGCCATCTCGAACTCGTCGATCAGCGGCCCGTCCATGTGCTCGACGAGCTTGGAAACGGCGCCGTCGAATCCGAGCCCCGCCTCCACGCTCACGGCCAGCAGGTCGAGAGCGTCTGGGAGCTCGCCGGCAACGGCCTCCTGCCGCTTCCGTGCCCGCACGGAGACGAGGAACGACGGGCCGATGAAACCGAGGGCGAACCCGCCGGCGGCGAGCAGCAGCGTCGCCTTGGCGGACGCAGTAGCGCCGACCGCGAGGCCGCCGATGAAGCCGACGATCCCGAAGCCGGCCCGCGCCGCTAGATACGCCGACGGCGACGTGTTTCGCATCCCGGCCATCGCCAGCTTCGCGCTCACGTCCGCCAGCTTCGTCCGCGGATTGACCCGCAGCATCAGGTGAGCGAGCTTGGCGATGATCGGCTCGAGTGCCCGTTCGCGGAACCGTGGCAGCTCGCGTCCGTGAATCACGCGTACGCGGCCGTATTCCGTCGCGCGCATGACGAGGCTGCGACGCTCACGCGTTGGTGCGCTCGCGAGCTCGGCCAGAACGTACGCCGCGCTCGCCATGAACAGCAGTGCAAGTATCAGAAGCATGTCATCACCCTCGGAACGAGACGATTCTTTTCAGGATTGAGTAGCCGATCGTGATCATCACGACGCCGAGCGCAACCAGATAGTGGCCGGTGCGCGTGTGCCAGAGCGGTGACATGTACGCAGGGCTGATCAGCGTGATCACGACACCGAGGAAGATCGGCACGCCGACGAGGACGTATGCGGACATGCGTCCCATCGCCGTGAGCGACCGGATCTTTCGTGCGAACTGATGGCGCTGGCGGACCGTGTCCGCCACCATGTCGAACAGCGTCGCCAGCGAGCCGCCGACCTGACGCTGGATCGTCACGGCGGTGATCGCGAACTCGAAGTTCGCGGAGCCGGCGCGATCCGCCATGTCGGCGAGCGCTTCGTCCATCGGGCGGCCGAGCGACGTCTCGGTCAGCACGCGCTTGAGCTCGTCGCTCGCCGGAGGCTGACCTTCGTCGACCACCGCCTGCAGACCTTGCTTGAACGAGTGTCCTGCCTTCAGCGAGGCGGCGATCGTGATCAGCAGATCCGGTAGCTGCTCCTCGAACGCTGCGAGCCGGCTGCGCATCTTTCGCCAGACGACGACGAACGGCAGCGCAGCGCCGATCAGCAGGGCGCCGAGGATGATCGGGGCGGCCATGCCGATGACCGCCGTGACCAACGCAACGCCGAAGCCGGTGCCGATCATGATCCAGAGGAGCTCGACCGTGCGGAGCGGGACGTCGGCGCGCTCGAGCATCCGCTGAACCGCGCGCCACTGCTTCAGGTGACCGAAGGCGCGCTCGGTTGCGCGGAACAGCGAGCTGAGCATCGCCATGCGCCGTTCACGACGCTTCTCCTTGGGATTCGCCCTGGTCTCGCCGATGTGCGCCGCGATGCGGGTCTTGACCCACGAACCCCGATACGCGGCGAGCACGAGGACGAAGGCGAGGAAGACCAGTGCGCCGACGGCGAGACCGACGGCGAGCGGCCCGCTCGGCCCGTACGCGGCGGTCGGGACGATCTTCGACGGCGGCGGAGTGTTCGGCGCGCCGAAGGCCGTCGGGATCTGCGTCGAGGTCGATCCAGTGCCTGCGCCGGCAACCGCGGCCTCCAGGTGAATCTCGTCACCCGGCCGTGCCGCGGTGACGTACTGGAGCCGCCACGTGTTGCGCAGCCTGTGCGCGATCGCCGCGTAGACGCCCGAGAGCGCGGAGCTCGAGTTGGCCCGGTAGAACGTACCGCCCGAGTCATCGGCAAGCTGCTGGAGCGGCTCGGGCGTGTAACCCTGGCCCGCAATGCCGATCGCGTAGACGAGGACGTTGTGCTCCCTCGCGGAGGCCGACGCGATCTCGATCGTCTGCTTGCTCGTCGTGTCGGCTCCGTCGGTCAGAAGGATGAGCACGTGTGCACCGGCACGGTGCGAGAGCTCTTGCACCGCGACGCCGACGGCGTCGTACAGGGCGGTTCCGTTCTTGCGATCGATCGCGAGGTTCTGCAACGCGGCGTCCGCCTCGGAGCCGTCCTGAGAGAACCTCGACTCGGAGACGACGGACGAGCCGAACGCAAGCACGGCGACGCTGTCGCCGCCAGGCTTCCCGGCGACGAAGTTGCGTGCCGCACCGATCGCGTCGCCGAACTTCTTCTGCATCGAGCGCGAGCGGTCGATCGCGAGCACGACCGAGACCGAGTTTGCGAGGTTGACGGCCTGGAGGCCAGTGACCGCCTTGCCGTCCTCCGTCAGTGCCGGCCGGAAACCCGGGCCCGCCGACGAGACTACGGTCGCACCGACCGCGGGATAGTGGCTCGTGTCGACTCCCTCGAGGCGCACGCTCGCGGACGCAGCCGCCGGGAGTGCGACGAGGACCAGCGTCAGGAGTACGAGCGGAAGCGAGCGGCTCAGGGGTCTCACGAGAAGGCTCCCTTGAACTTCGAAGCGTTGTAGCCGACGCCGACCGCCGGAGTGTCGTCGTCCGTGCTGAAGAACGCGGGCTGGAGCACCACGCCGTTTGCGGCCATCTTCTCGAGGAAGTGCGGCTTCAGGCCCGTGCATTGCATCGCTGTCAGCAACCTGACCGCGCGGCTCTCTGCCGCCTGCTCCTCGTCCGGCGGCTTGGCAACGAACAGATCCTGCAGCGTGACGGTGTCCGACTCCATCCGTAGGACCTCGGTGATGTTGGTGAGCTTCCTCGAGCCGTCGACGAGCCGCGTGATCTGCACGAGCAGGTCGAACGCCGAGGACACCTGCTCGCGGATCGCACGCAACGGCAGCTCGACGCCGGCCGTCATCACGAGCGTCTCCAGGCGGGAGAGCGCGTCGCGCGGAGAGTTCGCGTGGATCGTCGTCAGCGAGCCCTCGTGGCCGGTGTTCATGGCCTGCAACATGTCGAGCGTCTCGGGGCCGCGCACCTCGCCGACGATGATGCGGTCGGGGCGCATGCGCAGCGCGTTGCGGACGAGCTCGCGGATGCGGATCTCGCCCTGACCCTCGATGTTCGGGGGCCGGGACTCGAGCGTGATCACGTGCTCCTGCTGGAGCTGGAGCTCCGCGGCGTCCTCGATCGTGACGATGCGCTCGTCGTTGGGGACGAAAGCGGACATCGCGTTCAGAGTCGTCGTCTTACCTGTACCGGTACCGCCTGAGATCAGGATGTTCAGCTTCCCCTTCACGCAGGCGGCGAGGAACTGCGCAGCCTTCGGGGTCAGCGTCCCGAACGAGATCAGGTCGTTCATCGTGTACGGATCGCGCGAGAACTTCCGGATCGTCAGCGTCGGCCCTTTGAGGGACAGCGGCGGGATGATCGCGTTCACGCGCGAGCCGTCGGGCAGGCGGGCATCCACCATCGGCGATGCCTCGTCCACGCGACGTCCGATCTGCGAGACGATCTTGTCGATGATGCGCAGCAGGTGCGCGTTGTCGGCGAACGCCGCGTTCGTGGACTCGATCTTGCCGAGCCGCTCGACGTAGATCCGGTCGTAGTTGTTGACCATGACCTCCGTCACAGAGTCGTCGCGAAGGAACGGCTCCAGCGGTCCGTAGCCGAGGATGTCGTCGGTGATCTCGCGGATGATCTGGCGCCGCTCCTCGCGGGTCAGGGGCGTGCGATCGAGCACGAGCTGCTCGGTGACCGCACGCGTGACGCGTTCGGAGAGGTCTTCCGTCGTCTCCCGCTTGAACAGCTCCGGACCGAGTGTCGCGATGCACGCGTGGTGGATGCGCGTCTTCAGCTCGGCGTACGGATCGACTGCGGCAGGCGGCTTGGCCGTCTCCGTCGAGGACGTGCTGAGCGCTTCCGCGGTCGCAGCGAACTGAGACCCGTTCGGGCTCTTGAGTCGATCGTGCAGGCCCATGGTTAGCTCCTCGCGAACGCCGGCAGGAGACGCCGCTGCTTCTTCGCGGCCTCCTCCACCGGGAAGAGGTTCTTCGCCATCTGCCGGATCGCGCGCGACACGTCCGCGCCCTCTTCATCGAGGACGACGGGCTTGCCGCGGTTGACCG
>JBKPJA010000150.1:0-16435 GCA_046730515.1 Actinomycetota bacterium | reverse complement strand
CGGCGCTCGCGTCGAAGGGAATGCTCTGGGTCTCGATCGTCTTCACCGCGTTGCTCGGGCTCGCACGCGCGTTCGCGGCCGAGCGAGAGCAAGGGGTGATCGACGGCCTCGTGCTCGCGCCCTCGGACCGCAGCGCGATCTGGCTCGGGAAGGCGATCTCGCTGCTCGTCTTCCTCGGACTGGCGGAGATCGTCGCGCTACCTGCGTTCGCGCTCTTCTTCTCGGGAGTCAACGGCGCGACGATCGCCGGGGTTGCGCTCGCGGATCTCGGCATCGCGGCCGTCGGGACGTTGCTCGCGGGAATGTCCGCCGCGAGCCGCGCGCGCGAGCTGCTCCTGCCGCTGCTGTTCCTGCCGCTGGCGATTCCGATCGTGATCGGGGGTGTCGGGGCGAGTGTTGCCTCGCACCCGGCGAAATACCTCGGCTTCCTCGCTCTCTACGACGCGATCTTTGCGCTCGTGGCGTGGGGCTCGTTCGAGTACGTGGTCACCGAGTAGCGGCTGGGAGCGCGTCCTCGGTCTCGCGCACGAGGTCGCGCAGGATCTCGGCCGCCGGCTTCACGTCGCGCACGGCGTCGACCGATTCACCCGCCCACATCACGGCATACTCGGGATCGCCCTCGAAGTCGGGTGAAAGCATTCCGACCTCGTAGCGGTGCCACGGCCTGTCGCCCCACGGCAAGTGGCGAATGCCGATCACCTCCCCCTCGCCCGGACGCTGCCCGCTCGGCGGACAGCCTGCGGCCTCCCACTCCTCGACGGTCTTGTTGCGCAGGGCCCGGTGCGGCGCATCCGGCCAGCCGACGTCGAACAGCTCGCCGAAGATCGTGTCCTGCGCAGAGCTCTCGACCACCCGTCGCTTGTAGTGCTCGTGGGCCCACGCCTCTTCGCTGGCGACGAAGCGCGTCCCAAGGGACACACCTTGTGCGCCGGCTGCGAGTGCGCGTGCGATCGCGGCGCCGTCACCGATTCCTCCCGAGCCGATCGCGGGTGTCGGCGCGATCTCTTGCACCGCACGCGGCAGCAGGCTCCAGATCGATTCGGTCGCTCTAACGTGCCCGCCTGCTTCGACGCCCTGCACGATCACCGCGTCGACACCTGCGTCCGCAGCTCGCTTCGCCTCGTCCAAGGATCCGGCCTGCAGCGCGACGCGAACGCCGTTCGCGTGCGCATCGTCGACGAACGCCGACGCGTCGCCCCAGAACAGGACGAGCAGCGGGATTCGTGACGCGATCGCGGCGGCGATCCGCTCGCGGGCAGCCGCCTTGAACTCCTCCGGAGCCTCGTCGGCTTCGAGTGCGGCGATGATGATGTTGCCGCCGAAGGGCCGCTGTGTGAGCTTCCGAGTCCGGGCGATCCGCCGCTCGATCTCTTCCGTCGGCATGGCGCTGAACCCGAGCACACCGCACGCTCCCGCGTTGGAGACAGCGGCCGCGAGCTCGGGCCCGGCTCCCTCGCCGAAGCCGACAGACAGGATGGGAATGTCGATCCCCAGTAAGCCGCAGAACGGTGTTCGCAGCGACATTGCGATGGATCGTCTCAGATCGGAAACCGGCGTAGCTGAAGGACGACGTCGTCGAGTACCTGAAGGGGCCTCTGAGCAGACAGGTTTTGCGACACTTCGTCGCGAAGGTGCTTCGGGCCAACCGCCTCCCCCTGCTCGCCGGTCTCGCGCTTGCGCTGATGGCGGCGGCGATCGCGTGCATCGCGTACGTTGCTCCGGTCGACGCCGATCAGGGGTTGTCGCAGAAGATCTTCTACTTCCACGTGCCCGTGGCACTGACCGCGTACGGCCTGTTCGGCTGGGGTGCGTGGAAGGCGTTGCGCCATCTCTGGAAGCGGCAGGAAGGCGCTGATCTCGAGAGTTACGTAGCGATCCATCTAGGCCTTATCTTCGGCGTGCTGACGCTCGTGACCGGTTCGATCTGGGCGAAGATCTCGTGGGGGGTTTGGTGGGCCTGGAGCTCCAACCAACTCGTGCTCTTCCTCGTTCTCTTTCTGTTCTACGCGGCGTATTTCATGCTGCGCTTCTCCGTCGAGCCGGGACCCCGGCGCGCGAACCTGAGCGCGGTCTACGCGCTGTTCGGCGTTGCGCTGATCCCTGTGTCCTTCCTCGCCATCCGCCTTGCCAACGACTTCATCCATCCGACGGTCTTCACGTCGCACGGACCGCAGATGTCCGGTTGGATGTTCTTTACGTTTTGCGTTTCCTGGGCAGCGATGCTCGCGCTTGCGGCGACGCTCTATCACATCGAGCTCGCGGGGAAGCGACTCGACGCGCGACTGCGCGAGCTGCGGGAGGTGCTCGCACAGTGACCTCTGCGGAGAAGTACGTAGCCGCGGCCTACCTCTTCGTCTTCGTGGTCGTCCTCGCGTACGTCCTGATCATCGCGACGAAGCTCGCCCGGCTCGAGCGGGAAGTCGCGGAGCTGACGGAGCTTGCGCGCGCTCGGAAGGGTGAGCCGGAGCGACGGAAGGCGGTGGCTGTTGGCTGAGCTCTTGTTCTGGCCTGCACTGCTCGCGTACGGCGAAGCCGCGGTCGCGTACTTCGGAGACGCACGACATCCCGGACGTGCCGGCAGGCTCGCAACCTGGGGCGTCCGCATCGGGTGGCTCGTGCAGACCGCGTTGCTCGCGGTGCAGGCTGTGCGCGCAGACGGATTCCCGTGGACGACATGGGCCGCCTCGCTGAACCTCTTCGTCTGGCTCGTCGTCGGGGCGTATCTGATCTGGGGCTGCCAGCCGCGCTACCGGCTACTCGGTCTCGCCGTCCTTCCAATCGCGGCCGTCCTGCTCGCCGTTGCGCACGCCGGCGGCGGCACCTCGACAACGGGCGCGAACGGCTACTCGACACTCTTCCTCGTCTTGCACGTCGGACTCGTGTTGCTTGCGTTTGCCGGCTTCACCGTCGCGGCCGGTCTCTCGGCGCTCTACCTGTGGCAGGAGCGGCGGTTGAAGCGCCGCGAGACGACGATCCTACGTCTGCGAGCGCCAGGCCTTGCTCGCCTCGACGAGCTGGCCGCACGCACGATTGCGATCTCGCTGCCGGCGCTGACGTTCGGGATCGCCGTCGGGCTCGTGAGGCTGCGCGACCGCGGCGGCAGCTTCGACGCGCTGATGGCGGTGACTCTTGTGACGTGGGCCGTGTACGCGGCGTACCTTGCACTGCGTTACGGGGTCGGAGTCCGCGGCCGCCGTGCCGCGTATCTGGTTATCGCAGGCTTTGTTCTCGTCGCAGTCGCACGACTTGCGCTCCCGGTGACGCACTTCTCATGAGAATCGTGCTCGTCGGCGTGTCGCATCACCGAGCTCCGGTGGAGCTGCGGGAGCGCGCGGCGCTGCCGGCGAGCCAGGCGGCCGAGCTCGCGCGGACGCTGGTCGGCGAGTCGGGTGAGGCCGTATGTCTCTCGACCTGCAATCGCACCGAGCTCTACCTCGCCGGCGAAAGCGCCGAGGACGCAGAGCGCCGGGCGGAGGCTGCGCTGCTCGCACTCGAAGCACAGCTGGGGCCGGCGCTCTACCGGTTGCGTGATGAAGCTGCGGCTCTCCACCTCTTCCGTGTCGCCGCCGGGCTCGACTCGATGGTGCCCGGCGAGGGAGAGATCCTCGGGCAGGTGCGCGCGGCGTACGAGGCGGGGGCCACCGGCCCCATCCTCGACCGGCTCTTCCGGCAGGCGCTGCACGGAGCACGGAAGGCCCGCTCCGAGACCGGGATCGGCGAGAGCCCGGCTTCGGTCTCCTCCGCCGCGGCTGCCCTCGCCGAGCAGGTCTTCGGCGAGCTGAGCGGACGAAAGGTCTTGCTGGTCGGCGCGGGCAAGGTGGGGGATCTCACAGCGCGCAACTTCCTTTCACGTGGAGCGGAGATCGGCTGGGTCGCGAACCGAAGTCATGACCGCGCTGCGCAGCTCGCACGGCGGTTCGGCGGCGAGGCGTTCTCGCTGGAAAACGTGCACGAGCTGTTGCCCACCGCCGACGTCGTCGTCTCCTCGACGAGCGCCGAAGGCTGGATCCTCGAACGTGCGCAGGTCGCGGAGGCCTTGCGTGCACGCAGAGGGCGACCTTTGCTCCTGATCGATCTCGCGGTTCCGCGCGACCTCGATCCGTCCATCCACGATCTCGACGGTTGCTACCTGTACGACATCGACGATCTGCAGGCGGTTGTCGCCGCAACGCTGGCCGGTCGCCGTCGCGAGGCAGAGCGTGCGGAAGGGATCATCGCGGCCGAGGCGGAGCGATTTCGCGAGTGGCAGGCATCGCTCGACGTCGTGCCGGCGATCGCGTCACTGCGCGCGCGCGCCGAGGAGATCCGCGTCGCGGAGTTGCAGCGCGCGAAGTTGAGCGATTCCGAGCGGCGCGCGGCCGAGTCGGTCACCGCGGCGGTGCTCAACAAACTCCTGCATCTGCCCACCATTCGTATGAAACAGGCGGCCGCGGCAGCCGACGGAGTGATTTATGCTGACGCGGTGCGTCATCTCTTCGGTCTCGAAGACGAACGTTGAGGACCGTGAGCTTGATCGGACGACCGCTGCCAATCCAGGCGCCGACGGCGTTCGTCCGGATCCGCCGCCGCCACGGCTGTCTCCAACCGCGTGCGGGACGCACACCGTGCCGTGCTGATTCGCGTCGGCTCCCGCGGCAGTAGGCTCGCGCTCACGCAGGCGGAGCTCGCGGCCGACCGGGTGCGTCGCGACGGGATCGAGCTCGCTCTGGTGCCGATCACGACCGCCGGCGATCGCGATCGCAGCAAGCCGTTCGGTGAGATCGGCGCGCGCGGTGTCTTCGTGAAAGAGCTCGAGGAGGCACTGCTCGACGGTCGCATCGACGTCGCCGTGCACTCCGCAAAGGACATGACGTCGACGGACACTGAAGGCCTCGTTGTCGGCGCCTACCTCGAGCGTGACGATCCACGCGACGCGCTCTGCGGTGCACGGGAGCTCCGTCCGGAGATGCGCATCGGAACCGCCTCGATCCGTCGCCGCGCACAGCTGCTCGCGCTGGAACCGACGGTCTCGATCGAGCCGCTGCGGGGGAACATCGACACGAGACTGCGCAAACGCGGCGAGCGCGGCCTCGACGCGATCGTGCTCGCGGCGTGCGGTCTCGACCGGCTGGGTCTTGCGGACGAGATCGGCTATCGCTTCCCCTCTGGGGAGCTGCTGCCCGAGGCTGCGCAGGGCGCACTTGCCTTGCAGATGCGCGCGGGGGAGGAGGATCTCGTCGCACACGTCGACCATGCCGAGACGCGGCGTCGGGTCGAGTCCGAGCGCGCCTGCGTCGCAATGGTCGGTGCGGGTTGTCTCGCTCCGGTGGCCGCGTACCACGACGGGGAGAAGCTGACGGCGCTGATCGCAGCCGAGGACGGCAGCTGGGTCGAGCGACGAAGCGGCGACGATCCGGCCGCTGTCGCGGCAGAGCTGCTCGCCGTCGTCTGATGCGCGTCATCGTCACCCGTCAGGCCGAGCAGGCGGGGCCGCTGCTGGATGCACTTCGTCGCGAGGGCTTCGAACCGGTGTCGTGTCCGCTGATCGAGACGGAGCCGATCGGCAACGGGCCGATCGACGTGCACGGCTACGACTGGGTGATCGTCACGAGCGCGAACGGCGCGGAGCAGCTCGTGCGACGCCATGCCGGCTACCTCCCGCAGGTCGCCGCGGTCGGGGCGGCGACCGCCTCCGCGCTCGCGGCTTACGGGATCGCCGTCGACTTCGTCCCGAGCGAGCCGTCGCAGGAACGTCTGGTCGCGGAGTTTCCCCGTCCTCCGGGCCGTGTGCTCTTCGTCGGCGCGGAGGAAGCGTTAGGACTGATCGTCGCGGAGCTCGACGCCGATTTCGTCCCGGTTTACCGAACGCGCCGAGTTCGTCCCGCGACGCTGCCAGAAGGGGACGTCGCGCTGCTCGCGTCGCCGTCCGCCGCCGACGCGCTTGCGGCTCTGCGGCTCGACATTCCGGTCGTGACTATCGGCCCGCGTACTACAGCTGCCGCTCGGCGGCACGGGATTCGCGTCCTTGCACAGGCGCGCACACAGGATGTCGCGGGGCTCGTCGCAGCCGTGCGCGAGGCTGCGAGTTAGGCTCCCGCGCCATGCCGCCTTTCATCACGTTCCTGACTGACTTCGGGCTCGAGGACGACTTCGTCGGCACGTGTCACGGCGTGATGAAGCGGATCGCACCGGACGTCGAGATCATCGACATTACGCACGGCATTCCCGCGCGAGAGGTTCTACGCGGTGCGATCACGCTGGCGAACACGCTCCCGTACATGCCGGTCGGTGTCCACCTGGCAGTCGTCGACCCCGGCGTCGGCAGCACTCGGCGGGCGCTGGCGTTGCGCGACGGCGCGGGCCGGACGCACGTCGGCCCGGACAACGGCTTGCTGATTCCTGCGGCGGAGAAGTGCGGCGGGATCGTGGAGGCGCACGAGCTCGCGAACCCGAAGTACGCGCTCGAGTCGGTTTCGCGAACGTTCCACGGACGGGACCTGTTCTCTCCCGCGGCCGCGCACCTCGCGAGCGGGGTGCCGCTCGCGGAGCTCGGACCGCCGATCGCACCGGATGCTCTCGCGCGGATCGACGTTCCCAGTCCGGAGATCGGCACGAATCGAATCCACGCGTGCGTGCTTGCCGTCGATCGCTTCGGCAACATGCAGCTCAACCTCGACCGCGCTCAGCTCGAGCAGGCGAACGTGGTGCCCGGCATGCGCCTCGAGCTCGAGGTCGGACCCGAGCGGTACTACGCCGTCGCTGCACGGACGTTCGCGGATGCACGCTCCGGCGACATCATCCTCTACGAGGACGCGTACGGGAACGTTGCGATCGCGATCAGCGGCGGCAACGCGGCGGAGCTGTTCGGCGTGCACGACGGACAGGCCGTGCGAATCCATCTCGGTGTGCCGTGAGACGCTGGCTCTCACAGAGGTTTGCGCGTTTGACGACGAACGCGCTTGTTCGTCGGCCGCGGGTATGGCGGTTCTTTCGCGGTCCGACACGCAGGATGTTCGGCGCGCTCGCGCCGCAGTGGGACACGATTCTCATGCCCGACCATCTTGCGCCGTACGAGCGGGCTCTCGAGGCGCTTCCCTTGCCTCCGCGGCGTGCGCTCGATCTGGGTACGGGAACGGGCGCGGGCGCGCTGGCGATCGCGCGACGCTTTCCGGAAGCCGAGGTCGTCGGGGTCGACCTCGCACTGGAAATGGTGGAGCAGGCGCGACGCAAGCTGCCCGACGACCTCTCCGCGCGGGTTCGTTTCGAGGTCGGGGATGCGTCACGCCTTCCCTTCGACGACGAGTCCTTCGATCTCGTCGCACACGCGAACATGTTCCCGTTCTTCGACGAGCTCGATCGGGCTCTCGCGCCAAACGGGTGGACGTTGTTCGCCTTTTCGGGAGGATCCGAGACGCCGATCTACGTCCCGTTCGACCGGCTCCGCGGCGAGCTGGGGAAGCGTGGATTCACGGACTTTGCGGACTTCAGCGTGGGCCGCGGGACAGCGCTGCTTGCCCACAAGGCCACTACTTCGTAAGCTTGTACACACAAGGTCGTTCGAGGCGCGGTCGCACCGGCCCGGACGGCCTTTCTTCTTGCGCTAGCTGGTCTCGATGACGACGTCGAAGCCGACCGCGCGCGCTTCGGCGACGAAGTCGTCCGCCTGCGATCGATCCGTAAAGCCCTTGATCATCACCTCGAAGCCGCCGCAGGGATCGGACTCGAGCTGAGCCCCTGTGAAGCCGCGGGCCGCCATCAGCGTGGCGAGATCCGACGCTTCGGAGCGAGTCGGCCGGTGGCCGAAGACGGCCTCGAGCTCCCCGACGTCGTCCTTGCCCTGGATGCATTCGATCGTCGGAAGGAATTTCGCGCGCCTGGCCTCGTCTTGGAGCGCGGCCGCGCTGTCGAAGCTCTCGAACCCACGCAGGCTGACCTTGTAACCGCTCGGGCAGTCCGGGAAGACCTCGGCGTTCACAAAGCCGCTGGCCTTGACCTTTGCGAGATAGGCATTCGCCTGCGCGAGCGTCTTGAAGCGGCCGAAGACGGCCTCGAGCTGGCTCACGAACTCGACGCGCCCGCACGTCGTTTGTCTCGAACTACCGCTCGATGACGAGCCGACTCCTGGAGCGACCGCAAGCAACGCGCCCACTCCGGCAACGACGGCACAAAGCCGGAGCACCCTCACGCGCAGAGTGGTAGCAGAGTGGGCCCTGGGCGGCGGCAGTCTTTACGGAATCTTTTCGCCGCGTAACTGCACGTCCGCCTCGCCTGTTTGACGTCTCTCTGCGGTGCCGGAAAGACCTTGAACAAAGGGGGATCGATGCGAATGAAGAGCCGGACCGGACGCGACTACGGATCCGAGTCTCCTGCCGCCGCTGATAGCGCAACTCTGATCTCGACTGAGCGAGAGGCCCCGCTCATGCGGGGCCTCACTTCATGGCGAGGGCCAGAATCGAACTGGCGACCCCACGGTTTTCAGCCGTGTGCTCTACCAACTGAGCTACCTCGCCTGGGCGGCGACAGTCTAGCGGCGGCCTAAACAGCTGCTTTTGCGGCTGAAAGCCGCTCGACGAGCGTCTCCACGAACTCGCCTTTCACCAGCACGGCATCCGCACCGGCTTCTGTCACGGCCGCGTGGAGGGCTGGGTGCGCGTCTCCTGTGAGCGCGACGATGCACATGCTCGGATGGTCGCGCCGCAGCCGCGTGACAGCGGTGACGCCGTCGACGAGCGGCATGTGGAGATCGATCACGATGGCGTCCGGTTGGAGGTCCTCGGTCAGCTCGATCGCAGCGAGGCCGTCGGTGACCCCGCCCACGACGGCGAGCTCAGGCTGACTCTCGATCAGCGCCGTCAACGACTCGAGGAACGCGCGGTCGTCGTCGGCGAGCAGGACGTGAATGGTCCCGCTTCCCCCTGCCTCGGCAGCCACCCCGGGAAGTTAGCCTTGTCGCCCCAACCGTGCAACCACCTGTTCACAAAGTCGCTGTGATCGGGGCTGCGCTCGATCTCGGCGCGGGTCGGCGCGGTGTGGACATGGGCCCGTCCGCGATCCGCTACGCGGGACTCGAGGCGCGCCTGCGCGAGATCGGCCACGAGGCCGTCGACCTCGGCAACGTCGAAACCGCCGTTGCGGAAGCGACCCAGATCGACGACGAACGTGCCCGCTTCCTGCCGCAGATCAAGGATGCGTGGACGCGGATCGCAGGGCTGGTCGAGCGCGCCACGCGGGACGGCTATCTGCCGCTCGTGCTCGGCGGCGATCACACGGTCGCGCTCGGGACGTTGATCGGGATGGCACGCGTGCACGGCCTCGGCGGCGTCCTCTGGATCGACGCTCACGCGGATCTCAACAGTCCGGAGACGACACCGTCCGGCAACGTCCACGGTATGGTGCTCGCGGCCGCGCTTGGTCTGGGCGGGCCGGCATTCGACGATCCTGCTCTCCCGGCTGTCGATCCGAAGCGAGTCGCGCTCGTCGGTGTGCGCTCGATCGACGAAGGCGAACGCGAGGTACTGCCCTCGCTCGACGCGAAGGTGTTCACGATGAGCGAGGTCGACCGCCTCGGTGTCGAGCGTGCCGTTCGCGAGTCGTTGGCGCACATCGCCGGCCACGGCTTCGTGCATGTCAGTGTCGACTTGGACGTCGTCGACCCCGACGTCGCACCGGGTGTCGGAACGCCGATCCGCGGTGGTCTCAACTACCGCGAGGCGCACCTCGCGCTCGAGCTCGTCGCCGAGTCGCGACTGATGTCGTCGCTCGACATCGTGGAGGTGAATCCGGTCCTTGACCGCGAGAACCAGACGGGAAAGCTCGCCGTCGAGCTCGCCGCGAGCGCACTCGGCGCACGCATTCTCTAAGGCGTCAAGAAGTCTTCGAGCGCGTCGGCGGTTGCCTCGTATGCGTCCCAGTACACGACGTGGCCGCCGGGCACTGTGACGACCTCGAGCAGGTCGCCGAGAGTGGCGCGATACGACTCGACCTGCTCGTCCCGAACGAGCCCGAAAGCGTTTGCGTAGAGCAGGAGCGTCGGCACGCGAAGCGTCTCGGGCGGCGGCGGCGGCGTGCACAGCTCGCCGTACACCGACACCACCGCGCTCTGGCAGCAACGAAAGCGGAATCGGCCGTCGGGCGAGGCAGCGAGATGCTCGCGGATGTCTTCCTCGATGAACGGGCGGGGTGATTCGTTCTCCGTCACCTTTTGCTCAATCGCGTCCTCGGGGGAGGAGAACACCTGGCCGAGACGTTCGCGTTCTGCGAAGTCGTAACCCACGTGCGGCAGGATCTGGATCGCGGGATCCAGGAGCGCCGCGCGTTCGATGCGGTCCCCGTCGAGGGCGGCAAGCTCGAGGATCAGTCTCCCGCCGAATGAGTGCCCGACGAACGGCGCGTGCCGGACGCCGGCCGCATCGAGTGTTTCGAGAACGTCGTGCGCATGCGTCGCGATTGTCCACGGGGGCTCCCAGTCGGAGTAGCCGTGTCCTCGCAGATCGGGAGCGAGTACGTGAAAGTAGGACTCGAGCCGCTCCTCGGCGAGCTTGCGGAACCGGCGGCCGTGTGCGCTGACGCCGTGGAGGCAGACGAGCGGCGGCGCACCAGGGTCGCCCCATTCGTGCAGGTTCAACTCCATCTACAACGCTTCGGCAAGCGCGGGGATCGCGTTCTCCCAGTGGATGATCGCGCCGACGTCCGCGGCACCCAGCATCGGCGCCTCGCCGTGGTTGACGGCGGCGATGACGCCCGCCTTCACGAAGCCGGCCTGCTCCTCGAAATCACCCGGAACGCCGACCGCGACCAGGAGACGCGGCGCGACGGGGCGGCCGAAGCCGCCGATCTGCCGGTTGTGGGGAAGGTCTCCGCGCGCACACACGGCGCGTGTTGCGCCGACGGCCGCTCCCGAACGCTCAGCGAGCTCTCGGGCGCGCGCGATGTCCTCGGACGGAAGCTCCGGGCCGAGACACACGACGACGTCGCTCTCGTCGAGGTCGCGCGCAGACGCTTCCCTTTGCTCGATGAGACGCTGCCTCGTCGCGGCCGGCGCCCCGACGTCGACGACTTCGACCTTGACGCTCGTCTCGCGTGGAACCAGGGGCTCGAACACGCGCGGCCGGACAGTTGCCAGCTGCGGAGTCGTCGAGCCCATGATCACCGAGACGATCCTGTCGCCGTACGCCGGCTTCGTCTGGATGAGCCTGCCGGCGCGATCGATCCCGAGCGCGATGCAATCCGCAGTCATCCCGAGGCGGAGCTCGCCGGCGACACGGGGTGCGAGGTCGCGGCCGTTCACCGTTGCCGGAAACAGCAGGACATGGGGCCGATGCTGCTGCTCGAGGATCGACCGAACCGCTGCCGTCCATGTTTCTGCCTGGTACTCGGCGAACCGCAGGTCGTCCGCGACGAGCACGCGGTCGGCGCCGCGCTCGGCGAGCTCGAACGCGTCACTCTCGACATCGTGGCCGAGGATGAGCGCGACGTTGTCGCCTCCGAGCTTGCCCGAGAGCTCGCGTCCCTTGCCGAGCAGCTCGAGGGACGTGCGCGTGGCTCTCCCGTCGACGAGCTCAACGAACGTCCAGCAGTCATAGCGTCTCGGCGAAGGCTGCTCCCCGAGACGCTCGGGCTTGTCCCACTCGCTCGGCTCTGGTGCGCGCTCGGCGGCGAGCGCTTTCACTCGCTCGACCGCGGCCGCGAGCTCCGTGAACCGCTCGCCCGCGCGCTCCGGGACCAGGTCGCGAACCGCGAGCACGCGTGTCGGCGAGCCGGTTTGACCGAAACGCTTGTCGTAGTCCCGCAGGTCGTCGACGAGATCACGTGCGCCCCACACGTCGATGTGCCCGTCGCCGGCCCCGTCGGCCTCCTCCGCGAACGCGACCGAGAGGACCGCAGGCAGGTCGACTTTCCACGTCTCGTACCCGTCGTCGGTTTCGCGTGTAAGACGTGCAGTTCCGTTCTCGACCTCGGTGTCGACGACGTTCGTGACGTGTGGATGTCCGAGGAACGCAGCGACCTCCGGCGGCACTTGCCAAGTCTCCGCGTCCGTCGTCTTCCGACCGCAGACGACGAGGTCGACGTTCTCCTCCTTCTCGAGCGCCATTGCGAGCGTTCGTGCCGTGGCGAGCGTGTCCGCAAGCGCGAAGACACGATCGGAGAGATGGATGCACCGGTCGGCGCCGAGCGCGAGGCACGTGCGAAGTGCCTCCTCGGCCTGCGGCGGGCCCATCGTCATCGCGATCACCTCGCCTCCGACTCGCTCCCGGAGCTTCACGGCATGCGAGACCGCCGCGGCGTCGAAAGGGTTGAGGAGGAGCGGCACGCCCTCGCGCTTCAGCTGCTTCGTCTCCTGATTGAACTCGATCGAGTCGGCGCGCGGCACCTGCTTGATCAAGCAGACGATCTTCACGTGTGGGAGCCTAAAGGCGACAGTCGCGTGCTTGCCGCGCTCTACGACATCCACGGCAGCCTGCCGGCACTCGAGCCGGTGCTCCGAGACGCGGAGGCTGCGGGCGTGGATTCGTACCTGCTCGGCGGCGATTACGGGTCATGGGGCCCGCATCCGCTCGAGTGCATCGCCCTCCTGCGCGCGCTGCCGCGGACGACCTGGATCCGCGGCAACGGCGAGCGATGGACGCGAGAGCCGCCGCTCGACCGCCCGGATGTCGTTGAGGCGCTGCACGAACGCGACTCGGGCTACGGGACCGAGGAGGGGTGGCTGTACTCACTGCAGGCGCAGTACGAGCTGGACGGCGTTCTCTACGTGCACGGCTCGCCGTTGTCGGACGTAGACAGCTTTCCCGCCGAGCCGAGCGACGACGACGAGCGGATGCTCGACGGTGTTAGCGAGAAGACGGTCGTCTTCGGTCACTCGCACCTGCAGTTCGAGCGGCCGGGCCCGAACGGAACGACGCTGATCAACCCCGGCAGCGTCGGAATGCCGCTCGACGGGGACGTGCGTGCTGCGTACGCGATTCGTCGCGACGACGGCGAGTTCGAGTTCAGGCGTGTGGAGTACGACGTCGAGCGCGCCGCCGCAGCCTACGAAGCGCTCCCCGGTCAATTCGGCAAGTTCGCGGCCCAACGCATCCGCCGCGGCTCCGACTGAGTGGCGTTCAAAAAGGGGTCAGACCCCTAGGGGTCTGACCCTTGTTAAGTCTCTTCTCCCGAACCGCTCGGCTCGTAGTACGTGCGTCCCTTGAGCTCGTCCGGCAAGTAGTCGACCTCGAAGCCTTCCGGATCGTCGTGCGGATAGATGTATCCCTCGCCGTGACCGAGCCTGCGTCCGTAGTACGAACCGTCGCGTAAGGCGACCGGCGGCTGGACGTTGCCGAGCTCGCGCACATCCGCGGACGCACGCTTCAGCGCGATGTAGCTCGCGTTCGACTTTGGGGCGCGCGCGAGATAGATCGCCGCCTGTGCGAGGTTCAACGACGCTTCCGGCAGGCCCACGTGCTCGACCGCCTGCGCCGCCGCGACCGCGACCACGAGCGCCCGCGGATCCGCGTTGCCGATGTCCTCGGAGGCGAGCACGATCATGCGCCGCGCGATGTAGCGTGCGTCTTCGCCGCTCTCGAGCATCGACGCGAGGTAGTAGACGGCCGCGTCGGGATCTGAGCCGCGCATCGACTTGATGAACGCCGAGATGAAGTCGTAGTGCGCATCCCCTTGCTTGTCGTAGATCAGCGGACGCTTGCGTGCAGCGTCCTCGACGTGTGCTTCGCCCAACTCTTCGCCCGCGGCCCGCGCGGTCTGCGCCGCGAGCTCGAGGATGTTCAGTCCGTTACGTGCATCGCCACCCGCGCGCGTCGCGATCAGATCCACGAGCTCGTCCGGAACGGTTATGCCGAGCTCCTTCGCACCTCGCTGGACGACCGTCGCAAGCTCGTCGTGCGAGAGGGGCTCGAGCTCGTACACCTGCGTCCGTGACAAGAGCGCCGAGTTCACCTCGAAGTACGGGTTCTCCGTCGTCGCGCCGATCAGGGTGATCAGTCCTTCCTCGACGGCGGGCAGGAGCGCGTCCTGCTGAGCCTTGTTGAACCGGTGGATCTCATCGAGGAAGAGGATCGTCCGCAGCCCGTTCGAGCCGAGCCGCTCGCGCGCGCGCGCAATCACCTCGCGCACCTGGGCGACGGTCGCCGAGACCGCGGAGAGCTCCTCGAAGGCGGCGCCGGTCATCTGCGCGACGATGCGCGCCAGGGTCGTCTTGCCGCTGCCGGGCGGCCCGTAGAAGATCGCCGACCGCACCCGGTCTTCCTCGATCGCCAGCCGGAGCGCCGAGCCCTCGCCGAGGATGTGGGTCTGACCGACGAAGAGCTCGAGCGTCTGCGGACGCATCCGCAGCGCGAGCGGCGCGGTTTCCGGAATGCGCGCAGCCGCAGCATCGGAGAAGAGGTCGCCCACGCTCAAAGTATGCTCCGCCCTCGTGGCGACAGAGACGACGCAGGCCGATTTCTCCGAGCCGATCCTTCCCGGCAAGGGCGCTTCGGACTACGAGCGCTACCTGCGCACGGACGATCTGCTCGCGCTGCAGAAGACCCCCGAGGAGCAGGTGCATCCGGACGAGCTGCTCTTCCAGACCGTCCACCAGTCGTCGGAGCTCTGGTTGAAGCTCGCGACCGCGGAAGTGGAACGGGCGACTGCGAGCGTACGCGAGCACGACATTCCGGCGGCGCTGCGGCTTCTGCGGCGCTCGTCCCTCTGTTTGCAATTCGTCACGCGCCAGCTCGACATGCTCGAGCAGATGTCGCCATGGGAGTACCAGACGATCCGCCGTGTGCTCGGCCACGGCAGCGGCTTCGATTCACCGGGCTTTCGTGAGGTGCGGCGCGTGACGCCTCCGCTTGGCGATGCGTTCGAGACTGCCCTGAAGGAGGCCGGGCTGGACGTCGTCGAGCTCTACGTGCACGGGCGCGCGCATGAAGACCTCTACCAGCTCGCGGAAGCGCTCACTGAGTGGGACGAGCGGGTCACGACATGGCGCATCCGCCACTACAAGGTCGTTGCGCGCATCATCGGCGACCAGGTCGTGGGCACCCAGGGAACACCGGTGGAGGTACTCGGCAAGATGATCCACCACAACTTCTTCCCGGCGCTCTGGCGCGCGCGCAATCAGCTCACCTCGCTTGCGCAGGAAGAAGACTGATGGCCACTGTTTCACTCCGGGAAGAAGTCGCCGAGCTCCTGCAGGAGCTCATTCGCATCGACACAACGAACCCACCGGGCAACGAGACGCGCGCGGCGGAGTTGCTGCGCGACTACCTCGGCGACCACGGTGTCGAGAGTGAGCTCTACGCCCGCATCCCCGAGCGCGCGAACCTCGTAGCGCGGCTTCCGGGTCGGGCGGACGGCCCCCGCTTGCTGTTGCTGTCGCACACGGACGTCGTGCTTGCCGACGCGTCGGAGTGGAATGCCGATCCGTTCGGGGGCGAGCTGCGTGACGGAGAGATCTGGGGCCGCGGCGCGCTCGACATGAAGGGCCAGGTCGCGGCGGAGGCAGTCGCCGTTGCTTCTCTCGCCCGTGACGGGTTCGAGGCGTCCGGCGACCTGATCTTCGCCGCGGCTGCGGACGAGGAGGTCGGCGCAGGGTTCGGCGCGCAGTGGCTCTGCCAGACGCATCCGGAAGCCGTTCGTGCGGAATACTGCATCAACGAGGGTGCCGGCGACCGGATGATCCTTGCCGGTCGGCCCTACTACTTCTGCTCCACCGCCGAGAAGATGAGCGCGCCGTTCCGCCTCCGCGTGCTCGGTCGCAGCGGTCACGCGTCGATGCCGGGCATCGCCGACAACGCGCTCGTCAAGGCTGCGCCGATGATCGAAGCGCTCGGCGCTTACCGGCCGGAACGCGTTGTCGGCCCGGAGGTCGAGGCCATGTTCCGCATCATCAGCGGCGAAGAGCCCGGGAGTCCGGAGCAGGTCCTCGACCGCACGCGCGCGATCAACCCGACCCTCGCCGATTTCGTCGAGCCGCTGCTGTCGCTGACGCTGACGCCGACGATGGCGTCGGCATCCCAGAAGCGCAACGTCATTCCGGCGGTTTGCGACCTCACCGTCGACAGCCGCCTTCTCCCCGGACAGACGGTCGCACAACAGCAGGAGATCGTGCGCTCGATCCTCGGCGACGGCGACTACGAGCTCGAATTACTCGAAGCGCACGGGGGCACGCGCTCGCCGATCGAGTCGCCGCTGTGGGACGCCGTCGCCGCATTCGTGGAGCACATCGAGCCGGAGGCGCACGCGGTACCGGTGTGCGTGGCCGGCTTCACCGACAGCCACTGGTTCCGTGAGGCGTTCGGCACGGTGGCGTACGGCTTCTTCCCGTCACGCGCGATGGATCCGGAGGTAGCTGCGCGTCTCATCCACTCGGCGGACGAGCGGGTGCCGGTCGAGGATCTCGAGCTCGGAGTCGAATGGATGCGATTCGCGGCACAACACTTGCTGTCGTAGCGGTCTCACTGGCGGGCTGCGC
>JBKPJA010000149.1:0-21547 GCA_046730515.1 Actinomycetota bacterium | reverse complement strand
CCTGCGCCTCGGCGCGCGGCTGCACGACATCGGCAAGGTGACGCTCCCGCTGGCCGTGCTCACCAAATCCGGGCCGCTCGCACCGAACGAGCTCGCGCAGATCCGTACCCATCCCGCCGCCGGCGCGAAGCTGATCAGCCCGGTCCGACCAGAGCGCTACGCGATTCCGTACGCGCTCTACCACCATGAACGCTGGGACGGCGGCGGCTACCCAACGGGACTCACAGGGGCGGAGGTTCCGGAAGGGCCTCGGCTGCTGGCGGTCGCCGACGCTTTCGACGCGATGACGTCGGAGCGGCCGTATCGCCACGCGTTGCCAACGCGCGTGGCGCTCGCCGAGATCGAGCGGTGTGCAGGCAGTCAGTTCGATCCGGGATTCGCCTGCGCGTTGCTCGAGGCGTGGGAGGCCGGCGCGCTCGAGGTCAGAGAGCAGCCCAGACTTCGAGCTTCGAGCGGCTAAGGCGCCGACTCGGCGGCGCCGCACAAAGGCCCGCGGGCTTTGCCCGTGCTGCCGTCTTCAAACCTCCTGGGTGAATCAAAGGGTGGACCAAATCTCAAGCTTTGACCTTGTCAGCCTAATCACCTCGTCGGTGAACTCCGTCGTGCCGGCGTGGCCGCCGAGGTCGGCCGTACGCACTCCCTGCTGCACCGCTTCGAGACACGACTCGCGAATCGCACGCCCGGCCTGCTGCTCTCTTTCGTCACCTTGCGTGAGGAGCGCTGCGGCGGCGAGAATCATCGCCATCGGATTCGCGACGTTCTTCCCACGCAGCGACGGCGCGGTTCCGTGAGCGGCCTCGGCCATGACCGCGCGCGTCTCGAAGTCCTCGTCGAACGCAACAAGCAGCGACTCCGAGCCCGCGATCGATCCGAACAGCGGCAAGACGAGATCCGAGAGGATGTCGCCGTCGCGGTTGAGCGCCGGAATCACCAGCGGGTCGCCTGCGCTCGCGATCAGCAGCGCGAACGTTGCGTCGATTAGCTGCGGCTCGTACGGAACGTCGGAATGACGGTCGGCCGCCGCGTCCATCTCCTCCTTGAGCATGCCCTCGTACGTCGGCGACACGGTGTACTTCGGTCCGCCGAACACCTTCGCGCCGGTCCGCTCCGCGAGACGGAACGCAAACTCGGCCACCGCGTGGCAGATGCGCCGCTCGATGCGCTCCGTGCGAAACGCGACCTCGTCCTCGCCTTCGCCCTCGCGCCACTCCTCCGCACCGTACGCGTCGCCGACAGCCATCCGCACGATCGAGATCGGCGAGTGGACCCCGCCGAGTGGAACGACGCCGGGAATCCGTCGACCTGTGCGCACGATGACGCGGCCGCCGATCTCTTCACGCAGGATGCGGTTCGGCGATCCGACGTCGTCCCGGCCTTCGGGGGTGATCGTCGCGGCCTTCAACCCGAGGCCGTGTTCGCGGATCGCCGCCGCCGCTTCGTAGACCACCGCGTTCTGCGTCGCGCGTCGCGACTCCAGCGAGAGGTCGAACAGGGGGAAGTCGAGCTCGAGCCCGCTGGCCTCGGGGGACAGCACGCGCAGCGCTTCCTCCAGGAGCTCTTGCCCGGTTTCGTCGCCTTCGAGGACGACGATCGTTTTGACGTCCACCGAGGCGGAGACTAGCGCCACATGCGGCGAAAAGGCTGGAGACGAGAGGGAGCGCGCGGGCGGTTCCGCTACTTCGACGCACGCGGAAACCAGATCACGGAGTCGGAGCAGCTCGCGCGCATCAAAGCGCTCGTCATTCCGCCGGCGTGGGAAGACGTGTGGATCTCTCCCAATCCGACCGCGAAGTTGCAGGCGACCGGTGTCGACAAGGCGGGGCGTCGGCAGTACCTCTATCACCATGACTTTCGCGCGCAGCAAGAGGAGGCGAAGTACGCCAAGCTCATCCGCTTCGCGGAGAACCTTCCGGAGCTGCGCGCCGCGATGGTGGAGCACATGGATCGCGACGCACTCGACCGTGAACGTGTGAGTGCGGTCGCCGTGCGGCTCATCAACCGCGCCTGGTTCCGCGTTGGAACGGAGCGCTATGCGAGCGAATCGAAGACCTTCGGAATCACGACCTTGACGAAGAACCACGTGCGGGTCCGGGGACACCGCGTTGCATTTCGCTTCCGTTCGAAGCACAGGTCGATCGTGCGGACGACGCTCGTCGACGCGGAGATCGCGGCCGCGATCGAGGAGCTGCTCGATCTTCCCGGTGGCCGGCGGCTGTTCCGGTATCTGAACGAAGCGGGGCTTGCCGACCTGACCGGGAGAAAGCTCAACGAGTACATCCGCGAGCATCTCGGCGACGAGTTCACCGCCAAGGATTTCCGGACGTGGGGCGGCACGTTGACGGCCGCGATTGCATTTGCAGAACGTGGTCCGAGTGAGACGGCCGCCGAGCAGAAGCGGGTCGTCGTCGCGGTGATGCGTCGCGTCGGCAAAGAGCTCGGCAATACCCCGGCAGTTGCGCGTGCGTCCTACGTAAGCCCCGCCGTCATCGATCAGTATCTCGACGGGAGAACGATCGAGGATTTCCGCCCACGGGCGCTCCGCGTCGTCGGCGCGCGAGATACGGGCCTGGAATTGGAGGAGCAGTCGCTGCTCAGCCTGTTGCGCTCGTGGAAAGTTCGCCGGAGCCGGGCGGCCGCATAATTCCGTTCGGTTAAGCTAGCTCGATGGCGCGCAAAACGGTGCTCGTTTCGGACTTGTCCGGTGTCGAGATCCCAGATGGAAAAGGGGCGACGATTCGGATCACTTTTCACGACGCCCGCAAGGGTGTGCGCGAGCTCGACGTGACGGACGAGGAAGCCGAGAAGCTCGGCGGGAGGTCGGTCGCGCGGCGCGGTCGACGCCCGAAGAGCGCCTCCTAAGAGGTTCCCCGCTCTTTCCGCGCAGGTTAGGCTAAGCCGTCAGACCCCGGAAGTAGCATGGGTCAGTTGGGCCTGACACTGATCACCGGCCCGGCCAACGCCGGGAAGGTGGCGCTCCTGCTCCGGCGCTATCTGGACGCGCTGGACCGCGAGCCCATCCTGATCGTGCCGAACCGGTCGGACGTCGAACGAGCCGAGCGCGACCTGCTGGAGCTCCGTCCGGCGCTCCTCGGCGGGACGATCGGCACCTTCGACGACCTTTTCGCGCAGATCGCGTACGGCGCCGGTGACACGCGCCCGGTCGTGGGCGAGGCTCAGCGTGGCTTGCTCGTTCGTCGTGCGATTGCCTCCCGAAGCGAAGGCATGAACGGCTTCGGGCGCTCTGCGCGCTTCGCGGGGTTCGCGGATGCGCTCGGCACGTGCGTCGCAGAGCTCGAGTCGGGCTTGCTCGAGCCCGGCGACCTCGACGGCGAGCTCGCGTCCCTCTACGCCGCGTATCGCGCCCAGCTCGATCGCCTGGAGCTGTGGGATCGGGACGTGCTCAGGCGGCGGGCTGCGGAGCGCGTTGCGAACGACCTGAATGCGTGGAACGGCTCATCCGTGTTCGCGTACGGCTTCGAGGACCTGACCGGGGCAGAGTGGGCGCTGCTGCACGCGCTCGCCGGCCGGACCGAAGTCACGGTTTCGATCCCGTACGAGCCCGGCCGGCCCGCATTCGCGTCGCTCGCGCGTACGATCGACGACCTGGCGGACCTCGCAGACGGTGGTATCGAGCAGCTGCCCGCGCGCTACCACGAGTTCGCGGAGCCGGCGCTTGCGCACCTCGAGCGTTCGCTGTTCTCGGATGCGCCACCCAAGCAGGCGCCGAAAATCGACGGGGCTGTTCGCTTCTTCGAAGGCGCGGGCGCACGTGGGGCGCTCGAGCTCGTCGCCGACGAGGTCCTGGCGTTGATCCGCGTCGGGGCCGCGGCGGAGGAGATCGGCGTCGTCTGTCCATCACTCGACCGCTGGCAGGCGCCGCTCGAGACTGCGTTCGGGACGCTCGGCGTCCCATACGCAATCGAAGGACCGCTGCGTGTCGACAAGACTCCGTACGGGCAGGCATTGCTGGCTCTCCTCCGTTTTGCGTGGCTCGGAGGCGCACGCCGCGAGCTCTTCTCGTACCTGCGCTCGCCGTACTCCGGCTTCCGACGCACGAACGTGGACTTCCTCGAGGGACGTCTGCGCGGCCGCGCCGTCGACTCGGCGGAACGGGTCGAGGAGGAGACCGTCCGACTGCGCGACGGGCAACCGCTGCCTGCGCTCGAGGCGATCCGCTCGGCCGCGTCGCCGCTCGACGCGGTACAGGCACTTGCCTCGTCGATGTTGCGGGCCGCCTACGGTCTCGAGGCGCCGCCGGCCGGTGAGTCGTCGCGTCAGGACCTGCGCGCGTATGAGGCGGTCATGCGACTCGTCGGCGAGCTCCGCGGATGGATCGAGCTCGGCGAGTCGCTCGGCGTCGAAGAGCTGGTTGCCGCGCTCGAGCGGGCGGAGGTGCGTCGATCGTCGGCACCGGAGCCGGGACGCGTCGCCGTCCTCGACCTGATGCGCGCACGCACTCGCCGCTTCGAGATCGTCTTCGTGCTCGGCCTGGAGGAGGGAAGCCTGCCGCGCCGTGGGCACGAGTCCCCGTTCATCGGCGACGAACTGCGGCGTGAGCTCGATGCGACGCAAGGTGCAAGGCTTGCTCCGCGCGATCAGGTTGCGCGCGACCGGTACCTCTTCTACACGGCGTGCACGCGTGCGTCGCGACGCGTCTACCTCGTCCGTGAGGGGGTCACCGACGACGGCGCCCATCGCGAGCCGAGCCCATTCTGGGAAGACGTGCGCGGGCTGTTCGATGCGGAGGACGTCACGCGCTGGACGCGGCGCCGTCCACTCTCGCAACTCACCTGGCCGCTCGAGACAGCGCCGAGCGAGCGCGAGCGGCTGCGGTCGACGTCGGCGTTCGCTGCGGAAGACCGACGCACTGCTGAGAGCATCGCGACCGCCAACGGTTGGGAGCGTCGGCTGGCACGCGCATTGCGTGCCTTCGACCGGTCGACGCAGTTGACGCATCCGTCTGTCCTCGAAGAGCTGCGCGCCCGAGCGACATTCGGCGTGACCGAGCTAGAGCGCTTCGCCGACTGCTCCTCGATGTGGTTCGTCGAGCGAATGATCGATCCACGCTCGATCGACGCAAAGGTCGACGGACGGTTGCGCGGCAACGTCGCGCACCAGACGCTGTTCCGTTTCTACTCGGGTCTTCCGAAGGAGCTCGGTTCCGACCGAGTCGACCCGGACAACGTGGAGCGGGCCGTCGCATTCCTGCGCGAGTGTCTCGAACAAGCGCTGAGTGGGGTCCGCATGGAGCTGACGCCGTTGCAGCAACGGGAGCTGCGCGGCGGGCTGCAGCGCGACCTCGAGGCGTTCGTGCGCGAGGACGCGACCTCGGAGTCGCCGCTCGTGCCGCGCAGGTTCGAGGTCTCGTTCGGCTCGGAGCGCTCTGCGCCGGAGTTGCAGCGCGGCCTCGAGCTCGCGTCCAACCTTGCGCTCACCGGGAAGATCGATCGCATCGACGTCGACCCGTTCAGCGCCCGCGGGATCGTCCAGGACTACAAGTCTGGCAAGACGGGACACTCGGCGGCGCAGATCGAGTCGGAGCTGCGGCTGCAGATCCCGCTGTACATGCTCGTCCTGCGCGACCTGATCGGGATCGAGCCGCTCGGCGGCCTCTACCGGCCGCTCTCGGGAGAGCGCAAGGCACGCGGCCTGTTGCGCGCGGAGGCGCGCGAGGACGGTGTACCGGGTTACTCGCGCAACGACTACCTCGACGAGGAGGCGTTCTGGGGACAGGTCGATCGTTCGCGCGGGCTAGCGGTGGGACTCGTCGAACGAATCCGCGGCGGCGACGTACAGCACGATCCGCGCGGCGGTACCTGTCCGACCTGGTGTGAGCTCTGGCCGATGTGCCGGGTGAGGCGCGCATGAACGAGCAGCAGCGCGCGGCGATCGCGGCGAAAGGCGGGGTGTTCGTCTCCGCGGGCGCCGGCACTGGGAAGACGATGGTGCTCGTCGAGCGTTTCGCGCGTGCGGTCTGTGACGACGGCGTCGACGTCGAGTCGATCCTCGTCATCACGTACACGGAGAAGGCTGCGGGCGAGCTGCGCAGTCGCATTCGCACGCGGCTTGTCGACGCCGGTCGTGCCGACCTCGCGCGTCGGCTCGACGGCGCATGGATCTCCACGATTCACGGCTTCTGCCATCGGCTTTTGCGCTCCCATCCGTTTGCCGCCGGTGTCGATCCTCGCTTCCGCGTCCTTGACGAGAGCCAGGGTCGCGTGTTGCGCAGCGAAGCCTTCGACGAAGCGCTCGAGGAGTTCTCCGGCGACGACGCCCCCGAGCGCCTGCGCCTGCTTGCCGTCTACGGCGCGGCGAACCTTCGCCGGATGTTGATCGGGGTCTACGAAACCCTGCGGGCGGCGGGAAGAGGGCTCGTGCTCGAGCTGGGGGAGCGGCCGAGCCTCGAGGCACGAGTCGAAGACTTCCGTGACGCGGCGCGATGTCTTGCGGAGGACACTGGCTCACGCGCTTCCGACCGCGCGACCGCGCTAGAGGCGCTCGTCCTCCTCGAGAACGAGATCGCCCCCGACCGTTTCCTCGATCTCGGCGACTACCGCCTCGGAAGCGAGCAGGCGGCGACATACGACGAAGCGCGGCGGACGCTCGAACAGGCCGCCCTCGACGAGCAGGCGGCGCGCGATCGCGACCTGCTCCAGGAGCAGTTGTCGGCCTTTGCCGCGGCGTACCAGGACGCCAAGGACCGCGAGTCCGCGCTCGACTTCGAGGACCTGCAGCTACGTGCACGCGACCTCTTGCGCGACAACGCGTCGATCCGCGAGGCCGAGCAGCTCCGCTTCCGCTCGATCATGGTCGACGAGTTCCAGGACACGAACCGGCTACAGTGCGAGCTGATCGACTTGCTCTCGGGGGGTCCCGGTGAGCGTGAGATCTTCTTCGTCGGCGACGAGTTCCAGTCGATCTACGGCTTCCGGCACGCCGATGTCCAGGTCTTCCGCGAACGACGCGGAGCCGCGGCGAACGTCTTGCCGTTGACGCGTAACTATCGCTCGCGACCCGAAGTCCTTGCAGTGGTCAACCACGTGTTCGGGGCCGATTTCGGGGACGAGTTCCAGCCGCTCACCGCGTCGGGAGAGTTTCCGGATCCGGTTTTCGGTCAGCCCGTCGAGCTGCTCGTCACCGACAAGTCGAGCTACGCGGAAGACGGCAAGCCGCATTGGCGCCGCGCGGAGGCGCAGGCGATCGCGCGCCGCGTGCGCGAGCTACTCGACGCCGGCGCGGCGACTGCGGGGGAGATCGTCCTGCTCTTCGCGGCCGGCACGGACGCCGAGTGGTACGAGCAGGAGCTCCGCGCGCTCGGCATTCCCACCTTCCGCGCAACCGGGAAGGGCTACTTCGGCCAGCAGCAGGTTGCCGACCTGCTTGCGTATCTGCGCCTGCTTCACAACCGTTACGACGACGAGGCGCTGCTGAGCGTGCTCGCGTCGCCCTTCGTCGGGCTGTCGAACGACGGTCTCGTGCTGTTGCGACGTGCCGCGCCGAAGCGACCGCTCTACGTCGGGCTCGAGCGGGAGCTGCCGGAGGCGATGCCCCCGCGTGACGCGCAGCTCCTGCGTGCGTTCCGCCAGCGCTACGATCGCTTGACGGCGCTGTCCGCCCGGCTGTCGCTGGAACGGCTCTGTGAGCGGATCGTCTCCGAGCACGACTACGACCTCGCGGTGCTCGCGCAGTGGGACGGCCGCCGGCGCTATGCGAACCTGCGCAAGCTCGCGCGACTCGCACGATCCTACGAAGAGCTGCGCGGGCCGGACGTCGAAGGCTTCGTCCGCTTCGTGCGCGATCAGAAGGCGGTCGGCGCGCGTGAGCTCGAAGCTGCGGCGGAGGAGGAAGGCGCCGACGCGGTTCGCCTCCTCACGATCCACGCCGCGAAAGGTTTGGAGTTCAAGGTCGTCGTCGTCGCGGACGCGGGGCGCGACAAAGCGCCGCCTCCGAGCGACGAGATCGTCGCGTTGTCCGACGGCCGCTTCGGCTTCCGCGTCGCGGATCCAATCACGAGCAAGCGGCGCGGCGCATTCGCGTACGAGGACGTCCGGGCGGCGCGTCACGCCGAGGAGCGCGCCGAGCGGCTGCGGCTCTACTACGTCGCGATGACCCGCGCGCAAGACCGGCTGATCGTCTCGGGCGCGATCGATCCGAGCCGTCCCGCCGACGAGTCGACGCCGATTGGCTGGATGCTGAGGCGCCTCGACGTGCGCGACGAGCTCGAGCGCTTCGACTGCGAGCCGCTCGAGGTCGAGCGCGAAGGTGCAAGGGTTCTCTTGCGTATCGACCGCTGGCGTGAGCAACCCGTCGTGTTCGAGCAGCCTGCGGAGAACGACGGACAGCTTTTGCTCTTCGAGACGGACGGGGTGGACGGACTGCCGTCGCTCGTGCCGGCGTTGGCTCCGCTCGCTACGATTCCTCAGCCGCCGCTTCATCGCGTGCGCAGGTTGTCGTTCACGGCGCTGGGGCTCTTCGAGGCCTGCTCGTACCGGTACTACGCGGAGCGCATCGTCGGTATGCGACCAACGGACGTCCGGCTTGCGGCTTCGGGGACATCCGGTCTGGCGGCGACGGAGATCGGCACCGCCGTCCACCGGCTGCTCGAGCTCGTCGACCTGCAGGAGCCGTCCTCCCCCAAGGAGCTCGCCGAGCACGTCCGGTCGTGGTACCCAAGCGTGACCGAGGAGGAGATCGAACGGATTGGGGGCTTCGTCCGGTCGTACTGCGAGTCCGACCTCGCGCGGCGGGTTGCCGCGCTTCCGCACGCGCAGGCCGAGCGGCCGTTTGCCTTCGTGCACGACGACGTCCTCCTGCACGGCCGGCTCGACGTCCTGCAGCTCGACGGCGCGCGGGCGCTCGTGGTCGACTACAAGACCAACTCGCTCGAGGAGGGGACGCCCGACAAGATCGTCGACGCCGACTACCGCCTGCAGCGACTCGTCTACGCTCTCGCCTGCTTCCGGGCCGGAGCGGAAGAGGTCGAGGTCGTCTACCACTTCCTCGAGCGACCGGACGCGGTCGTCTCGACGACATTTCGAAGCGAGCAGATCGCCGAGCTCGAGGCGGCGCTCTCGGCGGCGATCGAGCGCATCAACGCAGGCGATTTCCGTCCCTCCCCGGACGAGTTCACGTGCGCAGGCTGTCCTGCGCTGGACGTCGTTTGCGCGGGCCCGCGCCTCAGTGAAGCGGGCTACGTCGAGCCGGCGCTCGTTAGCGTCTCCTGAGTGGCGAAGAGTTACGTCAAAGAGGCGCGGAAACGCGTCGGCCCCAAGCGTGAGCGGATACGCCCGGTCATCGACCGGCTCGCCGCGGCGCATCAAGACGCGGCGATCGCGCTCAAGTTCCGGAACCCGCTCGAGCTCCTCGTGTCGGTGATGCTCTCGGCGCAGACGACGGACGTCAACGTCAACCGCGTCACGGCAGCGCTCTTCGAGAAGTACAGCCGGCCGGAGGATTACCTCACGGTTCCGCAGGAGGAGCTCGAGCGCGACATCCATGCGACGGGCTTTTTCCGCCAGAAGGCGAAGTCGCTGCGCGGGACGATGAGGGTGTTGCTCGAGGAATTCGACGGGGAGGTGCCGGCGACGATCGACGAGCTGGTGCGCCTACCCGGCGTCGGGCGTAAGACCGCCAACGTGGTCGCCTCCGAGCTCGGCCGCCCGCAGGGAATCGTCGTCGACACGCACGTGCGACGGCTGTCGCAGCGGCTCGGCTTCACGAGGCAGGAGGATCCCGTCAAGATCGAACGCGATCTGATGAAGCTCGTTCCGCGTGAGGACTGGGGGCGCTTCCCGCACCTGCTGATCTGGCACGGGCGGCGGGTCTGCATCGCGCGCCGTCCGGAGTGCGAGCGCTGCGTCGTCAACGACCTCTGTCCCTCGAGCCGTGTCTGAGCTCCAGCATCCCGGCGCGCGGAGCTTCGAAGACGTCGCCGAGCTCTACGAGCGCGTCCGGCCGTCGTATCCGGGGGCGGCGGTTCATTGGCTGGCCGAGCGCTTGGGGATCGGTGCGGCTTCGACGGTCCTCGACCTCGGCGCGGGCACCGGCAAGCTCACGCGGGCGTTGCTCCGCATCGCGGGGCGCGTGATCGCAGTCGAGCCGGGTCCGGAGATGCTTGCGCAGCTGGAGCGCGCCGTTCCGGAGGCCGAGGCGATCCTCGGCCCAGCGGAGGCAATTCCGCTCGACGACGACGCCGTCGACGCGGTCGTCTGCGGCCAGTCGTTTCACTGGTTCCGCACTGACGAAGCGCTAAATGAGATCGAGCGAGTCCTACGTCCCGGCGGCGGGCTCGGGTTGATCTGGAACATGCGCGATCCCGACGATCCCCTGCAACAGGAGATCACCGAGCTGCTCGACCCCTTCGTCCCGAGCGAACGCGCGACCGACGAAGGTGTCGAAAAGTTCGTTCGGCGAACGTTCGACGAGGTCGAGATCTTTGTCGTCCCGTTCGAGGAGGAAGTCGATGCCGCCACGGTTGCCGCCCGGATCGCCTCGATCAGCTTTGTCGCCGCCGCTCCCGAACCAAAGCAGCGCGAGCTCGACCGAGCCGTGCGTGCGCTCGTCGACGCGCGCGGCGGCCGCGTCCCGTTTCGCTACCGCACCGAGACGTACGCGACGTTCAGCGTGGCGTGAGCGCCACGAGCAGCCCACCGTCCTCGTCGTACGCGGGGAAGAAGTCGGCGGTGACGGCTTTCTCCTGTCCGGCGCGGGTGCGAATGCGAAGCCGCTCGCCGAGCCTTCGCACGCCCCACTCGAGCGAGAGCTTCGCAGGGTTTCGCTCGGACTCGAAGCCGCTCAGCCCGAGCCGCTCGACGATGTCTGTCCCGAGCAACTCCTGCTCCGGATAACCGGTGATCTCGAACACGCCCCGGCCGGCCGCGAGGATTCGCGCATCCGCGTCGCAGACGACGAAGCCCGCGTTCGGCGCCGGGTAGTAATCCTCCATCAGCTCGAACAGGAACCCGAAGCCGCACGCGTGGCAGGCGACGGGGATGTCCTCAAGCTCCTCGAGCCCGTCGTGGTCGACCGAGCGCTGCTTGCAGTTCGGGCAGATGAAGAACGGCACTCGGTCAGGGTACGTTCAGATCCACTTCTTGCGGCGGTAGAACCAGAGCTGCAGCAGCGTCGTGACGATGATCAGGCCCCAGGAGTACCCGTAGCCGAACCGCCAGCGGAGCTCGGGAAAGTTGTGCTGGAAGTTCTGCCCGTACAGACCGACGATGAAGGTGGGGAGGAGGAGCAGCGAGGCGATGACGGTCAGCTTCTTCGTCACTTCGTTCTGGTCGTTCGCCACCTTCGACTGGAGGTAGTCGCGCACGCTCGCGATCAGGTCGCGTGAGAGCTCGAGTCCGTCGAAGGCGCGCATGAGCTTGTCGTACGCGCTGTTGAACGCGACCTCGACATCGTGGGGGAAGACCTCCTCGCCGGTCTCGACCTCGATCACGTTGTCGACGACGCGACGTACCGCGTCGCGTGTCGGCGCGAGCGTGCGCCGGATGTGCAGCAGGTCGTGCCGCAGCTCGCTGAGCCGAGTACGCGTTTCCTGCGGGGAAGCCGCTTCGACGGTGTCCTCGAGCTCGTCGATCTCGCCGTCGAGGGCGTCGACGAGATCCAGGTAGTGCTCAGCGATGTCGTCGACGAGGCGGTACAACATCATGCCGCCGTTGTCATCCGGGCGACAGGCTTCGCGTGCGGGCCGCGGATCGTATGGATGCTCACCCGGCGGCGTCTTGCTGACGCTGAGCAAGAAGTCGTGCGTGACGACGGCGTCGATCTCCTGATAGAAGACGCGATCCTCTTCCGGCACGGCGACTGCGATCAGGAACACGCCGAAGACGTAGTCACCGTGCGTCTGCAGCGTCGGTCGCGGCTCGTCGGCATGCTGTGCCGGAGCGAGCAGGAGGTCGAGCGCCGACTCCAGTACGTCCTTCGGCAACTTGGCGCGGAGCTCGTCAGGAGACGGATCGATGAGGTCGATCCACTCGGCCATAAGGGCCGAGAGTAGTCGCGTGATCGGCTGGTACTAGACGCGCGGAGCGGCTTCGGCGGCCATCAAGTGGCCCTCGAGCGCCGCGAGATAGCGCTCGGCGTCGAGCGCGCCCATACAGCCGGAGCCAGCGGCCGTCACTGCCTGGCGGTAAACGTGATCCTGGACGTCTCCGACCGCGAACACGCCCGGCACGTTCGTCTCCGTCGTCCCCGGCTGGGTGACCAGATAGCCAGCTTCGTCGTGATCGAGTTGATCGAGGAAGAGGCGGGTGTTCGGGTCGTGGCCGATAGCGGCGAAGAGCCCGTCCGCGTCGATTTCCCACGTCTCGTCTGAGTTGACGTCACGCAACCGCACGCCGGCCACGCGGTCGTCCCCGAGCACCTCGTCCACTACGGCGTTGGTGATCCACTCGATCTTGTCGTTGGCACGCGCACGATCCAGCATGATTTGCGAGGCGCGGAATTCGTCGCGCCGATGCACGATCGTCACCTTCGACGCGAACCGCGTCAGGAAGATCGCCTCTTCCATCGCCGAGTCGCCGCCGCCGACGACGACGACCTGCTTGCCGGGGAAGAAGGCCGCGTCACATGTTGCGCACTGGGAGACGCCGCGTCCCTGCAGCTTCCGCTCCGACTCGAGCCCGAGCTTGCGAGCCTCCGCGCCGGTGGCGATGATCACCGTCCGGGCGAGGTGCTCCTCGTCCTCGACCCAGACCCGGAGCGGCTGCTCCGAGAAGTCCACTCTCGCCACGTCGTCCGTCAGGAACTCAGCGCCGAAGCGCTCGGCCTGTCGCCGGAAGTCCTGCATCATCTCCGGGCCCAACACGCCGTCCGTGTAGCCCGGGTAGTTCTCGACGTCACTCGTGATCATCAGCTGCCCGCCCCAGTTGAAGCCCTCGATCACAAGCGGCCGCAAGTTGGCGCGCGCGGCGTAAAGCGCAGCCGTGTAGCCGGCGGGGCCGCCCCCGATGATGATCACGTTCCGTACGTCGTTCTCAGTCATATCGTCCTTCGTCTTTTCCTTTTCCTCCGTATTAAACGATTCTGGTCGGCTGAGCCTTCCTTAGGCGACCAGGCTGCCACAGAGATAGAGCTTGCCGCCACGGATCTCTGACTCATCGTAGAGCCGGTGCCGCTCCCGGCGTCCCGGGCCGAGCAAGTGGACGACGGTCTCGCCGCGGGCGGTGAGGAGCTCGGCGATCAGCCGCCGGTGGCAACGCCACCAAACCGTCTCGGCGCACATGAAGCAGGGAACCGGCTCGGCGAGCGCCGAGGCGAGGGCAGCCTGCCACTCGTCGGTCGACATCCGCGCCGCATAGCTCCGGAAGGCCGCGACGCGAAGGCACGAGAAGCGCTCCTCGCCGGGCTCCCCGCTCCGACGGCCGCCTAACTCGACGGCGTGGCGGTAGGCGATTCCGGCCGCCTCGACCGCGGCGGCCACAGATTGCTGGTTGAACTGAGGATTGCGACGGGAGCCGGGGAAGCGCCGCACGTCGACCAGCGTCCGGACGCCGACGCTCCGCAGGACTTCGACGAGCTCCTCCAACGGGCGGACGCCGTGGCCGATGGTGAAGATGTGCGGGTGCTCGTGCATAGAATCGCCGCGTTGATGGTACGAAGGGGCGGGCGATGGCCGGGAGTGTGACCTGGGCGCGGTTGCGCGAGCTCGCTGCGTTCCGAACCCACAAGGGCTGCGCGATCAGCGTCTATCTCAACCTCGATCCTTCGGAGGTGCCGACACCGCGTGAGGAACAGACGAGGATCAACTCCCTGCTCGCGGCGGCGGAAAAGGTCGACCCCTCCGAGCTCGCACATGAGGCGCGCGAGGGATTGAAGGCGGACTTCCGCAGGATCGGGCGGTGGTTCGACGAGGAATTCGAACGCGACGGAGCGCGCGGGCTCGCGGTCTTCGCCGCCGGCCCGGACAACTTCTGGGACACGCTCTTTCTCCCGGCACCGGTGCGGGACGACGTTCGTGTCGGCCGCGACTTCTTCCTCGCGCCGCTCGTCCCGCTCGTCGCGCGGATGGACGGGACGATCATCGCGGTCGTAGGCCGCGAGCAAGGGGAAATCTTCCGATTCCGGGCTGGACGCTTGGAGCCGCTTGCGCGCCACTTCGACGAGCAGCCCTATCGGCGGCACGACCAGGGCGGCTGGTCACAGGCGCGCTACCAACGTCACATCGAGAAGCTCGTGCAAGAGCATCTCAAGGGCGTTGCGCAGGAGCTCGACCGCAGTCGCCGTCGCCTGCAGCGTCCGAAGATCGTGCTCGTCTGCTCCGAGGAGATGCGCAACGAGTTCACGCACTCCTTGTCGAAGGAAGCGCGGGAGTCGATCGTCGGGTGGGTGCCGGCGGAAGCGCATGCCAACGCTGCCGAGGTGCTGGAGGCGGTAACACCGGCGCTCGAGCAGGAAAACGCGAAGGACGAAGCCGAGGTCATCGATCGTTGGCGCGAGGAAGCGGGTCGCGACGGACGCGCCACCTCCGGTTGGGGGCCGACCCTCGAAGCTGCCTCCGACGGACGCGTGGAGATCCTGCTCTTCCAGGAACGCGTCGATCACGAAGCGCACCGATGCCCGGCCTGCGGGCGCGCCGCCCTCGAAGGCGGCAATTGTCCGCTCGACGGAACGCGTCTCGAGCGCGTCGACACGGGCCTCGACCTCGCCGTGCACCAGACGCTTGCGCACGGCGGCGCCGTCTGGGCGATCCGTCACCACGAGGATCTCGCGCCTGTCGAGGGAATCGGCGCGCTGCTGCGCTACTAGCTCTTAAGCGGCGCCCGGTAGCTCCAGGACGGTTTGGGACTCGAGTTCCCCGTGCTCCTCGGCGGCGCGGTCGAGCTTCGTCTCGAACCGGTCGAGGCGCTTCGCCGCCTCGTGGTACTTGGATTGTGCGTGCCCGATGTGCGTCCCGATCGTGTCGAAGTCCTGCGTGAACCTCGCGAAGTCGTGCTGTAGCTCGGCGACGTAGGCCATGACCTCGTGCGCGTGCTGCTCGATCTGCATCCCGCGCATTCCGAAGACGATGACCTGCAGGTACGCGGTGAACGTCGTCGGCGAAACCGGAAACACACGCCGGTCGTGCGCGTAGGAGAGAAGCGCACCGGTCTTTCCGCACGCGAGCTCGTAGTAGACCGCCTCGACCGGGATGTACATGAACGCGAAGTCGTACGTTCCTTCGTCGGGCCGGATGTACTTCATCGCGATCGAGTCGATGTGATTCTTGACGTCGCGTGCGAATTGCTTTTCGGCAAGCGTGCGCTCGTCGTCGCTTTCGGCCTCGACCAGCCGGTTGTAGTTGTCGAGCGGAAACTTCGAGTCGACCGGGATGACGCGGTCGACCCGCACGACCGCGTCGACCCGCTCCCCGGAGTCGAACGTGTACTGCATCTGGTAGGCGCCAGGCGGCAAGCGATCGCGCAGCAGATTCTCGAGCAAGAGCTCGCCGAAGCCACCGCGCGCCTTCGGCGGTCGCAGCGCCTGCTCGAGGCGAGCGAGATCCTTCGCGCGCTCGAGCATCTGCGCGGTCGCCGCGTCGACCTTGCCCAAGCGCTCGTGGATCTCCGTCGTGGTCTTCGAGGCGCTCTCGAGTCTGCGGTCGACCTTCGTATCGAGTTCTGCGAGCCGGCGGTCCATCGTCTCGATCACGCCCTGCAGCCGCCGGTCGACGTCTGCGTTGCGCTCCGAGAGCTGTGCGGCAGCCTCGGTCCCTGAGCGCGCCACCTCGTTGCGCAAGAACCAGGCAAGGGCCGCGAGCGCGGGGAGAAGAATCAGGATGATGAGCACGCCCGTCATCGAGCCGACGAACAGTAGAGAGCCGGCCGGACGGCAATCGCCGAAAAGGCTCAGACCCACCGGGGTCTGACCCTTGGAAAGCTACGCGCTACGACTGCTCTTGCTCGGCGAAGGCGTGCGCCGCCTAGTCCAGTTGGGTCACCGGAATGCAAGGCTCGCTCAGCTACTCTTGGCCGCGCTGTGGCGAAGAAGCCTCGCACACCGGCGCCTCCAAAACGACCGATTCAGGCACCCCAGCGGCGGGACACCAGGCGTGCCGGTGCTGCTGCCCGGCCGAATCGCCTCCGAATCATCGTCGGGATCCTCGCGCTAGTCGCCGTCGCAGCAATCGCGGCCGCGCTCTACTTCGCGCTCCGCGGATCGAGCAGTAACAGCAGCTCGTCCAAGTCGTCGTCGAGCAGCTTCGAGATGCGCGTCGACCCCGTAAAGGATCGGCAGTACAACCGCCTACCCGGCGTCACGAAGACGAAGGCTCCGTGGGGCCCCGGGTTCGTCCATCTCGACGACCGGCTCGCGCCGCTCGGTCTCCAGGCGCTGAGCAACGAGGCCCTCGCCTACCACATCCACCAGCACCTCGACATCTTTCTGAACGGTAAGCACCTAACCGTCCCGGAGTGCATCGGCATCCTCGGCTGCTACAAGCACTTCGTCTACCTGACCGAGCTGCACACGCACACGACGGACGGCGTCATCCACAACGAGTCCGAGACGACGAAGAACTACACGCTCGGACAGCTCTTTGCGGAGTGGGGCGTCTTCCTCAACAGACGATGCGTTGGCGCGTACTGCCAGGGTCTCAAGTGGTACGTGAACGGGAAGCGGCAGCACGGCAACCCGCAAGACCTCGTGCTCAAAACGCACTTGGAGGTCGTGCTCGCGATCGGCACCCCTCCGGCGAAGATCCCGTCCACGTATGCCTGGGGCAACTTATAGAGCGCTACCCTGCTCGGGCCGGGGTGGCGAAAGTGGCGAGACGCGCCTGACTTAAAATCAGGTGTCCCTCCTCAGGGGCGTGAGGGTTCGAATCCCTCCCCCGGCACTCTCCGAGGCAGCCGTCGCCTGGAGGGACTAGGATCCGCGCGGGCGCAGCATCGAAACCAGTGAGACGGGTCGGGATCATCGGGGTTCTTGCGGCATCGTTGGCGACGCCGGTCGTTTCGGCATCCACCGGAGCGGCCTCTGCGCCGAGCGCGGTGGCCTGCGGTGGTGTGCAATGGCGATTGACCACGCTCAGCGATCCGGATCGCGCGAAGGTGCTGCTCTCGCCGCGCGGGACGACGATCGGGTCGATCGTCGCGCGCACGACTCCCCAGCCGATTCCCACGCGCAGGCGACCCACCTCCTTCCAGAGGCAAAACTGGCAGGTGGCGGCGCAGATCACGGACTATCGCCTTGTCGGCAACGTCCTCCACCTCAGTTTGTCGGATCAACACACGTACGTCGACGCGATGATTCCTTCGCCCTCATGTCTGCCCGCAACAACGCGTGCGCGCAGTGCGATCATCGCCGCATGGCGGAAATTCACCACCGACTGCGGGCATCCCAGCGAACAGAAACAGTACCTCGGCGCCGTGGGCTATGTGTCAGGCGTCGGCTCGTGGAGCACGGTCCACACCGGCCCTGGTGTGGCGCCGAACGGCGCGACGCTAGGTCCGGTGACGGGCTTCCGTTTCGTCGCGGGTTGCGGGACCTGACCCGTCGGCGGCCGCAGGTACGCGGAACCAGAACGTCGATCCCTTCCCTTCGTCGCTCTCGAAGCCAAGGGTGCCGCCGTGAGCCTCGACGGTCTGCTGGGTGAGCACGAGGCCCAGGCCGGTTCCGGAGATGCCGCGCTTCCGCGCCAGCTCGCCGCGGAAGAACTTGGTGAAGATCTGATGCTGGTGCTCACGCGGAATCCCGAGGCCGTTGTCGCGAACCCACAGCCACGCTTCGCCGCCGATCACGGCCGTGCGAACCTCGACCCGACCGCCGTCCGGTGAGTACTTGATCGCGTTCGAGAGCAGGTTACCGATCACCTGCGCGATGCGATCGCGGTCGGCGTTCACGATCACCGGCTCGCCGGAGGGATAGAACACCAACTCGTGCTGGTCGCTCTGCGCGGTGTAGAGCGTCACCTGCACGGACACGAGCTCGTTGAGATCGAAATCGATGGGGTGGAGCTCGATCACGCCCTGCTCTCGGCGTTGGAGATCGAGGAGATCGTTCAACAAGGTCGCCAGGCGCGTCGACTCCCCGCGGATGAGCTCGAGGTAGCGACGCTGCGCTTCCGGGTCGACGTCGCGCTTCAGCAGCAAGTCAGAGAAGCCGAGGACGCTTGCGAGCGGCGTGCGGAGCTCATGCGACACGTTGCTGACGAGCTCCGTCTTCAGCTGCTCGCTTTCGACGAGTCTCCGGTTGCGATCCTCGAGCTCGTCCAGGGTTCGCTGGAGCGAATCTGCCATCGCATTGAACGACTGCTCGAGCTGGCCGATCTCGCCGGGACCGCCCATCGGCAGCCGTCCCGACAGGTCTCCGCCGGCGATTCGTTCGGCGGCGCGCGCGGCGAGCCGGACCGGAACCGCGACGTACCGCGCGAGGTAGACGACCAACACGAGGAGAAACGCAAGCGTGACGAGCAGGCCGATCACCGCAGCGACGATCGCGTTGCGAGCAGTGTGCCGCGCTCGGTCGTCGCGCGCAGCTCCCTGCGTCTGCTCGACGGCGATGAACTTCGAGAACCTCCCCCTGATCGTGTCGACCTGCCGCGACGCGGCCGCCACGACGCGAGCGGCCTGGGCATTCCGGTGCAGGAACTGCATGAAGCCGAGCGAGTAGGCGCTGAGGTAGTCGTCCACCTCCCGCTTGATCTCGAGCGCAGCCCTGTGTTGCGACGGATCGTCCGCGGTGAGGCGGATCAGTAAGGCCATCTTCTTCGGGTACCGCTGCTGTGCGTTTCGCCAGGGATCGAGATACCGCTCCTTCTGCGTGATCACGAAACCGCGCAGCCCGCTCTCGAAGTCGAGCACGAGCGTCTGCAGTCCGTTGGCCGTGGCGATCACCTGCTGCGAATGGCGCGCCTCGAGCGAGCGGTGGCGCAAACCGACGACGGCGACGATCAGAAGGGCGAAGACGACGACCAGGCCGACCGCGAACACGCCTGCGGCCAGGCCGATCCGGGCCTGGAGCCCGCGCCGTGCCCTCGGATCTATGCCGTTGCCGGAAGTTCCGTCCTTGCCCGTATTGGACGGCGCACCTGTGGCGCGACCGGACTCCGTCATGACGAACCCGAGAGGACCTCCTTCACAGCAGCGCTGATTTCGTCCACGTTGAAAGGTTTGTCCATGACGAGGTTAGCTCCTGCGCGGAGGGCATCGTCCCGTGTCGCCGGCTGGGCGGTCAGCACGATCACCGGGACGGCCTCCAGGGCGGGATCGCGGCGCAGCTCGCGGAGAACCTCGAGGCCCGTGAGGCCCGGAAGCATTATGTCGAGCACGACCAGGTCGGGCTGCACCTCGCGCGCTACCTCCAGGCACGCGCGGCCGTCCTCCGCCTCCGCGAAGTCGTACTCCCCGTCCAGGCTGATGCGGATCAGCTCGCGGAGGGCAGGCTCGTCCTCGCAGATGAGCACGGTTGCTAGAAAACCGCCCACCCGTCCCATGGAAGCAGATATTGGCCGAAACGCATAACGAGACGGGAACCTAGACTCCGTCTGTGGCCAGCATCGAGGAGCTGCCGGCACAGGAGGCGCAGCTCGAATGGGATACGCCGCTCTTCCGGACGGCGCTCGCGCAGTTCGAGCAGGCAATCCCCTACGCGGAGGTCAACGAGTCGATCGCCGAGCGGCTCCGCTACCCCGAGCGGGCGGTGATGGTCGCGGTGCCGATTCGTCGCGACGCAGGCCCGATCGAGGTCTTCCCGGCCTATCGGGTCCAGCACTCGACCGTGCTGGGCCCGACGAAGGGCGGGATCCGGTTCGACCCGCACGTCACGCTCGGCGAGTGCGCGGCGCTCGCGGTGTGGATGACGTGGAAGTGCGCGCTGCTCCGCCTGCCGTACGGCGGCGCGAAGGGGGGCGTGCGCTTGAATCCGCGCGAGCTTTCCCAGGAAGAGCTGCAGCGCGTGACGCGCCGCTACACCTCGGAGCTGATCGGCGTCATCGGGCCACAGGAGGACATCCCGGCGCCCGACATGGCGACGAACGAGCAGACGATGGCCTGGATGATGGACACCTACTCGATGCAGGTCGGCCACGCGGTGCCGGAGATCGTCACCGGCAAGCCGGTCGCCCTCGGCGGCGCGCTCTTCCGCCGCGAAGCAACGGGCGCCGGCGTCGTCATGGTGATCGAACGAGCCTGCGAGCGGCTGGGCTGGGATCTTCCGGATCAGCGCTGCGTCGTCCAGGGATTCGGCAATGTCGGCGGCATCGCCGCGCACGAGCTCGCCGAGAAAGGCGCGACGGTGCTCGCGGTTTCCGATTTTTCCGGCGGCGTGTACTCCATGGGCGGGCTCGATCTCGCACGCATACGGGAGTGGGTTGACGACAACGGCTCGCTCGAGGGCTATCCCGGTGCCGAACACGTGACGAACGCGGAGCTGCTCGAGCTTCCCTGCGACATCCTTGTGCTCGCTGCGCTCGAGGACCAGCTCACCGCCGAGAACGCGCCGCGGGTCGAGACGAAGCTCATTGCGGAGGGCGCCAACGGGCCGACGTCGATCGAGGCCGACGCGATCCTCGGCGAGCGCGGCATCCTCGTGTTGCCGGACGTGCTCACGAACGCCGGTGGTGTCACGGTCTCGTACTTCGAGTGGGTACAGTATCTGGGCCGCCTGTTCTGGACTCGTGTGGAGACGCGCGCGCGGCTCGCCGACAAGCTCGGCGACGCGTTCGACCGTGTGTGGACACTGGCCGACGAGAAGGGAGTGTCGTTGCGCCAGGCCGCGCTTGTCGCGGGGATCAACGAGGTGGCGGCGGCGTTGAAGGCCCGCGGTATTTATCCATGAGCACCCAGCACGTGCGGGACGCGATGGTGCCCGAGCCGGGGACGCTCGACGCTTCGGCGAGCGTGCAGGAAGCCGGTGAGCGTCTCTCCGATCCTGCGGTGCGCGCGGTGCTCGTGTCCGACAACGGCAGGCTCGTCGGCGTCATCACGCGCAAGACGCTCGTACGAGAGGTCGTTGCCACCGGACGCGATCCGCGCACGACGCGCGTGGGGGAGATCGCGGAGCCGCCGCTCTATACGCTCGACGCCGCGTTGTCGCTCGACGATGCGTACCGCAAGCTCGAGGAGCACGACCTCGAGCGCGTTCCCGTCATCGAGGACGGCCGCCTCGTCGGCGTGCTGTCGCGCAGTGTGTTACGGCGAAGACTCGCCGAAGACGAACCGCCTTTGGAACAAGGGTCAGACCCCTCCGGGGTCTGACCCTTCCTGGTTTGAAGATGTGGCGGAGACCACATTTGCCGCGCGGAGACGAGACCGCGCTCCCGTCGGAGCGCAAACAACCAGTTGGGTGGCCTCACTGTGCAGGAGGGGGCTCGTGGGGGAACAACGGGGTTCCCCCGCGTTATCAGCAGCAGGTGTAGGCGCCCGGCGGCGCGTCGCCTTCTGCGGGCTGGGGCAGGTCCGCCGCGGCGAGCGCCGCGCCGTCGAGGATGTCCCGTTCGCTGACCTCGAGCGCGCCAACGCCTAGAAAGTCGACTACTTCCCGCACGATGACCGCGCCCGCGACGATCACCGGTGCGCGGTCCGGATCGAGCGGCCGCAGCTTGCGCCGCTCCTCGAGCGGA
>JBKPJA010000148.1:0-27324 GCA_046730515.1 Actinomycetota bacterium | reverse complement strand
ACGAACGACCCCAACTCGAAGAGCAGCTCGTCTCGACCCGCGCCGAGATCGCCCGGCTCGAGCGCAAACTCGACCGCTACCTCGAAGCCTTCGAAGACGGCGACCTCTCAGCCACGCTCTGCCAAGAACGTGTCCGCAGCCACCGCGGCCGTCTCGAAACGCTCCGCGAGCAAGAAACCGAACTGGCACGCCGGCTCGCCACACATGCCCACACACCGCCGGACACCGCCGCGCTAGCCGCCCTCGCGGACCAACTCGCCAACATCATCGCCAGCGAAAACCCCGAACAGGCGAAGGAACTCCTCCGGCTACTCATCAAAGAAATCCGCGTCCACAACCGACGCCGCATCCACCCCACCTACCGCATCCCGGCGACGGTTCGCGCAATACCTCCTAAGGTGGGCGGTACTGGGCTCGAACCAGTGACCCCCAGCTTGTCGAGCTGGTGCTCTCCCAACTGAGCTAACCGCCCTGGGTCGGGCCGCAGTGTAGCCCAGCGACCGGACTCAGAACTCCTCAGGGCAGTACGCAATCCGCTCGCTACGGAAGAGCAGGCTCGCTCGTTCCAGGGCCCCAGGACTCCGCTCTCGGGCCCGGCCCGCGCGCGCCAGGCGATGGAAGTCGAACGCGCCGAGGTACGCGCAGGCGAGATCGGCCACGTCGAGCTCCAGATCCGCGTCGTCCTTGGTGCGCGCAACTTCGGACCCGACGCGATACCGCCCCGCGTTCCACCCGCAGACTTCGTCACGAACCTCGATCACGACTTCAGCGCCGTCCGCGTACGAGCGTCCGCGCAGCGCGGCCTCCACGTCGACCAGCCGCAGCCACAGGCCGTCTCCGAGTGCAAGCTGCAGGCTGCGTGGATCTTTGACGATCAGCGGGAGCTCGGAGTTCGGGTCGAACATGAACTGCTTCACCCGCGCGACGAGGTCGATGCCGAAGAGAAAACGCCAGAGCTCGCGAACTGCCTCCGTCGAGACCGCGCATGCGTCGGTGATGCGGAGCTCTGCACGCGGGATGCCCTGATCCCAATGCTCCTTCAGTCGATAGATCCCATACGCGGCCGGCGCGCCGTCGATCTCGACGACTGCGAAGAACTTCGGTCCCGCCCCCGCACGCCAGCGCTCGGGGTCCGCGAGCTGGCTGGTGGTCCACCACGTGTCGTCGCGGGCGAATATCCCCGGTGTGATGCTCCGCCGCTCGTCGTGCAGCGGCGGGAACAACGTCGCCGCCTCGTCCCGCTCGACGAGCTGTGCCGAGCCGGAAGCGCCGGAGTCGTCGCGGAACGCGAAGCGCGCGCGCTCGCCGTTGAGCGTCAGCATCGGCGCGGCCATCCCGTACCCGAACCGTCCGTAGATCGACGACTCGGACGCCCAGAGGATCGCAAGCGGATCGCCGCGCTCGTGCAGGTCGTCGAGTTGGCGCCGCATCATCTGCGCCATGATCCCGCGCCGCCTGTGACTGGAAGCGACGCCGACCCACGTCACGCCGCCGGCTGCGAGATTCCCGCCCGGCACGGTGAGCTCGAGTGGATACGCGGCGGCACTGCCGACGGGCAACGCGCCGTCGACCGCAAGCAGGACGCGATCGGCGGGCATTCGTTTTCCTTCGCGCTCGTAGCTGTCGTCGTCCGGCCGATCGCCGAACGACGCGAAGACGACCTTCAGCGCGGAGCGCACGTCGTCCACCGAAGCGCCTGTGCGGATCTCGGTCACGAGATCTTCTCCAGCGGCGCGTAGTCGAGCATCAACCGCCGCTCGCTGCCGTCGGCGAAACGAACCGTCACGACACCGCCGGCCTCGATCTGCGTGACCACTCCCTCGCCGAGCGTCCCGTGACGCACCGAATCGCCGGTCTGAAGCGATGGGATGTCCTCGCGCGGCGCCACTTCGCGCGCGCCGTACTGCGACCACGAGTCCGGCCGGAGGCGCTCGCGCTCGACCGTGGCCGGCAGCTCATCGAGGAACCTCGAAGGCAGGTTGTAACCGCGCGCACCCCAGAGCGAACGCGACGCGGCGTGCGTCAGCGTCAGCTTCTCCTTCGCGCGTGTCATCCCCACGTAGCAGAGGCGACGCTCTTCCTCGATCCCCTGCTCCTCGATCGAGCGAGCGTGAGGGAAGATTCCTTCCTCCATCCCGATCAGATACACGGCGCGGAACTCGAGCCCCTTCGCGTTGTGCAGCGTCATCAGCGTGACGAGGCTCTGCTCGCCGCGGATCTCGTCCTGGTCGGAGTAGAGGGAAATCTCCTGCAGGAAGTTGGAGAGCGACGGCTCGTCCGCCGTCTCCTGATACTCGCGCGCCACTCCCACGAGCTCCTGCACGTTCTCGATCCGGCCCTGCGCCTCGATCGTCCGCTCGGCCTCGAGCGCCTCGACGTAGCCGCTCCGTTCGAGCACACGCTCGATCAGCTCCGGCACCGAGAGCTCGAGTGCGCCGGATTGCAGGGAGAGCATCAGCGTGCGGAAAGACTGCACCGCACGCAGCGGCGCCGCGCCGACGCCCGCATCCTCTGCGAACTCCATCGCCTCCCAAAGTGAGCGGCCCTGTGCGTCGGCCCACGTCTGCAGGCGCGCGAGCGACGCATCGCCGATCCCGCGCCGCGGCCGGTTGGCGATCCGAACGAGCGAGACGGCGTCGTACGGGTTGTCGATCGCCTGCAGGTACGCGATCACGTCCTTGATCTCCGCACGTTCGTAGAAACGAGGGCCGCCGATCACCTGGTAGGCAACGCCCTGACGGACAAGCACGTCCTCGAGCACCCGCGATTGCGCGTTGGTGCGGTAGAAGACCGCGACCTCGTCGCCGTTGAATCCCTCTTCGACGAGGGCTGCGATCTCCGCCGCAACGAAGCGCGCCTCGGCGTGCTCGTCCTCGACCTCGACGACATGGACGGGCTCGCCCTGTCCGAGCTCGGACCACAACTCTTTCGGCTTGCGCTCGCGGTTGTTCGTGATCACCGCGTTCGCGGCCTCGAGGACGGCGTTCGTCGAGCGGTAGTTCTGCTCCAGCGCGATCGTGCGCGTCCCTCGGAAGTCCTGCTCGAAGTCGAGGATGTTGTTGATGTCCGCGCCGCGGAAGGCGTAGATGGACTGGTCCGGATCTCCCACGGCACAAAGATTCGTGTGCTTTTCGGCCAGGAGCTGGAGCAGCCGGTACTGCGCGTGGTTCGTGTCCTGGTACTCGTCGACGAGGATGTAGCGGAACGAGTTCTGCCACTTCTCGCGCGCCTCGGGGAAGCGCTCGAGCACGTCGACGGTCAGCATCAGCAGGTCGTCGAAGTCGACAGCGTTCGACGCGAAGAGACGCCGTTGGTACAGCGCGTACGCATCCGCAACCGTCTGGTCGTAGAACGACTGCACGCGCTCGGCATACTCCTCGGGGCCGACGAGCCGGTTCTTCGCGTTGGAGATCTGCGAGTGGATCCCCCGCGGCGTGAAGCGTTTCGGGTCGCGCTCGAGCTCCTCGAGGCACTGCTTGACGAGCCGGATCTGATCGGCCTGGTCGTAGATCGTGAAGTTCGAGCGGAAGCCGAGCCGTTTCGCCTCGCGGCGGAGGATGCGGCCGCACGCAGCGTGGAAGGTGAGCACCCAGAGCCCGCGCGTGTCGCGGCCGAGCAGGTGATCGAGGCGTTCTCGCATCTCGCCGGCCGCCTTGTTGGTGAACGTGATCGCGAGGATCTCGTTCGGCTTCACGCCGACCGCGTGGATCAGGTGGGCGACGCGGTAGGTGAGCACGCGCGTCTTCCCTGACCCCGCTCCCGCGATCACCAGCAGAGGGCCTTCCGTGGCCAGGACCGCCTCGCGCTGGGCGGGATTGAGGTCGGCGAGGTACTGCTCCGGGGAGAGGACGGCCATCGTCTTCGATCGTAGAGAATCGCCCGATGCGGCTCGCGCTGATGATCGAGGGCCAGGAAGGGGTCACCTGGGAGGAATGGGTCGCCCTCGCCGAGACCTGCGAGCGCAGCGGCGTCGAGGCGCTCTTCCGCTCCGATCACTACGTCTCGGGGACGGACGATTCCCGGGAGTCGCTCGACGCGTGGGCGACGATTTCCGCCCTAGCTGCGGCGACGACAAGACTCCAGCTCGGCACACTCGTGTCACCGGCGACCTTCCGTCATCCGTCGGTGCTCGCGCACAGCGCCGCCACGGCCGACGAGATCTCGGGCGGCCGCGTGACGCTCGGCATGGGCGCGGGCTGGATGGATCGCGAGCACGAGGCTTACGGGATCGAGTTCTTCACGGCACGCGAACGCGTCGCGCGCCTCGGCGAGCAACTCGAGATCGTCCACGATCTCCTCCACAAAGACCGCACCGACTTCGACGGAACCTACTACCACCTGCATGACGCGCCGGGACTGAACCGTCCGCAGCTACCCCTGCTCGTCGGGGGCAGCGCGAAGCCTGGCACCGCAGACCCGGCCGTGCGTTTCGCGGACGAGTACAACGTCCTGCTCGGAACGCTCGACGACGTGCGCGCACGCACGCAGCGCCTCGACGAAGCGTGCGAGCGTGCGGGACGCGATCCGACGACGCTGCGCCACTCGCTGATGGCGCCGCTCGTCATCGGCGTCGACGAGGATGCCGTGCGCGCCTCCGCTCGACGCATCGGCGAACGGTTCGGCCGCGAGCCGGATCAGGTCCTCGAGCGATACGGCGCGATGGGACCTGTTGGAACGATCGACCGAGCGGTCGAGCGGTTGCGCGAGATCGAGGAGCTCGGGATCGAGCGCGTGATGTTGCAGCACCTCGTGCACACGGATCTCGAGACCGTCGAGCTGATCGGCAAAGACCTCGCTCCTCGGGTCAAGTAGCCGACGAGCCCGCCGGAGCGGGCCCGTCGAACGGAGGTAGCGCCTGCCTGACTAGTAGTCCTCGCGGATGACCTCTCGCCGCCGACCGCCGGCCGGGTAGCTACCCCAGCTCGACCAGAAGATCAGTGAAAACAGGGCGCCGAGCGCTCCGACCGCGAGCAGGATCCAACCGATCGTGTGGAGGTTCGCTGCGCCGTGAGTCGATACATGCACCGCCCAAACCAACACGGCACCCACCGCGATCAGGAGGATGCTGATGCCCATTCCCATTGATTGCTCCTTTCAGCGTTCAATCGATGGCAGTAGCCTTTGTGCAGGGAAAACGTGGGAACGGCGCCCCCGGATACTGCCCTCGGCGAACTGCAGGAGCAGCGCGCATTTCTCTGCCGGCTGACGCCCGACCGCGCGCTCGAGACGATCGAAGACGCGGAGGACTTCCTCTGCGACCGGGGCATGCTCACGCGCACCACGGACTCGGCACTGCCGAGCCTCTTTGAGGCATGCCACGAGGATCCATACGCGCCGGACAAGCCGGGTTTCGGCCAGTGGCCGAAGACGAAGTGGAGCTGGAGCTTTGTCTTGCCGACGCGGCCGAAGGTCTACGCCCTCAAGATCCATCACCGCCGAAAGACGCTCTACGTGAGCGACGAGGTCGCGCGCGTGCTCGATCCCATCCTGCACGCCGAGATCGAGCGGATGGGCGAGAACCCGGACTGGGCACTCCTCCTGGATCATCTCGCAGACGCCGGCCCGTCAACTGCCGACGACCTGAAGACAGAGCTCGGCTTGCGCTCGACGGATCTGAAGAAGCTCCTCTACCCGCTCGAGCTCTGCGGGGTGATCGTCAACCGTGCGATCGAGCCGCGCGAGGACGGCGAGGTCGAGGGCTTCGAGTACGTGCGCTGGGACCAGCTCAGGGGTCTAACCCCAACGGGGTCTGACCCTTTGAACGCTTTCGGCGATCTGATCGTCGCCGGCGTCCGCGCCGCCGTCGTCGCAACCGAGCGCGAGGTCCCGAAGTGGTTCGCGTGGCGCTGGCGCTTCGACGACGAACTGCTCGAACGCCTGATCAGCGAGGGACGGCTCGTGCGGCCCGAGCCGGGCTGGATCGCAGTACCAGCGTCCGCGTAGCGCGGAATCGCTCATTGAAGCGTCGGTCGTGCGTCACGAGCACGATCGTCCCGTCGAACGCGTCGAGCGCACGCTCGAGCTCCTCGATCGCAGGCACGTCGAGGTGATTCGTCGGCTCGTCGAGCACGAGGCAGTTGACGCGCCGCGCCGCGAGCAGTGCCAGGACTGCGCGCGTCCGCTCCCCGGGAGAGAGCGTGGCGGTGTCGCGCCCCACATCGTCCGCGCCGAGGCCGAACTTCGCGAGCAGCGCGCGTGCGTCCTCCGCCGAGAGGCCCGACTCGCGGACGAACTCATCCAGGAGCCGGCCGCCTGCGAACTCGCCGCGCCGCTGCTCGAGCTCGCCGAGCACGACTCCGGGGCCGACCCAGCGCCGGCCGCGCGTGAGCTCGAGCCGACCGAGCAGGACGTCGAGCAACGTCGTCTTGCCGCTGCCGTTGCCGCCGCTGACCTCGAGCCGTTCGCCGTAGGCGAGCTCGAGGTCGATCGGCCCGAGGATGAACGTGCCGCGCTCCACGACCGCGTCTTCGAGCCGCACGACGACGTCGCCGCTGCGCTTCCCGCCTCCGAGCCGCAGCTGGAGCTCCCACGGCTCGTACGGCTTCTCGACCGCATCCAACCGGTCGATGCGACCGCCGATCGCGCTCTTCACGTCCTTCGTCTTCTTCTTCTTGCGACCCTGACCGTAACCGCGCCGTTCCAACTCCTGCATGCGGTGCAGCTGCGCCTCCAGGCGCGTCTTCTCGTCCTCGTAGCGCCCGTACGCCGCGGACTGCTGCCGACGCGCCTGGTCGCGCGCACGCTCGTAGTCCGACCAGCCGCCGCTGAACTCGCGCGTGCCGCGCTTCCATTCGTCGAGCCCGACGATGCGCGTCACCGTGCGATCGAGAAAGTCGCGGTCGTGCGAAACGATCACCGCGGCCCCAGGAACTTCGCGGACGAAGCGCTCGAGTCGCTCGAGCCCCTCGAAGTCGAGATCGTTCGTCGGTTCGTCGAGCAGGACGACGTCGAAGCGCGCTTGCTCGATTTCGGCAAGACGTTCGCGAGCGGCCTCCCCGCCCGACAGCTGCTGCACAGCGGACTCCTGTGCGAGGTAGCCGACCGTCAGGTCGGGCGGAGAGCGACGCACCGTTCCGGAGTCCGCTTCTTCGAGACCGGCGAGGATCCGGAGCAACGTCGACTTGCCGGCGCCGTTCGGGCCGACGAGACCGATCCGCGCGCCCTGGGTGACGATGAGCGTCACGTCCTTCAGGACGAGTTGCGGACCGTGGAACTTGGTGATGTTCGCTGCAGCAAGCGAGGACAAACGGACCTCCTGTCGAGGCGGAAACGGGAAACGGATGACTCGACTCAGTCCGTCATAGAACGGCGCGGAAGCGCCACGGCTCATCCTAACCGAGCGTTCTCGGGCCCGCCGTTCACGAGCCGCGCCAAGGGGACGCCGTCGATCCACTCGACGACGTTCACTGAGGCATGGCGTTAATCGATGCGAAAGACGGCTTCGTCCGGAATCTGTAACCAGAGCGCAAGGGCGGCGCGAATCACTCCTGCGTGCGTGACGACGGCGGCGGACTCGTGCGCGTGCGCGGTGACGATCCCGTCCATCGCCTCGCTGACACGGCGTTTGAGCTCCGGATAGCCCTCGCCTCCGGGGAAGCGGACGCGCATCGGCTCGCGCAGCAGCGCGTCTTGGAGCTCCTGCGGAAGGTCGTCGAAGGTGAGCCCCTCGACCTCGCCGAAATCGATCTCTCGCAAGTCGTCGACGACGACAGGCACGAGGCGGTGCTCCTCCGCAACGACGGCGGCCGTGGCTGCGGCGCGTTCGAGCGGGCTCGTGTAGATCGCGGCGAGGGGGGTCGCAGAAAGGGCCTGTGCGAGGGCCGCCGCTCCCTCGGGACGAGCCGGATCGGCGTGGCGGCAGACGATGAGCTTCGTCACGCAAGTGCCGCGGCGACCAGCAGCGCGACGGTCTCGCTGATCTCGGTCGTCGCGCCGAGGCAGTCGCCGGTCGCTCCACCGAGCCAGCGGCGGTAGACGAGGCCGAGGCAGGTCGTCGACACGGCGACTCCGCCCGCCATTGCGAGACCGTTGACGCCGCCTGCGAGGACGGCAATCCCGAGGGCAAGGGCGACAGCGAGAGCCGCCACAAGCGGCGAGACACGTCCGGTCAAGACACTGCCCGGCCCGCGTTCCGTGCGCGGATACGCAAGCGAGGCGGCAAGCGGCGGTGAGGCTGCTCGTGACAGCGCTCCAGCGCCGACGAGAGAGGCGAGCGCGCCGCCACGGGTGAGCAGCATGGAGAGAGCCGCGGCCCGGAGGAGCACGTCGAATGCAATCGCCGCGGCGCCGAAGGCACCTACGCGTGAGTCACGCATGATCTCCAGCGCGCGGTCCCGAGTGGCGCCGATCGCATCGCACAGATCCGCGAGCGCGTCGATGTGCATCCCGCCTGTCAGCACGACACCGGCGGCAAGAGCGATTCCCGCTGCGGCGAGGGCAGACAAACGGAGATGGAGCAGGATCGCGATGCCGCCGACCGCCGCACCGACGCCTGCACCGATGACCGGGAAGAGAATCGTCCCGCGCGCGACGTCACGTCCGTCGATCGCGACGGCGCTTCCGAGTGGCACGCGGGTCAAGAACGTGAGCGCGCCCGCCGCGGCTCGCACGCTAGCGGCCGGCATCGGTCACACCTGCGGAAGCGAACGTCGCCATGTCCGCGAGCACTGCAAGAGAGGAATGGACGAGCGGAAGCGCGAGTGCTGCACCGCTTCCCTCCCCGAGCCGCAGGCCGAGGTCGAGCAGCGGCTCGAGGCCGAGTTCCGCCAGCACGAGACCATGACCGGGCTCGGGCGAGACGTGTGCCGCGACCATCGCGGCGACCGAGTCCGGCGCTGTGCGCGCCGCGACCAGCGCGGCGGCGGCGGTGATGAACCCGTCGAGGAGAACAACGATTCGCTCCGCGGCTGCGCCGAGCGCGACGCCGTAGAGCACTGCGATCTCGAACCCGCCGAGTGCCGCGAGCACGCCGAGCGGATCTGCCGGATCGACCGCGTTCGCCGCGAGCGCGCGCTCCACGACCTCAACCTTGTGCTCGACTCCCGCGTCGTCGAGCCCGGTTCCGCGACCGCACACGGCTTCTGCCTCGGCGGGAAGGAGCGCTGCGCAGAGTGCGGAGGCCGAGGTCGTGTTTGCAATCCCCATCTCTCCGAGCGCGAGGATCCCGACGTCTTCCGCGGCGAGCTCGCCGGCGAGCAGGATCCCGCGCTCGATGCACCGCTGGGCGGCAGCGCTGGTCATCGCCGGGCCCTCGGCGATGTTCTCGGTCGGTCGTCCAACGCCGGCGTCGACGATGCGAAGAGACGCGCCTGCCTCGCGTGCGAGCACGGAGACGGCCGCGCCACCGGACTCGAAGTTGGCGAGCATCTGTTGCGTGACCTCCTGCGGGTACGCGCTCACGCCTTCGACCGCGACGCCGTGATCGGCGGCGGCGACGACGACTGCTGCCGACAGCTGGCCGGGCGTCGCAGCTCTCCTGATTCCGGCGATCTGCTGCGCGAGGGTTTCGATCCTCCCCAGGCTTCCGCGGGGCTTTGTCTTCGCGTCGAGCTCCGCGCGTGCGGCAAGTGACGCCGTGGTGTCGGCCGGTTCGATTCGTGCGAGCGTGTCTTCGAGCAGGCTCGTCAGAGGAAGGCTCCCGCGGAGTCGAGTCGCAACGCCCGGCCGGCGACGACGAGCGCCGCCTCATCTGCGGCCGCCGCCCACGTTGCGTTGACGCGGCCGAGGACGTCTCGGTAGCGGCGGCCAAGTGCAGAGATCGGGACGATCCCGAGGCCGACCTCGTTGCTGACCGCGATCGTCAGGCCCTCTCTGTCGGCGGCGAGAACGGCGGCATCGCGCGCCTGTTGCTCGACGTCGGGGTCGCGGTCCAGCATGTTCGCGACCCAAAGCGAGAGGCAGTCGAGGACGATCGTCGCACGGTCGTCGACGCGACCCAGTGCCGCGAGGAGCTCGACCGGTTCTTCGACGACTTCCCAGTCGGCCGGACGTGCGTCGCGATGCTCCCGGATCCGTTCCGCCATCTCCTCGTCGCCAGCCTCGGCCGTCGCGAGCACGACAACGGGCTTCCCAGCACTCCGGGCAAGCTCGACGGCAAGCGCGGACTTGCCGCTGCGTGCGCCGCCGAGCAGAAAGACGACGCTCATCCGCGCCGTCTCACCGGCACGACGACGAATCCAGACTCGGGCTCGCCGAGCACGTCGACATCCGCGCCGTAGTGCTCCGCGATCAGTTTCCCGGTGAGCACGTCGCCTGCATGACCGCCCGCGACGACGCGACCGTCGTCGAGCAGAACCAGCCGGTTGGCGTACTGACCCGCCAGAGTGAGATCGTGCATCGTCGAGAGCACCGTCAAGCCGCCGTCGACGCGGAGACGATCGACGATCTCGAGCACCTGCTGCTGTCGCCCGACATCCAGGGCGGTCGTCGGCTCGTCGAGCAAGAGGATGGGAGCATCCTGCGCAAGTGCGCGGGCGAGACTGGCGCGCTGTCGCTCGCCGCCGGACAGGGAGCCGATGCGTCGGTGCCCAAACGGTCCGAGGTCGAGCTCTTCCAGTGCAGCCTCCGCCGCCTCGTGGTCTGAGCGACGCTCGCTGCCGAAGTAGCCGATGTACGGCGTCCGGCCGAGCAAGACGTACTGCAGAACGGTCGCATCCGGCGGCATGACCGGGACCTGTGGGACGAGCGCCACGCGTCGCGCGAGCTCTTTGCGTGGGAGCTCGGACGCGTCGTCCTCCAGCACCTCGATCGTCCCGTCGAAGGGAATCAGCCCGGCGACCGCGCGCAGCATCGTCGTCTTACCGGCCCCGTTCGGGCCGATGAGAGCCAGCCATTCGCCCTCTTCCACCGCCAGCGTTACGCGGTCGACGACACGCGCTCGACCGAGCGTCACGGAGACGTTGCGGAGCTCGACCGCAGTCACGCAGTTCTCCGACTCGTGCGGAGAACGACGGCGAAGAAGGGCGCGCCGAAGAATGCGGTGACCACCCCGATCGGCAGCTCCGCCGGCGACATCACCGTCCGCGCCGCGACATCCGCGAGCACGAGGAATCCCGCGCCGACGAGCACGGACAGCGGCAGCAGCAGGCGATAACTGCCCCCGACGATCAACCTGATCGTGTGCGGGACGATGATCCCGACAAAGCCGATGAGGCCGCTGACGGCGACTGCAGCGGCGGTTCCGATCGTCGCGGCGAACACCACGAGCAGGCGAACGCGTGCGACGTTCACCCCCAGCGCAGCGGCTTCCTCGTCTCCCACTGCGAGGACGTCGAGCAGGCGACGGTGCGCGAGGATCACGAGCCACGCCGCGAACGCATACGGCAGGACGATGCCGACCTCGCGCCAGCCCGCGGTTGCGAGCCTGCCGAGCAACCACGAGTAGATCTCCTGCACGGTCTGCACGTGTTGCTGCTGCACGAACGTCTGCATGGCCGTGAAGAAGGAAGTGATCGTCACACCGGCGAGCACCAGCGCGGCCGGCCCGGCGGCCACGCCCGCCGACCGTCCCAACGCGTACGCCGCGAACACCGCGATCGCCGCACCGCCGAACGCCGCGACCGGAAGCACGTCCCCGGTGAGGGCGCTCGCCGGCGCGTACGCGACCGTGAGCGTGGCTCCGAGACCTGCGCCTGCCGCCGCACCGAGGAGATACGGATCCGCGAGCGGATTGCGGAAGACGCCCTGATAGGCGGCTCCCGCTGCGGCGAGCGTTCCACCGACGATCGCTCCGAGCAGCACGCGCGGCAATCGCAGCTGCCAGAGGATGGCGTCGTCCGAGCCGGAGAGCGGCGAACGGAATCCGAAGACGTGCGCAAACGTCGCTCGCACGACGTTCACCGCTCCCAGGTGAACCGGACCGACGAGCAGTCCGATGAGCAGCGCGACGGCGAGGAACGCGAAAGCGCCGAGCACAACGAGCTGCGTCCTCGCCGGCCGCACTCAGCGTCCGATCTTGTTCAGCGCCCGGCCGACGGCTCGAACGAAGTCGACGATCCGCGGTCCCCAGCGGGAGGCGATCGAATCGTCCACTCCGACCACCGCGTGGTTGCGGACTGCGCTGAGCCCCGACCAGCCGGGCCGTTTTGCGACGGTCTCGGCCGTCTCCCCGCAGCAGCGGGTATCGGCGAGGACGATCAGACTCGGATCGGCGGCGACGATGTACTCACCGGACAGCTGTGGATATCCCGAGCCCGAAGAGTCCGCGGCATCGGCGATGTTCTTCAGACCGAAGAGCTTGTAAACCCGGCCGATGAACGTCGATGACGTCGCGCTGTAGTAGTCGGGCGACAGCTCGTGGTAGACGGAGAGCCTCGGCCGCCGGGCCGACTTCACGATGCGCGCGATCTGGTTCTTCATGCGCGCGACGAGCCGGACGGCCGAGCGCTGGTGACCGGTGATGGTCCCGAGTTGCCGGATTTCCGCGTACGCGCCGTTCAGCTCATTCGGAGCGTGCTGGAGCAGCGTGCGAATGCCGAGGTGGTGCAGTCCCTCGATGACGCCGCCGGGATCGCCGGACAGGACGACGAGATCCGGGTGATAACCCGCGATCGCCTCGACGTTCGGCGTATAGCCCGAGAGGTTCGTGCGCGGTGCCCGCTTCGGGTAGTCGGACTGGTCATCCACGGCAATCACCTGCTTACCGGCGCCGATCGCGAAGAGCGACTCCGTCGACGACGGGGAGAGCGAGATGATGCGGTGCGGAATCCGGCGCGCGCCTACCGCGGATTGATGAGAGAGGAGCAGCGCGGCGAGAGCCGCGACGAGAACGAGGGGTCGGCGAAACACGAATCCTCCTTCCGCGAGGGGTTTCGATCATTTGCCGACGGGCGGAGGTCTTCTGACTCGGGGCGCCCTCCCTCGCCGCCTTCCCAGCCCTTAGGCCAGTGGCAGTTCGGCGCGAGAGCGTCTCCCCTCACAGCGGCGGGACCGTTCCGGATTTGCACCGGATTCCCTGACCGCTCGCCGGTTGTCGCGGGGAGACTAGCATCGTCGACCGGATGGTTCGGTCGCGCGCTGTCTCGTTCTGGTTGCCGGTCGTCGCGTGGGCGGCGCTGATCTTCGCGCTCTCGTCCGTTCCGCACCTCTCGAGCGGGCTCGGCACCTGGGACTACGTCCTGCGCAAGTGTGCGCACATGACGGAGTACGCAATCCTCGGCGTCCTCCTGCTGCGCGCGTTCGGCCGCCAAGCGCCCGCGTTCCTCGCCGCACTCGCGTTCGCCGCGAGTGACGAGCTGCACCAGCACTTCGTCGCAGGACGACACGGTTCTGCGGTCGACGTCGCGATCGACGCGATCGGGATCACGTTCGGCCTCCTTGCCTGGACGCGCGTGCGCGCGTGAAGGCAGTTGCGGTCGATCTCGACGCGTTGGGAGACACGCGGAAGCTGTTGGAGGACTGGCGCGCGGACGCGGCCCATCGTTTTCGCGTCGGCAGGGCGACGATCGAGGAAGAGGTGCCGAACTGGGAACAGCTGCTCGAGCGGTTCGCCGAGGAGCGTGCGCCTGTGTATCTGCGGCCCGACGCGGAAGCGAGTACCGCCTTACGGCGGCTACACGCCGACAGCGTTCGCATCGGCGTCTTCACGGACGCGCCGGCGGCTCTCGCCCGCGTCGCGCTGGCGCAACTCGGCGCCGCGCGGCGAATCACGGCGCTCGAAACCGGCGCTGGCGCGCTGGAGCGACTGCTCGGACAGCTCGGAGACGACGCGCGCGTCGTGCGCACGCGCGACGAACTCCTCGGCCTAAGATGAACGTATGGAGCGAAAGGAACTCGGAGACCGGCAACTCGACGCGCTGCTCGAGCGCCTCGATCGCCTCTGCGACGAAGTCCACAGCCTCACGCGCCGGCTGGACACGAACGAGCAGCTCCTCCGCATCGCGCGCGAGCTCGCAACGCTGAACGAGTCGCTCCAGGCGCTCGCCTACGCCGCGCTGGGAACGCAGGCGCCGCACGTGCGACGCCGCCGGACCGGCTAATCGATGCGATAAATGTTCAGCACGCCGCTCGTGCGGTGGTTGTTCGCGTCGCCTTCCGGCAGGGCGACAAGACCTGCGACGACGATCGGGCTGTTCCAGTGGCCGGTTCCTGCCGGCAGCGTCGCCAGAGGCCGCGGAGACGTCGGCCTGAAGATACGGAGCGCGCCGTTCGGGTCGTAGACGTAGAGCAATCCGCCGGCGATGACGGGGCTCGTCCCGGCGGCACCGTTTTGCCACGCGCGGCGCAAGCGGCCGTGCACGAGCCGGAATGCGGCCGTCCCAGCGCCGGTCGAGACGAACGCCCACGAGGTGCCTCGATTGCGCCACACGGCAACCGCACCGAAGACGTCGTCCCCGCCAGGAGCGCTGACCGTCTGCAGCTCGCCGCCGAGGCGGGCACCCGCGTGCGTCGTACCGTTCAAACGGCGGATGTTGAGCAAACGGAGCTTGCCGTCCTTGCCGCCCTGCACCGCCAGCCCGCCGCCCAGGAATGCCGGCGCGGTCGAGCCGAGGTCGGTGTCACCCGCTTCCAGCTGCGCCTGGTTGCGCGGCGTCCAGTTCTGCAGCAGACCCGACGCGTTCGGCAAGAGCTCGAGCACGCTGTCACCCCAGTTCGTCCGTCCGTTCCACGGACCATTGCCCGTTGCGACGAGCAGCCTTCCCGTCGACGGGTCGACGACCGCGCCGGCACGCGCCCAGATCGCGGAATCGCTCGCACCGCACGAGCTCGGCTCGATGATCGCGTGTCGGTTGCTGCAGAGCGAGTTCCAGACGTGAACGATCGCGCCGCTCGACGGATTCAGCGTCACGACGTGACCTTGATACGGAGGCGCGTCGCCGACGTAGCCGCCGGTCGTGGCGATCACGAGCCCGCGCGAGTAGTTCAGCGCTGCGGCGATCTTCTCCCGCGTAGGGAGGCGCGTGATTGCCGTCGACCACAGCGCGGTGCCGTCCGCGACGGAGAGCTTGTGGATCCGCCCATCCGGCGACACCGTGTAGATCGCAGCACGGCTCGGATCGGCAACCGGTGTCGCGTTCGTGATCCGGTAGGAGCCCGCCCACGACGAGTAACCGGGCGGCGTGTAGCGCCACAGCACTCGACCGTTCGCCGCGTCGATCGCGAGGGCCTTGCCGTACGTCGTGGTGACGAACAGGACATCGTGCGTCGAACCTCCGACGGTGACGCCGTGCAGGAAGATCGGCGACGAGTCGACGGTCCCGTCCACCTCGACGCGCGTCCGTTGGAGACGCGACGCATTGGCCGCGGTAATGCCGGTGGCGAACGCCGCGGCGCTCGAACGCGCTGCGTTGTAACCGAACCGCGTCCAGTCGTGCGCGGTCGGTGTTGCAGCCGCAAGTGCGGCGGCGGCGAAGAGCGGCGCGATCATACGGCGGCGAGATCCGGGGTCCGCACCCAGGGGCCCGCCGGAGTGAGCAGCTGCTCCACCTGGAGGAACGCCAACGCGACGAGCGGCACCTCCGTCCAGTGCTCGAAGCAAACGAACCGCGGCCGCCAGTGCGGGAAGAACTTCCGGTTGAAGTTGTAGAGGCGCTCGAGCTGGAAGAAACGGTCGAACCTGAGGAGCAGCATTCGAAGGACGCGCAGCCCGAGGGGCGATTCCGAATCGGCTCCGAGCGCCTTCGCGAACACGGCGAAGTTCAGCGAGAGCTCGCTGACGCCGTGCTCGCGTCCCCACGCGAGCGCTTCGACGATCAGGAACTCCATGAGCCCGTTCGGCGTGTCACGACGTCGTCGCATCGTCGCGAGCGACCAGCCTCCACATGCCGGCGAAGGAACGAGGTGGATGAAGCCGCCGATTCGACCGTCCTGATCCTCCGCGAGGACGAGCACGCTTTCCGGGTAGTCCCACAGTGCGTCCATCGTCATCGTGAACCCGCGCTCGGGGCTACGTCCGCGCCACTCGGCGGAGACAGAGGCGATCTCCCGCCGCAGGTCGGCATCGACCTCATCGACCTGCAGGACGCGCGCCCTGTAGCCGGCCCGCTGCAGCCTCGACACTGATTGGCGCACCTTGCGGATCGCCCGTCCCTCGAGGGAGAACTCGTCCGGCCGCACGATTGCCTCGTCTCCAAGGTAGACCGTGTGGAAGCCGAGCGCGCGGTACGCCGGCAGGAGTTGCTCGCTCGTCCCGAGCGACGCGACGCGCCAGCCAGAAGCGTGCGCCATCCGGCGGAACTCGTCGAGCAGGTCAGGCACCTCCTCTTCGACACCGATCGGATCGCCGCTGATCAATGCGGTTCCGTTGACGACGCGATACGCGAGCAGAGTCCGGCGCGTCGGTGAGAAGAGGTAGCTCTTGTCGCGACGCAGCGCGAAGTAGGCCAGGCTGTCGCGCCCTTCGTTGCGGACGACGCGCCGCGCCTGTATGCGCTCTGCCGCGGTGTGATCTCCTTCGCCACGCATGGGCCGCAGCCAGAGGTAGAGCGCGCGGAACGTGAGGAGAACGCCGAGCAGGATCAGGGCACTCTCGATGTTGTCGCCGAGAGGAACGGTCTCGCGCAATGTGAGCAGGAAGGCGACGAGCGCCAGTGCGACGAGCACGCGCGCAAGCGGGCGAAGGACCGCCGGCTCGCCGGGCGCGTTGAACTGCTTCCGGTAACGGAAGAGGGCGGCGAGCAACACCACGCCGGTCGCCGCCTCCTCGACGTCGAGCCCTTTCGCCAGGTGCGCGGCAACCGAGACCGCGACGACTGCGACCGCGAGTTGCCACGCGCGTTCCTTGCGCTGCGCGAGCCCGCGCGCGAGCACGATCAGCGCGATGCCGAACGCGAGCGCGACTACGCGTGCCGCGTGCGGAACGTCCGGGGGCAGGACGCCGCGGATGAGGTCGTAGCGGTCTGCGAACTCCGGCGTGAGCGCGGAGACGATGCCGATCACGCCGGCGGCGGCGGCGCCGAGGGCGAGGAAGAACGTGGCCGAACGGCGCGCGTTCACGGGCTAAGGGTAGCCGGGACGGCCGTCAGCGCTTGAGGAGGACGCGTTTCAACTCGTCCTCCTTACCCGGCTCCAGGATTGCAAGCACCTGGTCGCCGGGCTGCAGCTCCGTCGAGCCGACGGCGATCTCCGCCTTCCCGTTGCGCATGATCGAGATCAGACGCGAGCCCTCCGGCAGCGCGAGCTTCTCGACCTTCTTGCCCGCGGACGGCGAGCCCTTGTCGATCTGCACCTCGACGATCTCGAGGTTCTCCTTGCGAAGCTCGAGCAGGTGCACGAGCTCGTGTTCGGGCACCTCGTGCTCGACGAGCCCAAGGATGCTCGACGTCGCGCAGACCGTCGGCGAGATGCCTAGCAGGTCGAAGTGCACCTGGTTGCGCGGATCGTTGACGCGCGCGATCACCTTCGGCACGCCGTACTTCTCCTTCGCGAGCTGGCAGATGACCATGTTGTCCTCGTCGTCACCCGTGAGGGCGAGAACGAGGTCGGGTGGACGGCGGATCCCGGCCTTCTCGAGCACGTAGATCTCCGTCGCGTCACCGAGCATCGCCTGGTGCTCGAACTCGTGCTCGAGCGCCTCGAACCGGTCGCGGTTCTGTTCGATCAGCGTCGCCTCGTGGCCGTTGCGGAGAAGCGTGCGCATGACGTTCGCGCCCGCCTTGCCGCCGCCTGCGATCAGGACATACACGGGTTATGCGCCTACCTTCTCGGCGGGCTGCGGCACGGCGCACGTTCGCGCCGCGTCGGTCAGGACGTCGATCGCCGTTGAGGTCGGGCAGACCGTGCGGAGTCCGCGCTGCGCGTAGAACTCGGCACGCGCCGGATCGAGGATGCGTACGACCGTGCACTCGATGCCGAAGCGCTTCTGAGCGACCTGGCCGATGATGATGTTCGTGTTGTCTCCGTCGGTGGAGACGACGACGGCGTCAGCGTCCTCGATCCCCGCCTCGCGGAGGACGTTGGTGTCCATCCCGTGGCCGACCACGAAGCCGCCGGTCCAGTCCTCGCCCAGCCGGGAGAGCGCCGACTCCTTCTCGTCCAATGCGGTCACGTCCCACCCTTCGGAGGCGAGACGCTTCGCGACAGTCGAACCAACGCGGCCGCAGCCGATGATCAAGGCCTTCATATCCTCAGCGTAGCGCTGCGCACGGACCTATGCATGTGCGGGTTCGCCTTCGAGGACGCCCTGCGGGAAGGCGACGATGAGCACCTCGGTCGGCGCTTTCTTCAGGACGTAGTCGACGGTCGGAGAGAAGAAGCGGGACTGGCGGCGCCAGCGCGGCGACGAGCCGAGCACGATCAGGTCGGAGTCCAGCCGCTTCGCCTCCTCCACGATCGCCTGGCCGATCGAACGCGCGCGAACGGTGTGCCCGACGACCTCGACGCCGTGGTCGGCTCCGAGCAGCTTCGCCTCCGCGAGCGACGCCTCCGCCCGCTCGTCCTCGTCCCAGAGCTCGGCCTCGAGCGGACGGTCGAGCGGGACGCGAATCACGTGCAGCGCGTCGACCGCGGCACCGCGCTCCTGTGCCAGCTTGACCGCGGTCGCGACCATCTCCTCGCCGATCTCGCCGAGCTTCATCGGCACGAGGATCCGCGAGAACTCCGCTTCCGCGAGGTCGTGTCGCTCGTCTGCAGACGTGACGCGCTCCAGAAGACCTTCGCCGCGTGTCTTCCGGACGAAGACGTAGAGCAGGAGCCCGGCTGCAAGCCAGACAGGTCCGCCGTAGCGCGCGCCGGCATGCGTCGCCATTGCGATCAGCCAGATCGCAAACGTGAGCACCGCGCCGATCAGCGACGGCAGCGGTAAACGCCCGATCGAAAGCGGGACGCGATACGGGCGCCGACGTCCCGGCTCGGTGAAGCGGAGCTTGATCACCGCGATCTGCGTCGCGGTAAACGCGAGCAGGACACCGAAGCTGAAGAGGCTCGCCAGGTATGAGACCGGATGCTTGAGGTGGTCGGATGCGATTAGTCCGACGATCGAGATGAGTGCCGCGACGACGATCGACTGCGGCGACACCAGCGTGCGCGGGTTGAGCCAGCCGAACTTGCGCGGGAGCTGTCCATGTTCGCCGAGCGAGTACGCGAGCCGGCCGAAACCCGACATCGAGGTCGTCGCGGCCGTGAGGAGGATCAGCGCCCCGGAGAGACCGACGAACACCTGCAGTGGGTCACCGATGTATCCCGGCAGGTGCTCCCGCAGCTGCACGACGATGCCGACGATCGGCGCGCGCAGCCACGTGCTGCCGAGCAGCGTCCCGTGTCGAGGCGGGAAGGCGGAGAGCCCGACGATTGCGATCGCGACGTAGAGCAGGACGACGAGCGCGATCGAGCTGAAGAGGCTGCGCGGCAGATCGCGGCCCGGATGACGCGCCTCCTCCGCGAGGTTGGCCACGGTCTCCAGCCCGGTGTAGGCGAGCATCGCGAGCGGCAGCGCGAACAAGATCGAGTGCCAGGTCGGTGAGTGCCCGAGCGAGGTGCCACGCGTGAGTGCGTGCGGCGAGAAGAGCAGCGCGAACCCGAGCACGATCAGCAGGAGCTGGGTTGCGAGATCCATCAGTGCGACTCCGATCGCCCAGCGGTGCAGCCTCGTGCGGTGGACGAGGCGAATCGCGGCAATGCCCGCGATCACGCCACAGCCGGCGATGACGTCCCACGGCCGATGGATGCGGGTGAAGAACGCGCCCGCGACGTAGTGCGGCACGAACAGTGCCGAGAGCGCGATCACGATCAGGTAGTCGAGGAAGAGGACCCAGCCGGTCACGAAGCCCCAGAGGTCGTTGAACGCGATTCGCACGATCGTCGCCGCGCCCCCTGTCTCTCGCGTCGTCGCCGTCCCCTCCGCATAGGAGAGCGAGACGAGCAGGAAGATCGCGCCGACGATCAGCAGCAGCGCCGGCGTGAAGCCGAGCGCGTGCAGCGCGATGAGGCCCAGCGCGAAGTAGATCGACGACGCGATCTCGCCGTACGCGATCGAGAAGAGCGCGGGTGCGTCGAGAACTCGCTGAAATCGTGGCAGCTTCCGAGCCACAGACGGAGATTACGCCGCCAGGCCGATCTCAGCGACGCGCGCGGAGAATGTAGAGCCGCGCGGTTCCCGCGGCGATGAAGAGACCGCCGAGGACGAAGCCGACGGCGCCGCCGGCGATCGCCGTCTCGACGAGCAGCGCGACGCCGATGCCGACGAAAACGACGGCGAGCAGGGTCGTGCCGAGTCGGTATGCCCTCATGCCGCTTTGCGGCCCGCCGCCACCATCACCCGGCACGGCGCATGCTTGAGGACGAAGTCGACGGTGTCGCTGAAGACCGCGCCGCGCGGTCGGTCGCGGCGCGGAGTGCCCATGACGATGATCTCCGTCTGCCTCCGGTACGCCTCGTCGACAATCGCGCGTCCCGCGCTGCGCGCGCGGACGAGACGGCCGATGATGGTGACGCCGTACAGTTCGCCGATCGCGCGTGCCGCGTCCAGCACCTCGTCCGCTTCGGCTTCCGCATCGTGGAGCTCGGTGTCGAGCGGCAACTCGAGCGGGACGACCACGACCGCGACCGCCGCGATCGACGCGCTCCGCTGCGTTGCGAGCCTGCACGCGACGTCGACCGCCTCCTCCGACATGCGTCCGGGCTTCGCGGGGACGAGAATGCTGCGGTACTCGAGGGCGAGCGCCGGCCCCATCGCGACGGGGGCGCGCACGGTCTCCCGCAGCGGCAGCCCGAGGTGACGCCGATACGCCGCATACGCGACGAACCCGAGCGCGAGCCAGCCCAGGCCGGCATAGCGCGTGGGCGCGTCCTGGACCACGACGACGAGCCAGGCGACCCCGGTTCCGAGCCCGCCGACGATCGCGAACAGCGGCCAGTCGACGCCGCGCCACCGAAGATTCGGCCGAGCGCGGAAGACGAGCTCCTCTCGGCGGTGTCGCCGACGCAGCTGGATGACCGCCGCGTGCGCGATCGTGAACGAGAGCATCGCGCCGAACGCGTACATGCGTCCGATGAAGTCGACGTTCCCGGGGAGGATGAAGACGATCGAGGCAAATCCCGCGAAGACGAGGAGCGCGAGCCACGGCGTCTTGAACACGGGATGCAGACGACGAAAGACCTCGGGCAGCTGGCGGTAGCTCGACATCGAGTACGTGATCCGCGAGGCGCCGATCACTCCCGCGTTCGTCGCGATGAAGAGGATCGTCGCAGCGAGGATGCCGACGTAGTACCGCGCGCCGTGTAAGACCGCGCCGTGTAGGTTCAGGTTGTTGACGAGCCCGAGCACCGGGTCGTTCTTGTAGCCGCCGTGCTGCGGCGACAGCCCGAGCTTCGTTACGTACTGGCCTTCCGCGTTCTTCGCAACCGGGAGGGCCGACAGCGCGATCAGCGGCAGCGTGAAGTAGATGACGAAGACTGCGATCGCGACGAAGCGAATCGACGCAGGAATGTTGCGCGGAGGATCGCGCGCCTCTTCCGCGAGGTTGGAGACGGTCTCGATACCCGTGTAGGCGATCATCGCGACGGGAATCGCGAGTGCGAAGTTCCGCCAGGTCGGCGCGACGCCGAAGTGGACGTTTGTCTTCAGCGTGTGCCAGCTGAAGATCAGCGAGAAGCCGACCAGGACGAGCAGGAGCTGCGTGGCGAAGTCGACGACGGCGAGGAAGATGTTCAGGCCGGCCGCTTCCTTGATGCCGACGATGTTCAGGCCGACGAGGAAGACGATTACGATCGCCCCGCCGATGATGTCCCACGGATTCGTCCGCAGCGGCTCCCAGAAGATCGAGAGGTAGTGCGGGACGAAGAACGCCGAGATGGCGATCGTGATGATGTAGTTGAGCATCTGCGCCCATGCGGCCCCGAAGGAGACGAGCTCGTTGAACGCGTGCCGCGCGAACGAGGACGAGCCGCCCGCCTCCGGGTAGCGAACGGTTCCCTCCGCGTACGTCGCGGCGGTCGCGGCGAAGATGAGCCCGCTGATGACGAAGACGAGCGGTGTGAGCCCGAGCGCGATCGCAGCCGTGACGCCGAGTGCGTAGTAGATCGACGAGCCGACGTTTCCGTACGCCGTCGCAAAGAGCGCCGGCGTCCCGAGCACGCGCTCGAGCCCCTGTTGACGGCGCCTGCGGCCGCGCGGGCGAGGCGCCTCCGTCGAGGCCGCCGTCTCAGCAGCGCCGCTCGTCACGAGCCAACGCTATCTCCGAGGACGGCTAGGTGTGGATCGAGACGATGAGCGGGATGATCAGGATCGCCACGATGTTGGCGATTTTGATCATCGGGTTGATCGCCGGCCCCGCCGTGTCCTTGTAGGGGTCGCCGACGGTGTCGCCCGTGACCGAGGCGGCGTGCGCCTCGGAGCCCTTGCCCCCGTAGAGGCCGTCTTCGATGAGCTTCTTCGCGTTGTCCCAGGCGCCGCCGCCGGAGGTCATCGCGATCGCGAGGAAGAGGCCCGTCACGATCGTCCCGATCAACAGACCACCGAGCATCCGCGCGTTGATCACGCCGACGATGATCGGAAACGTCACGGGAATCAACGCCGGCAGCAGCATCTCCCTGATGGCGGAGCCGGTGACGATGTCGATCGTGCGGCCGTACTCCGGACGTACGGTCCCCTCCATGATCCCTGGGTTCTCCTGGAATTGGCGACGGACCTCGGTCACCACCTCGCCGCCGACGCGGCCGACGGCCTGCATTGCCAGCGAGGCGAAGAGGAACGGCATCAGGCCGCCGATGAACAGCCCGGCGACGACCCACGGGTCGCTGAGGCTGAAGCTCACGGAGTAGCCCGCGTGATCGAGCCCGCTCGTGTACGAGTCGAAGAGCACAAGCGCGGCCAACGCGGCGCTCCCGATCGCGTAGCCCTTCGTGACGGCCTTGGTCGTGTTGCCGACCGCGTCGAGCGGATCGGTGACCGCACGGACGTCGGCGGGGAGATCGGCCATCTCCGCGATCCCACCTGCGTTGTCGGTTACGGGCCCGTAGGCGTCGAGCGCGACGATCAGTCCCGTCATCGACAACTGCGCCATTACCGCGACGCCGATTCCGAACAGGCCTGCGAAGTGATGTGCGATCAAGATGCCGGCGGCGATGACGATCACGGGCACCGCGGTCGCCTGCATCCCGACGGCGAGGCCGGCGATGATGTTGGTCGCATGGCCCGTCCTCGAGGCCTCGGAGATCGACTTCACCGGATGCCACCTCGTGCCGGTGTAGTACTCCGTGATCGCAACCAGTAAGAACGTCACTGCGAGCCCCACCAGCGCGGAGACGTATAGGTCCGTGAACGAGAAGGGGCCCCCGTCGTAGGCCATGGTCACGGGGATGAAGCCGATGGCGGAGAGGATGACGGCGACGAGGACAGCTTTGTAGAGCGCGTTCATGATCGAGCCGTCGCGGCCGATCCGCGCGAAGAAGGTCCCGACCACCGAAGCCAGGATCGAGATCCCTCCGATCGCAAGCGGATAGAGCCAGAGCCTGGAGTTCGGATAGCTGAGCGAGGCGATCAGCATCACCGCCACCGCTGTGACGGCGTACGTCTCGAACAGGTCCGCGGCCATGCCCGCACAGTCGCCGACGTTGTCACCGACGTTGTCCGCGATCACCGCAGGGTTGCGGGGATCGTCCTCCGGGATACCGGCTTCGATCTTGCCGACGAGATCTGCACCGACGTCCGCGGCCTTCGTGTAGATGCCGCCGCCAAGACGAGCGAACACCGAGATCAACGAGCCGCCGAACGCCAGACCGACCAGGTCCTTGATCGCGCGCTCGTGGTCGATGTTGAACCAGTCGGTGAGCGCCCAGTAGTAGCCGGCGACGCCGAGCAATCCGAGCCCGACGACGAGCAGCCCGGTGACCGAACCTGCCCGAAAGGCGACAGTGAGCGCCGGTCGTACCCCCTGCCGCGCAGCCTCGGCGGTGCGGACGTTCGAGCGCACCGCGACGTTCATGCCGATGAATCCCGCCGCCGCCGAGAGGAGGGCGCCGATCAGGAATCCGATGGCCGTTCCCCAGCCGAGCTTGTGGTAGAAGCCGAGCAGCAGGAACGGCACGATCGAGACCGCGGCAATCGTGAGGTACTGCCGTCGCAGGTATGCCGCAGCCCCCTCCTGAACGGCCCGCGCGATCTCCTTCATCCGCTCGTTGCCCTCGGGACGCCCGAGCAGCCAGACCGTCAGGCCGATGCCGTACGCGATGGCTATCCCCGCGCAGATGAGCGCAAAGAGCACCGGATGGACGTTGAAAAAGCTCCCGACGATCACGCCTTCTACCCCCTCACAAAGTCAGCGCCGATCTGCTCGGCGCGCCGGGGTTTGTATCACAGAGACCTATTTGGACGCGGCATCCGACGCCGCATCCGCGTAGGCGAGTTGCAGGTTCGCGGTCACCTGGCGGAAGTCGCGCATCACGTCCTCGGAGATCGAGCCCTCGAGGACGGGGAGCACGGCGCGGAGCGTCTCGATCGCCAGATACGCCTGCTCGAGGTCGCGGTCCTCCGCAGAGAGCTTGCGATACCCGAGCGACGAGACCGTGTACAGCATCTGCACGAGCAGGTCGGAGACCTTCAGCTTGCGCAACTCGTCCTCGACCTGCTTCAGCAGCTCCTCGTCGGTCTGAGGTTGATCCGTCATGCGACCCGCTCCGGGGCCCGCACCAGCTCTGCGAAGACATCGCGGTGCGAGCCGAGCTGGGCGAGCCGCGCGTACTGACGCTCGGCCGAGTTCGCGGCTGGCACCGACAGGTACGACACGGCACCGATCTCTTCCGCAACCGGCGCGACCCATTCGATCAGCTGCTCGATCCGCGCGCGTGCGGGCACCGGCTCGCCGCGCTCGAAGTCGATCAGCTCGCCCGAGAGGCCGTATCGGATCGCCCGCCACATGTTCTCCTCGATCATTCGGTGCGGCCACGAGGGCAGTGGCTCTCCTTCGTCGATCGCGCGTGCGAAGCGCGCACCGAGCGCGTGCATCAGCGCCGCCAGAGCCTGGGCGTCCCGCAGGTCGGGTTGCGCGTCGCAGATGCGGATCTCGACGGTGGGGAATGCGAGATGCGGCCGCACGCTCCACCACATCTGCGTGTGCTCGTCGATCGAGCGCGTGTCGTAGAGAAAGCGCACGTAGCGCTCGAAGCCCTCCCAGCCGTCGTAGGCGTCGGGGACGCCGCAACGCGGGAACATGCGCGTGAAGATCTCCGTGCGCGCGGAGTGCAGCCCTGTGACGACGTCTTCGACGAACGGAGAGCTCGCGGAGAGCGCGAGCAGCTCGGGCAGGACGTTCCGGAACGCGTTACAAACGGCGACGGCGCGATCCGGGCCTCTAATCGCGACGTGCGTATGAATGCCGAAGCTGTTGTTGCGCCAGACGACATAGCGGAGGATCTCGTCGTTGAGTCGGTAGTGCGGCGTATCGATGATGCGTTGGTCCTGCCAGCGGCTCCACGGATGTGTTCCCGTGGAGGCGAGCGCGATACCGTGCGCGTCCGCGAGCGCGGCGAGCTGGTTGCGGCGCTCCGCCATCCGGTCTGCGGCTTCGAGAAAGTCCACACAGCGACCGCTCTTGACCTCGATCTCCGAGGCGATCAGCTCTCCGGCGAGGTGCTCGTCGAGCTCACTGCCCGCTGCGGACTCCTTGAGCTCCTCGAAGCGGTTCGTCAGCTCGAATGTCTCGGGATCGAGCAGCTGGAACTCCTCCTCGACCGCGACAGTGAGATCGTCGGCGTACTCGAACGCCTCACGGGCGAATGCGATCTGCTTCTCCGGGGTCAGCTTCTGGGCGTCTCCCACGCGACTATCGTATTTGAAGCGGTTCCAGCAAACGGTTCGCGACGCTGCGCCAGCTCCACCGCTCAATCGCCGCGCGACGGGCCGCCGCGCCGAGCTCGGCCCGCTCCTGCGCAGTCAATGCCAGCAGCGCGCGCAACTTCGCGCCGAGTGCGCGCGCGTCTCCGCTCGTGAAGCTCGCCAGCTCGCGACGTGCCGGCGGATATTCCGCCTCGAGACCTTCGGCGATTTCGAGGAGACCGGAGTGGCGCGCGACGAGCGGCGGCGTGGCCGCCGCGGCCGACTCGGCGGCGACCATGCCGAACGCCTCGGGGAAGATCGAGGGCACAACCGTCACGTCAGCCAGGGGCAGGAGATGCTCCAGGTGGCGGTGCTCGAGGGGACCGGTGAACAGCGTCCGCGGAGGCGCGAGACGCTCGAGCTCCTCGCGATAGTCGCCAAATCCGACGATCACGGCGCGCGCGTCGACGTCGCGTAACGCATCGAGCAGGACGTGGACGCCCTTGTTGAAGATCAGCTTGCCGAAGTAGAGGACCGTCGGCGCGGGGTCGGCGAAGAACGCGGCGAAACGCTCAGCGTTGTCCTCGTCCGGCAGCCGCTCGTTCGCGTCGCCGGGATTGGGCGGATCGCGACGCGCCTCCTCGAGGAGCTGCGCGAGCGCCTCTCCGCGCGGCTCGGGATGAAATTGCTCGACGTCCACGCCCGGCGGAACCTCGTGCACGCGCTCGACGTGGCCGACGATCTCCTCGAGCACCGAGCGGATGTGATCGGAGCCGACGAACACGGCGTCGGCGCCGGCGAGAGACTGACGCCCCCACGCGGAGAGCTCCGCGTTGCCGCGCATCGAATATTCGAGCTCCGAACCGTGCGCCTTGACCGCGTAACGCATTCCACTTGCCGCCGCGACGGGCGCCCCGAGCAGGACGTGATTGGCGAAGACGAGATCCGCGGGCTCGAGCGCGCGTAACGCGCGCGCGTTCAGCTCCACATAGCGCTCGCTCTCGGCAGGGGTGAAGTCCTGCAGCAGCTTCGCCTCGAGCCCCTCGTAGCGGTCGAGGACGAACGTCGGCAGCAGCCCGCCGATCTCGGGGCGCACGACCTGCGCGCGACCGACGTCGTAGCGCTCGGCATGCGGCTCCTGGCACAAGACGACCACGTCGTGCCCGGCGAGACTCCACTCGCGCGCGAGCGCCTGCGTGTACACGTTCGAGCCCGTCCCGCCGAGCAGGTAGCCATGCCAGAGGAGGATGCGCACGGTGCGAAGTTAGCGGAGGGCCGGCGTACACCGGCCCTCCGCCTGGTTGCGCTACGGAGTTGCTGCGATCAGATCGGGGATCAGGTGCGCCACGTTCGGCGTCCCGAGCCCCGTGACCGCGTCCCAACCGGGCGATGCGCTGTATCCGGGAATGCTCGGATCCAGCTGATTGTTCCCGGTCGTGACGTCGTAGTAGTCGGCCGCGTACTTCGCTGGGTTGTTGGCGATGGCGTAGAGCGCCGGGTTGAGGAACCCGAGGTCGCGTCCGGCGATCTGGTCGGCCATTGCGGCGATCCCGGCCCACTGCGGCGAACCGGAGCTCGTGCCGCCCACGACGAACCAGCCGCTCGAGCACGGGTTGGCCCCACCGCAGCCGACGCCG
>JBKPJA010000147.1:0-4927 GCA_046730515.1 Actinomycetota bacterium | reverse complement strand
CGGCTGGCTCCCGCCGGAGATCGCACTCGACCCACGCGGTTACGTGCTCACCGGTCCCGACGTCGGGCCCGAATGGGAATGGAACCTCGACCGCGACCGCTACCTCCTCGAGACCAGCGTCCCGGGCATCTTCGCGTGCGGCGATGTTCGTTCAGGCCCGGTGAAGCGTGTCGCCTCCGCCGTCGGCGAGGGCAGCCTCGCGATCGCATTCGTGCACCAGTATCTCAGGGAGCACACTTGAACCGGATGAAGGCGGCCGTAGTCGAACCGCGCAAGATTCCGTCCGCTAGTTAGCTGACTTGCAGCGAAAGACCGTTGCGAGCGAGCCTCGAGCGGCCGAGAGACGAGGCAGAGTGTCGTGCACTTGCGTCTCAGTGGCTGCGCTTGACCGTAACCGTGAAGCGCGCGGTCGCGGTGTTGGCGCTCGAGTCGGTGGCCGAGCAGGTGACCCTTGTGCCTCCGAGCTTGAAGAAGCTTCGCGAATGCGGGACGCAGCTGGCCGCGACCGCGCCGTCGACCGCGTCAATGGCGCTGACGTCGAAGCTGACGCGGACGCGCTTGACGCCGATGCGAACGTGCACCGTTTTTGAGACGGCACCGCTAATTACTGGCGGCGTCGTGTCGAAACTGACGCCCGACACGATCAGCGTTCCGCTCAGCGTGTCAGTAAGGTGGCCCGTGTTCGGGCCTCCGACTGTCAGCAACGTGCCGTTCCCGGAGACACCGACGTACTCACCCGCGCCGCCGGTGATGGTGAAGAGGAGGGAAGCATGCACGTCCCCCGTACCGGCCCCGTCGACGCAACTGCCGGGCGCCGTCTGCGCCGAGAGGTCGATGTTGCCCTTGCCTGCGACCTGTAGCACCGGATTGGAGTGCCACCTCTCACAAGGCGTCCCTGGAGCCTCGACGATGTTCACATAGTTCTCGGAGACGGTGCCGAGGCCAGGCGCCCGTCCAAGGGCGTGTGCTGGATGCAAGAAGCGCCCTCGACCGTACCGGTCGGGCAGTCGACATCGCTAAGGCGTCCGCTCAACATGGCCCCGCTGAGTTGAAGCGTCCCGTTCGCCTGTCCCGAACTTCCGGCTGCGCCTGCGGCGAGCGCCAGCGACACGAACATGGCAACAACGAGGAGCCGTTTCACCGAGGACGCCTCCGTAGGACCGCGATGCATGACGCGAAACTGAGGATCGCTCCGAGCGACGACGGAGTCAAGTCTGTCGGTTCCCAGACTACGGGTGTGGCTCGTGGAGGTTTGGGATCTGGTGTCAGACACTCATGAGTGTCAAGTGCGCTCTGCGCCAACAGTGAATCGAAGCTGAAACATCCTCCGCCGATGCCGGCTTTGCCGGCGTCGGCCACCAAGGGCCGGAATCAAAACCGAAATCGCCGGAAGTCATGATGCTCCGCGAAGCGGAGCGGACGTCCGGCGAGGAGTGGTGGCGGCGGGACTCGAACCCGCGTCCGCGGACGCACCGGTCAGAGCGTCTACAGGCTTAGTCCGCCGTTGAATCTCGCCCGACGGCCGGAGGCGGACGCCCTACCGGCGGGCCAGCCATCCTTGGAAGTCGCACCTCCGGCGATGGTCGTTCCTTCGGTGCCGAGCCCGTTCGTTGGCGCCGCTACCCGAGCCACGGGCCCAACTCGGAGCGACGTCGTCACCTAACTAGGTTAGGCGGCGAGTGCGAGATTCGGCTTCGCACTTGCGTTGATTGCCGGTGGATTTACGAGGCCAACCGGCGACCTCGGCTTGCAGCTCTGCCGGAGAATCGACCACGTCGAGACCTGATCGCCCCCGTATGTGTGTCGTGGAATTTTAGCGGGCGATCGCCTCTTCCAAGGCGCGCCGTGTCAGGACGCGCGCGAGGTGACGGCGGTACTCGGCGCTCCCGCTCGTGTCGCTCGGCGGGTCCGCTCCCTCGACCGCAGACTCCGCGGCGGCTCCGACGTCGTCCACCGAGCGGAGTGCCTGCTCGGCCGCACTCGAGCGAACCGGCGTCGCCCCCATGTTCGTCAATGCAACGGCAGCGTCGTCGATCGTGCCGTTCGAACGGCGCACGACCGCGGCGACGCCCACGGTCGCCCAGTCCTGCGCGCGCCGGTTGAACTTCACGTACGACCAACCCGCCGGGCCGAGCTTCGGCACGCGGATCTCGGTGAGCACCTCGTGCGGACCGACCGCCGTCTCGAACACGCCGTGGAAGAAGTCCGCGGCCGGGACGACTCGTTCGCCGCCGTCGCCGTGCACGACGAGCTCTGCATCGAGCACGAGCATAACCGCCGGCAGGTCGCTCGCCGGATCGCCGTGCGCGAGCGACCCTCCGATCGTCCCGCGGTGGCGGACCTGCGGATCTCCGATCAGGCCGGCCGTGTACGAGACGAGCGGACAGTGTTCCTGAATGAGCGGATCGTGCTGCAGGTCGTGGTGCCGGCTCAACGCGCCGATCGCGAGCTTGTCGCCGGCGTCCCGCACGTAGCGGAGATCGTCGACGCGCCCGATATCGACGAGCAGCGACGGACGCGCGAAGCGCAAGCGGAGCAACGGGATCAGTGAGTGCCCGCCCGCGAGGAGCTTCGCCTCCTCGCGCGTGCCGAGCAGCTCGACGGCGTGCTCGACCGACTCGGCCACTTCGTAGTCGAACGGCGCGGGAATCATCGTCTCGCCTCCTCGATTGCACGCCAGACCCGCTCGGGCGTCGCCGGCATCTCCATGTTCGCGATTCCGAACGGGGATAACGCGTCGACGACGGCGTTCATCACCGCCGCGGTGGACGCAATCGTTCCGGTCTCCCCGACGCCCTTCGCGCCGAGCGGATTCGTCGTACTCAACGTCTCCGTATTGCCGAGCTCGAACGACGGCAGCTCCGCCGCCGACGGGACCATGTAGTTCACCATCGAGCCGGTGAGCAAGGTCCCGTCCTCGTCGTAGACCGCCTCCTCAAACAGCGCCTGGGCGATCCCCTGTGCAACACCGCCGTGAATCTGTCCCTCGACGATCGTCGGATTGATCACGCGACCGACGTCGTCGACCGCGATGTAGCGCTGCAGGTCGACGTTGCCTGTCTCCGTGTCGACCTCGACGACCGCGATGTGCGTGCCGGCCGGCCAGCTGAAGTTCTCGGGATCGTGGACGTACGTCGCCTCGAGACCGGGCTCCATCCCGTCCGGGAGGTTGTGCGCAGTCCACGCCGCGAGCGCAACCTCCTTGATCCCGAGTTCGCCACCGCCGTTCCCGGCGCGGAACGTTCCACCTTCGAACTCGAGCTCTTTCTCCGCGACCTCGAGCTGGTGCGCGGCGATCTTTCGTGCCTTCTCGACAATGCGCTCGGCCGCTTTGTACGCCGCGATTCCGCCCACGGTGAGGCTGCGGCTGCCGTACGTGTCCATGCCGAGCGGAGCGACGGCCGTATCGCCGTGCAGGACTTCGACGTCGTCGTAGCCGACGCCGAGCTGATCGGCGACGACCTGCGCAAACGTCGTCTCGTGGCTCTGACCGTGCGGCGAGGTCCCGACCACCGCCTGGACTGTGCCGGTCGGCAGGAAACGGATCGTCGCTGCGTCCCACCCCCCGGCGCCGTAGCTGATCGCGCCGAGGATGCGTGAGGGTGCGAGCCCGCACATCTCGAGGTACGTGGAAAAGCCGACGCCGAGGAGCTTCGTGTCGCCGCGTTGCCTGCGTTCGGCCTGGTCCAGGCGGATCGCCTCGTAGTCGAGGAGCTCGAGCGCAGCGTCGAGATGCTGGTCGTAGTCGCCGGAATCGACGGTGAGCCCGGAGGCCATCGTGGCCGGAAACTCCCTGATGAAGTTCAGCCGTCGCACCTCGACGGGGTCCTTGCCCAGCGCGAGCGCGAGAGCGTCGACCGCGCGTTCGATCGCGTAGGTCGCCTCGGGGCGGCCCGCGCCGCGGTACGCGTCGGTCGGCGTCGCCGTCGTGAACACGCCGGTGCACGTGAACGCATACGCGTCGACGTCGTACGCCCCCGCGTACAGCCAGGCCCCGAGCAGCGGAATCCCGGTGGTCACGAGCTGGAGGTACGCGCCGAAGCCGGTGGTGACGTTCGCGCGAACCGCCGTGATCTTTCCCTCAGGCGTGGCCGCGAGCTCGATCTCCTGGATCTGGTCGCGTCCGTGGATCGTCGCGGTGTAACCCTCCGTTCGCGTCTCGATCCACTTCACGGGCCGGCCGAGCCGCGCGGCGATCGCAAGCGCGAGCGCTTCCTCCGCGTACACGTTCAACTTCGACCCGAAACCGCCGCCGACATCCGGCGCAATCACGCGCAGCTTCGTCTCGGGTATCCCGAGCATCATCGCCAGCGTTATGCGCGCGATGTGCGGCACTTGTGTGGCAGACCACATCGTCAACTCGCCGGTCGCGGGCAGCGGCTGGACGACCACGCCCCTCGGCTCGATTGCGTTCGGAATCAAGCGCTGGTGCCGGTAGCGCTCCTTGACGACGACGTCTGCGTTTGCGAACGCCTTGTCGAGCTCGCCCTCGGACAGCGCCCACGTGTAACAGCGGTTCGTCCCGAACTCCTCATGGACGAGAGGAGCACCGTCCGCGAGCGCCTGCTCCGGGTCGACGACCGCTGACAACGGCTCGTACTCGACCTGCACGAGCTCGGCGGCGTCGCGCGCCGCCTCACGGCTACGCGCGACGACAACCGCTACGCCGTCGCCGACGTAGCGTGCCTTGTCCGTCGCGAGAGGACGATGAGTCGGAGCATTCGTGTCTTCGGTGGGCAGCCATGCACACGGGAGCCCGGTCTTCCAGTCCTCCGCGAGCTCCTCGCCGGTGAACGCGGTGACGACGCCGCTGTGCGCGAGCGCACCGCCGATGTCGACGTTGACTATGCGCGCGTGCGCGTACGGACTGCGCACGAGCGCGAGCCAAACCATTCCCGGGAGGCTGATGTCGTCGACGAACTGCGCC
>JBKPJA010000146.1:0-13360 GCA_046730515.1 Actinomycetota bacterium | reverse complement strand
CTGCTCGGCGCAGGAGCGACGATGATCGCCGGTCACTCGGCGCACGTCTTCCACGGCGTCGCGCCGCGCATCCTCTACGACCTGGGCGACTTCCTCGACGACTATGCGGTCGACGCGGAGCTGCGAAACGACCTCGGCCTGCTCTTCCTTGCCGACCTTGGCGGCGACCGGTTGGAAGCCTTCCCGCTGAAGCTCGAGTACACGCATACGCGCCTGGCGGCGGGCGACGACGCCGACTGGATCAGGCGGCGCTTCACGAGTGCGTGTGCTGCATTCGGCGTCGAGGCAAGCGTTGACGGCGATCGCATCGTCACGAGCTGGCGTTAGAGCATCTCGTCAACAAGCCGCGCTGCCACATCGCCCGCGGCGCGATCACGATGTCGCCGGCGAGTCGGCGGTAGTGATGTGTCCTCGCGGCGCGGCGCAGGATGACCGTTCTCGATTCTCAGACGTTCGATCGTGACCGACGCTTCGTCGCGGGTTTCCGGGAACTCCTCACCCACGCGTTCGCAGAGCTCCGCTGCAAGCGCATAGATCTGACGAACAGTGGGACGCGCCACATCCTCAGTGAAGCGCGTGCGGTGTAACGCCTCAGTGCTTCTTCAGTGCCGTTATGTCGCCGTGCGACTGGTACTTGCGGCCGACAAGCTGATCCGTCCACGTCCCGCGTCCGCCCTCGGTCGCATGGTAGACGAACGAGTAGCGCACGTACATGAAGCTCTTGAAGTTGTCCGTGCTCGTGAAGTACGCGGAGAGCCAGTCGAACGTGCCTGCGCATTGGCCTTTCGTATCGGCGCTCGTGCACTGGAAGTCCTTCGTGCCGAGGTCTCCGCTCGTCGGCGCGGCTTCAGGTCGCTCCGCACCGCGGAAGGTCGTCACCGATTGTCCTTTGAAGGTTCCGCGGATGCCCGCCGGGATGATCGCCTTGCCGGCGGGGCTGGCGCCGTCGATGGTCGTGAAGGTGCCGTTGTAGGTCGACGCCGCGCAGTAACGTCCCGCGGACTTCCGCCAGACATGCACGGCGCGGGAGTAGCCGTCGAAGGCCCAGTTGTTGCCGCGCACGCCTGTATCGAGGTCGTTGAGAACGCGGTAGTGGACGCCGAGCACGAGCTTTCCGCCGCCACAGCCGAGGTTCTTCGTGCCGGCGGCTGTGCTCAGGGTGGGCACCCAGGCGGCCAGCGCCAAGGCTCCCAGGACGACTGAGATTCGGCCTCGCATCCGTGCAAGAAGACGTCTTTCAAGTCGGAAACTTGCGCCTTGCCGATAGGGTCGGCGCCACGAGCGGCGAAAATCCTCGTATGTCCGAACGGCGTGACGACATCGGCGATGCGTGGGCCGCGCTCACTGACCGAGAGCGGCGGCTCAACGAAACGATCAGCCGACGCGCGACGCAACTGGACGAGCGGGGCGCGCGCCTGGATCAGCTGTCGGAGGAGCTGACAGCGCGTTCCGAGGAGGTGAACGCACGAGAGTTGCGGCTGGACGAGCGCAGTGCACAGGTTCGCGCAGCCGAGGAGCAGCTGGTCGAGCGGGAGCGTGCCGTCCACGACGTCGATGCCCGCCTCGAGAGAGCGCTCGAGCGAGAGCGGGTGCTCGCCGATCGCGAGCGACAACTTGACGGATTGACGGCCGAGCTCGACGAACGCGGCCAATGGGTTGCGTCCGCCGAAGTCGTGCTCGAGCAGCGCGAACTGTCCGTGCGCGACGTCGAGGAACGGGAGCGTGAGATCGCGCGGCGGAAGGCGGACCTCGACGAGCGCGAACGGCTCCACGCTGTCCTGACGAACCGGCTCGAACGGCGTGCGGCTGAGCTCGAGGCTCGAGCCAACGAGCTCGAGCGGGAACACGTGCGGCTCGAGCGCGCGACAGCGGTCATGGAGCCGCGATTGGCAGAGATCGAGGCGCTCGAGCGCGAGCTCGAGGAACGACAGCGTGCGCTCGACGCGCAGGCAGATCGCCAGCGCGTACTCGAGCAGCAGCTGAGCAGACGCGCGGCAAAGATCGCGAAAACCGAAACGGAGCTCTCCCATCGCGAACGCGACATCCGCACTGCCGAAAGCAGGGCCGCGCGGGTCCCCGGGATCGAGCAAGCCGCCGAGCAGCAACGCGCGGAGGCTGAGCGCGTCGCGGCCGACATCGAGGAGCGCAGCAATTGGTTGGCGACCGCGCTCGCGGAGCTCGACGAGCGAGAGAGTGCGCTGCGCGACCGCGAGCTTGCGGTCGAGCGAATCCTCGCACGCGAACGGGACTTCGACACGCGCGAAGCGCAACTCGACGACCGCGATCGGCGGTTGACGCAGGCGACCGAGGAACTGGTCGCGTGGCAGCGACGCCTACGCCAGGGCGAGGTTCGCAGGCAGATCTCCGGCGATGTCGAGCACGCGGAACCTGCGAATTCGGAGTAGTCGCGCCCACTTTCATCCGCCCATTCACCGGGACTAAGGCGGCACGAATCTGGCACAGACATGCATGACTTTTCTCGGTATCGTCGATCTCGTGGGTGGTGGGTGTCTCCCCACCCGGGTGGGGGCGCGCGCGTGTAACCGTTAGGGCTCGTACGCCATCAGGATCGCGTCGACGTACTCACCGCCGCGACGGTAGTGGCGCTTGCGGTAGCCCTCGCGCTCGAAGCCGAACTGCTCGTACAACCTGATCGCCGCTTCATTGAATGGGAACACGTGCAATTCGAGCTTCTGCACCCCGTTCCGACGCGCCCAGTCGACCGCGGCCGCGAGCAGCGCGCGCCCGATCCCCTGTCGGCGATGCGACATTGCAACCATCAAACCGAGATCGGCGACGTGACGGCTGGCGGGATGTTGGTCGCGCGCAAGCGACAGCCGGCCGACGATTTCACCGTCCTCGAGCTCCGCGACGAACACCGCAGCGTGCGGGTAGCGGCGAATCGCACGCAGGTACCGACGCTCGTCGCCGACCGAACGCCACCCGTCCTGCGTCGCCAGCCAGCCTTCCGGCTCTGAAGCGACGGCGTCGCCGAGCTCCTTCAGCCTCGACGCGTCGGCGGGATCGGCCGGACGGACGACGAACGTCAATGCACCACCACCCCCGCGCCGCCGCGACGCGGATCACCCGCAGCCGCGAGTGCACCGTCCTCGCGCATCTCCACCGCAGCCGCGCCGCCGAAGTAGAGGTTCCGCGCGCGCCAGCGCGCGAGCTCCCACCCCATCTCTTCGAGCTTCTCAAGCTCGACCGGATCGTGTCCGCCCTCGCAATTGAGGGTGTTTCCATCCAGGTGAACGCGCGGGCGATCGATTGCCTCGCGAACGCTCAGTCCGTGCTGGACGACGTTGACGATCACCTGCATCACAGCACCGCGGAGCCGTAGCGATCCCGCGCTGCCGACGACCAACCGCGGCCTCCCCTCGCGCAGGACGAGCGAGGGGCTCATCCCGGAGGACAGACGACTCCCGGGACGCGGTTCGCGTGGCAGAGAAAACTCGCCGAGCATGTTGTTGAGATGGATTCCGGTTCCGGGCACTACGACCCCGGACCCGGATCCGGTCGACGCGGTAAGCGCCACGGCGTTGCCGTCGCAGTCAACGACTGAGATGTGCGTCGTCCCTGTCGTCACGACCGCGCGTTCCTCGAGCAGCTTCGACAGCCGCTGACGCGGACGCGCGCTCACGTCCGCCTGTGCGCGCATGACCCGGGCGAGCGCGTCGATCGCCTCGGCGGACCCAGGCGCGCCGACGTCGTCGAGCAGGCCGAGCCCATAGGCGATCAACGTTCCGCCCGCGCTCGGGGGCGGATTGGAAAGGAACTCGTGCCCGCGAAAGTCGGTACGCACCGCCCGCCGGCGCACGACGCGGTACTCAGCAAGGTCGCGCTTCGTCATGACGCCACCCTCTTGCCGCACATGTGCGACGAGCCGCCGCCCGATCTCGCCGCGATAGAGGTCACTCGCGCCGGAGTCGCGGAGCGCCTCGAGCGTGGAGGCGAGATCCGGAATCGCGAACGTGTCACGCACGCGGAAGCGATCCCCGTCGTGGTCATAGATGGCGCGCGACGCCTCCGAGTGGCGCAGGATGACGTCGAGGATGTCGTGGAGGTACGCCTGAGGGCGGTTCAGCTCGACGCCGTCGCGCGCGAGCTCGATCGAAGGCGCGAAGAGGTCGCGCCAGGGCAGCTGCCCAAAGGTCCGATGAGCCTCTTCGAGTCCGAGCGGCGCGCCGGGGACCGCGACCGAGCCCGCACCGATGTGGAAGATCTGAGTCGATGAGCTCGTGAAATCCACGTCGACGGAGATCAGATCCGCGCGCGGCCGGCGCGCTCCGAGCCCCGGCACGGCGGTGAAGAAATCCAGCACGCGCGTGGAGCGGTCGCGTGCGCGGTGCACCAGCATGAAGCCGCCCGCCCCGGGCCCGGTCAGGGGGCTCTCCGCAACCCACGAGACCAGCGCCGCGGCGACCGCTGCGTCGACGGCGTTCCCGCCGTCTTCGAGCACACGGGCTCCGGCCTGCGCGGTCAGGGGATGGCCAGCGGCAATCGCACCCCTCATTCGAGTGAGGGTACTCGGTACTCGGCTGACCGATGCAGCCCGTTGACGTCTTAAAAGAAGCCAGGTGCCCGTCCACTCAGATCTCCGCTCGCTCCTCTCCCGCCGCAACCTGCTGGCAGCGGGACTTTTCCTCGGCGCAGTCGTCGTACTGGTCACGACACCCGGCCTGCTCGGGCACCAGGTCGGCGACGCGGTCAAAGGGGTCGAGAACGCGCGGCCGATCTGGCTCTGGGCGGCAGGCTTCTCTTTCCTCGCTTCCGTACTTGCGACCTCGTTCGCCTGGCGGGCGACGCTGGCGCTTTGCGGTGGCCGGCTTTCGCGCTCCGATACGGTCGCGCGCTACGGGGTCGGTTCGTTAGTGAACAGTCTCTTGCCCGCACGCATCGGGGAGGCTGTGCGTGTCGGGCTGTTCGCGTGCGCGCTCGAGGGCGAGGACCGCGGCTGGCGGATGGGAAGTGCATTCAGCGTCATCACGGCGATCCGATCGCTCGTCTTTGCTCTCGTCGTAGTTGCCGCCGCCGCGGTCGGGGCCGTGCCGCTCTGGCCAGTGCTGGTGCTGGGCGGATTGGCCGCCACCGCAGGCACGATTGCGTTCGCAGTGAGGGAACGCGTGCCGCGCACTCATGTCGCGCATGCACTGGATGCCTTCCGCGCTCTCGGCCGCGAACCAAGTAAGGCCCTCGGAATCGCGGCCCGGCTCGTCCTTTCAACCGGTGTGCGCTTCGCGGGCGCCGCCGCGATCGCAGCAGCCCTCGGGGTCCAGGCCCCGGTGACCGCCGCCTTGATCATCGTGCCGACGCTCGACCTTGCGGGCCTCATCCCGCTGTCAGGGAACGTCGGGATCACGAGCGGCGCGGTCGCAATCGCGTTGCAGCAGCACGGGGTCGGCTTGTCGCAAGCGCTTGCAACCGGGCTCGCGTTTCACGCCGTCGAGACGGGCGCGGGAATGACATTCGGCGTGGCGGGCGTCCTCCTCTTGGTGGGTCGCCGGCGATTGCTCGTCCTCGCCGCCGCCGGGGCGGCCGCCTGCATCGCGGCGGCCTTCTGCGCTACGGTGCTCGTCCCGCTCGCCTGAGGCTTTACGAAACCTCAACAACCGTCTTAAGCGGGACTTAGGGATACCCGTGAGACTCGAGAACGTGATCGCGCCGAACGGAGCAGGCCTGTCCCCTCCGTCCGCTCCGTTCGGCACTCCTCCTTGGAAGCGGAGGGCGAGGCTGCGCTCTCTCGCCCTCCGTTTCTCTTTCGTCGCAGCGGTCGGGACGCTCGCGTTCGCAGGTTCAGCGGCCGCGGCGCCCTCCGTGTCCCCGGACGAGCACCCGAGTCTGGCGGCGATTGCGAACGGGCCGCTCGCGATTCACGACACCGCGTTGCGTTCTTCGACCGAGATCTGTCCGTCCGGTGTCGTTACGTGGTGGGGCGGCACGTACACGACCAGTACGAACGAGCAAGTGACCATCTACGCGTCCTCGAGCTATCCGGTCGACCAGGCGTTCAACCAGCGCTGGGCCGACTTCTTCGCCAGCTTGCTACACGGTCCAGAGCTCTCGCAGCTGACGGTGTGCCTCGCCAAGCCGCCGGAGGTCTCCGCAGTTTGCCGGGGCGGCGAAGACGTCCTCGGTTGCTACGGCAACAACACGATCATCGGGCCCGGTCAAGACAGCCCGACGATCGCGGCGGAGGCTGTGCTCACACACGAGTACGGCCATCACGTAGCGGCACATCGATCGAACGCACCCTGGGCGGCGATCTCCTGGGGGACGAAGCGCTGGGCTTCCTACCTTCAAGTCTGCGCGCGTGCGCGCAAACACGAGCTCTTCCCCGGCGCCGAGAAGGCGCTCGAATACGAATTCAATCCCGGTGAGGTCTTCGCCGAGGACTTTCGCGTGCTCAACGAGGAACGTCTCGGACTGCCGGTGACGCCGTGGGAAGTCGTCGACTCGAGCCTGCAGCCGAATCAGAAGGCGCTGACGCTTCTCCGACAGGACGTGCTCAATCCTTGGGAAGCAAACCGGCAATCACAGATCTCGGGACGATTCACCGCGCGCGGCTCATCGGTTCGCAGCTATCACGTTGCCGCCGCGCTCGACGGGTCACTCATGGTCTCGGTGAGCGGATCCCCTCACGTGCGCTTGCAGATCCTGAGCGGGCCCCGGGTCGTCGCACGCGGAGGCTCGTCGACGCAGGCGACGATCTGCGGCGGCTCGCGGAGCTTCACCGTGCGCGTAACGCGGACGAGCGGTAGCGGCGCCTTCACGCTCGCGCTGTCCCGTCCCTGATTCAGCGGCTCTAGCTGCGAAGGACCAGACTTAACCCGCGCCTAGGGCGGTGCCGAAATCGAAGCGTCAGGTCCGCAGGAAAGACGGTGGCTCGAGCTCGTCGTCCGGCGCGGTGAGCGCGGCGACGAAGCTGCGATCTGTACGCGGAGAGCCGAAACCCGTCGCAATCACTGTCACCCAGACCTGCCCGGTGAGCCGCTCGTCGATGGTTGCGCCGAAGATGATCTGCGTGTCGTCGGTTGCCGTCTCGCGGATGACTTCCGCTGCCTCGTTCACCTCGAGCATGCCGAGATCGTCGCCGCCCGCGATCGAGAGCAGGATCCCTTTTGCGCCGTGCAATTCCATGTCGATCAATGGTGAGCGCAGCGCACGCTCGGCGGCTTCGCGGGCGCGATTCTCTCCGCTCGACGAGAAACCGATTCCCATCAGCGCCGTACCGCTCTTCTCCATCACGGTGCGCACATCCGCGAAATCGAGGTTGATCAGACCCGGCAGCGTGATCAGGTCGCAGATTCCCTGCACGCCTTGGCGGAGGACGTCGTCGGCGATCCTGAAGGCGTCGAGCATCGACGTCGCCCGGTCCAGGACTTCGAGCAGCCGATCGTTCGGGATCACAATCGTCGTGTCGCACGCTTCGCGCAGAGCGTCGATTCCGTTGAGCGCCTGCGAGCGCCTCTTGGTTCCCTCGAACTTGAACGGCAGCGTGACGATCCCGACGGTGAGCGCACCGAGCTCGTGCGCGATCCTCGCGACGACAGGCGCCGCTCCAGTGCCTGTGCCGCCGCCCTCGCCTGCCGTTACGAACACCATGTCCACGCCGCGGAGGGCGTGCCTGATCTGGTCGTACGCTTCCTCTGCCGCCTGCTTGCCGATCGAGGGCTCGGAGCCGGAGCCGAGCCCCTTGGTCAGGTCGCGGCCGATATGGATCTTCGTTTCCGCGTCAGACATCTGCAGCTGCTGCAGGTCGGTGTTCACGGCAACGAACTCCACCTCGTTGATTCCCGCGTCGATCATTCGGTTGACCGCATTCAGCCCGGCCCCTCCGACACCGACTACCTGGATCTTGGCGATGTAGGTGCCGGGGAGACCGGTGGGGACTCGGTGTAGACGTGGCGCAGGCTCCGGCAGCGTCTCGACGAAACGGGTGACCGGCGGCTCGGGGGCCGTCGGCGGCGCCGGTGTCGGCTCAGCGGCGAGCGGCTTCGGCTCGGGCTCCGGGGGCGGCACTGGCTCGGGAACGGGTTCGGGCTTGGGCGGTGCCGGGGTCTCGACCTCGTCCTCCCAGGTCGGGACGTGCTCGACCGTGGACTCCTGCGGTTCCTCTTCAGGCGCGGCGGCCTGCTCGGCCTGCCGCTGCGCGGCCTCGGTCGCGCGGAAGAGCTCCGCGAGCGGTCCCTCACGCATGCTCGCGCGCTTTCGCGCCATTGAGCACCTCCTGCGCGAGCTCGCGGTAGAGCGCAGCCGCTTCGCCCGACGGGTCGTACGACAGAACGGATTGTCCCTTCACCGGCGCCTCCGCATAACGCACGGTCTTGCGGATCAGCGTCTTGAAGACGAGATCGCCGAAGTTCTCCTTGAGGATCTCGACCGCCTCCCGCGAGTGAAGGAGCCGCCGGTCGAACATCGTCGGCAGGATCCCTTCGATCTCGACGTGCGGGTTCAGGTTCTCACGGATCATCGACAACGTATTTTCGAGCTGGACGAGTCCACGCAGAGAAAGGTACTCGCATTGCACGGGGACGATCACGCTGTCGGAGGCGACGAGGGCGTTGATCGTCAGCAGGCCGAGCGAGGGCGGGGTGTCGATCAGGACCCAGTCGTAGCGTCCCTTGGCAGGTGCGAGGGCCTTCTCGAGCGCGCGCTCCCGCCCGATCATCGACGACAACGCGAGCTCCGCGCCGGCGAGGTCGATCGACGAAACGGCGACGTCGACCTCGGCGGGCCGGATGATCTCCGTGACCGGCAGCTGATGGACGAGCACATCGAACATCGACCGCTCGATCTCGTCGGGGTTCCAGCCCTGGCTCATCGTCAGGTTGCCCTGCGGGTCGAGATCGACCACGAGCACGTCGAAGCCCTGCTCCTTGAGGGCTACTCCGAGGTTCAGCGTCGTCGTTGTCTTCGCCACGCCACCCTTCTGGTTGGCGAAGGCGATCACCTTGCTCACATGTTTCCCCTTAGTGGACGACGCGCGTGTGTTCGGTCGCGGAAGTAGGCGTGACAGCCCCATGGGCCGGTCTTTCGGGCCAGGATAGCTGAGTCCTCCAGGGGTTCCGATGATGACGGCCGCGCCGGACGGGCAGGTCCGAAGCTTGCCGCGTCGGCGCTAGAGCGCCGGCGAAACGTTCCGGCCGCGCCCGCTCCAACGCAGAGCGAGGTGCCAGGCGCCCGCAACGGCCACGCAGGCCGCGCCGGTGAGGATGACCATTCCCTGCGCCGCAACCGAGAACGCGACCGCATCCGCCTTCGGGACACCACTCAAGATGAGGATCGCGGCGCCGGCGCCGGCCTGTGTGGCAGCGCCCGCCGGAGCGATCGGCAGCGCCGCCGACGCAGCCGATGCGCACAAGAATGCGAGCGCAAGTGGGAACGACGCGCCGACGGCCAGCGCCTGCAGCAACAAGAACACGGCAACGCCGCGCAATGCCCAGGAGACCGTGATCAACAGCCAGGCCTGCGATGCCGTGCGTGGGCACGCGCAGTGCTCCTGTACCCAGCGCCCGAGCTTGAAGCGTGCGACCCAGCCGATTCGAGCGATCCGCGGAAGGAAGAGAACGAGGAGGGCGGCTGCGATTCCTGCCGCGGCGACGAGCGCGAAGCCTGCCTGAACGCCGCCTTTGTGAGACGCGGCCGCAGCGATCGACGCCATCGGCGTCAACGCAGCAGAGTCCAGCAGGCCGACGAGAATGATCGTCAAGGCGAGCGCTCCGAAGCCGACGCGCTTTCCCGGCAACCTGCGCACGACGGCGATCCGGATCGCCTCGTCGAAGCGACCCGGCAGGGCAACGCCCCCGACCGAGGCCGCCCCACCCGCGGCCGCCAGCGTCAGCGCCCGCGGGCGCTCATGCGGTGCGAACAACCGCTGCCAGCCCCAGGCCTTGAACGCGTACGCAGCGAGGAAGAGCGCACCCGCTGCGCCGAGCAAGACCGGGTCGGCCTGTCCGAGCGGCCAACCGGTGTTCGCGAAATGGAGCGCAGTGAGCGCCGCCGCGGTGAGGGCGATGCAGACGAAGAATCCATTGACGGCGATGCGAACCCGTCGAGATCTGAGGACGCGAATAGTTCTCCCCATCGACGGGGGTATCGGGCGGCGGGAGAGGAAGCTGGAGACTTGAATGAGGGAGGACCTGACCGCCCGCGCGGCGGGCTGCTCTATGAGTAGCAGGAACCGGTGACGTTCGCCGCCGGAGACCTCACTCCTCGGGTTCGATCTCCGCGTAGGAGAGTGGTTCGAGGCGAGCGACCAGGCCGACACCGCGCCAGGAGATCGTGTTCGAGCGCGGGTAGTAACAGACATCGTTTGGCCGATTCGTCCCGTAGATCAGAAATGTCATCCCGCCCTCCCCTGCGCGAAAGTAATGCGCCATCCCAGTGCCGGGCGGTCTCGAAATCACATCGCCGGCGCGGAGCGCGTGCGTCTCCTTCTCCTGCCCCTGCTCGATGCGCGCAGGCGAGGGCCAGAGCTCTAGCGTCCCCTGACCGTCCAGGATCACGAAGATTTCCTCGTCCACCGAATGGCAGTGCGGCGGCGAGCCGGCGCGCCCCTCGTTCAGGTGACCCCAATTCATTCCCGTTCGCTCGGCGCCGGCCTTGCGCGCGAAGCGAATCCAGCGGCCGCGTTCACCGTCGTAGTCGAGCTCCGCCTCGTCGAGGTTGAGGACGTTGGACGGCCGTGCGCTCGGTTCCCCGAGCTCTGGCGGTCCGGCCGCGGCTTCGCGCGCCCAGGGATGGGGCCCCGGCGACGCGTCGACGGTCGGCCCCATCCGCAGTACCTTCGCGCGCGGCAGGTACGTCGCCGTCACGCTCGTTCGCTCGCCGAACGCGAGCACGTCCAGGCCGTCGTCGCCGGCACGGAGCGTGTGCACCTCGTGTGCCACGCGATGGACGATGCAGTCGCCTGCGCGTACCTCGTACGTCTTGCCGTCCTGCCAGGAGAACCCCGAGCCCGCGAGCACGAAGAAGATCTCCTCCTCGTCGAGCTCGACATGAGCAGGGGTCGACCAGTGGTCGGGCTCGATCTGGATGCGCGTCACACCGACGTCGCGCGTTCTCGCGGCTTCACCGAGGTCGTACCAGGTTCCGGCCAGGTGGCCTTCCTCGAGCCGCTCGCCGTCGACGTCGTTCCAGTTCGCGGTCACACAGCGACTGTATTCGAGTCGAGGGCCGAATCGCAGCGTTCGACGGCCGCACGCGCGCGGTCGTCTCCTTCCAAACGAGCCACGCTTCAGCATCGTGGACCCGCGGCATCGCTTGCGATGACGCGACTCAGGAACCGTTGGCTTCGCCCGCGGTTCCGTCTACGGTTGATACAGAGGCCAACCGGGACCCATACGTGTCAACGGCGACGCGTGCACGCTCGTCACCCTCGAGGCGTGCCCATACCTCCGCCTCGCGGACGAGCCCGCGCAGCTCCTCGAGCATGACAGCGGGGGGAGCACCGTCGCGCTCGAGCAATTCGATCCGCTCGAGCCGGTCGATCACCGCACGGGCTTCGTCCACACGGCGACGGTAGCTCGACAAAATGCGCATGACCGTGTCAGGTTCGTGCCGGCTTACCGCAGGGCTCGTCGCACTGCTCGTGACGCCGACGATTGCGCATGCACGTTCGTCCGACCCGACGGTCGTAAGACGGGAGCTCCTCGGACGGTCCGTGCTCGGCAGACAGATCGACGTCATCGAGACTGGCGATCCTGACGAAGCACGCAAGGTGTTGGTCGTCGGCAACATCCACGGCGACGAGCCAACCGGGATCACGATCGCAACGACATTGGCCCAGGCGCCCCCCGCGGCCAACGCCGATGTGTGGATCATTCCGACGCTCAATCCGGACGGCGTCGCCGCACACACGCGTCAGAACGCCCACGGCGTCGACCTGAACCGCAACTTCCCGTGGCAATGGCGTCCGCCGGACTCACGCGGATACAGGTACTACTCCGGCCCGCGCGCACTGTCCGAGCCGGAGTCCCGACTCGCCTCGCACCTCATCCTTGACTTGCGACCGGCGCTGTCGATCTGGTTCCACCAACCGTACGGACTCGTCGACGCGTCCGGCGGCGATGTCCGCCTCGAGCGCCGCTTCTCCGACTTCGTCGGGTTGCCGCTCGTGCGACTGCCGCGCTACCCGGGCAGCGTCACTTCATGGGAGAATCACCGGTTTCCGGGAACGACTGCGTTCGTCGTCGAGCTCCGCGCAGGCTCGTTGTCGCAGGCCGCGGCAACTCGATCCGCGCACGCGGTTCTCGCGGTCGGAGGCGAGTCTTAGCTCGCGAGCGCACGCGAGAGCGACGCCGGCCGCCGCGACGGATGCGGACGGAGGCCGAGGATCGCTTCGTCGAGCACGCGCACGAGTGCGGCGCGCTCGCCGTGCATGAGTGTCTCGACGAGTGCACCGCGTACGAGATCGGGATCCGGATCGCCCGATAGCCGCGCCTGAACGTCCACACGCTCGCGGGCGTCCTCGCCGAGCAGGATCGCCCCGCGGACAACAGCAGCCCAGAGACCGTCCGTGCCGCCGAGCAGCGCGACGAGCGATTCGCGCAGCTGCTCGGCGCGGAAGGGGCCGTCCTGGAAGAGGGAAAGCTCCCAGCGATCGAGTGCCTCACCGAGGTCGGGATCGTCGTCGGCCGCCGGAAGCCGTCCGAGTAAGTCGGCCGCAAGCGCGGCTCGGAACGTGTCGAGGCGCGTCGGCTCGCCCGCCGGCGGGGTCGCCGCGATCGGGAGCACGGGACGGATTCCGTAGGGCCGCCAGTCGAGCCGCTCGAACAGCACCGGGCCTGCGGCGACCGGCGCCGCGGTTGCAAGCCGGATCGCCGTGACCGCATCCGCGAATTCGCCGGGCGCATCCGGCGCCTCCGCGGCGCCGGCTTCGAGCTCGCGCTCGAGCTCCAGGACACACAATCGGTCCGCCTCGCGTCCGAAGTCCGCGGGCAGGAGACCGTTCGCCTCTGGCCACAGCTTTGCGAGCTCCCCGGTCGCCGGGGACCGCACGCGCATCCCGGGTGCGAGCTCGACCTGCTGACCGCCGAGCGTCAGCCCGACGAGCGGCGTTACGGCGCCGTATCCGTGGCCCGGACCGAACATCGAGCTCTCGAGGTCGACGTACGCCTTCTCGAACGCGCCGTCGTCCCAGTCGAAGCCGCCGCAGACCTCTGCCGTCCGTACGAGTAGGGGCAGCAGCACGCTCGCGAACAGCGCGTCGCCCTCTGACGATCGTGCGCCTGCATGCGCCCGCGCGAAGATCGCCGCCGCGGGCTCGAGCTTCAGGTCTTCGATCGCGATGCGCGCATCCTCCCTGCGCGCGAGCTTGTACGCGCGCGTCTCGACGAACTGACGCACGAGCGGCCGG
>JBKPJA010000145.1:0-5966 GCA_046730515.1 Actinomycetota bacterium | reverse complement strand
CTCCGGCGCTCCGGCGACTGGATCGCTGACGTACAACGCGAGCCTTGGTCGTTACCTCTATGACTGGACGAGCGACAAGTCGTGGGCCGCGACGTGCCGCGCGGTGATCTTGATGCTGCGCGACGGAACGTCACACCGGGCAGATTTCCACTTGACGAAGTAGGCACGAAGCCGGAACAGACACGCGCGGAACATCTCGATAGCGTTTCGGTAGGGAGCCTCGCACTCCCCTTGGGGGCTGCGACAACGCGGCGCGGCGACGACGTAACTCGTTCGGGCGTTGCTAGCTTGGCCAGCATGGCGATCACGCCTATCGATGCGATCCTCGGTCCCGAGCAGCCGGGCTCCCTGCCGGACGCGCCGTCCGACGACGAAGCGCTCGACGCGTACTCCCGCGCGGTGACCGGGGTCGCCGAACGACTTGCGCCCTCCGTCGGCAGCCTGCGCGTGTCCCACCGGGTCCGCGGCGGTCGGCGGCTCGACGGTGCGGGCAGCTCGGTCGTGATCACCCCGGACGGGTTCATGCTCACGTCCGCGCACGTGGTGTCCCGCACCGAGGGAACAGGCCGCGCGTCGTTCGTGGACGGCCGCGAGGTGGAGTTCGAGGTCGTCGGAGCGGATGCGCTCTCCGATCTCGCCGTGCTGCGCGCGGACGCGCGTGACCTCTCTCCGGCCCAGCTCGGCGACGCGGAGAAGCTGCGCGTCGGACAGCTCGTCGTTGCGATCGGCAATCCACACGGCTTCGCAGGTTCCGTGACCGCGGGTGTGGTCTCCGCTCTCGGTCGTTCCCTGCCCACCCGTTCGGGAGCAACGCAACGCGTCGTCGACAATGTCATCCAGACCGACGCAGCGCTCAACCCCGGCAACTCCGGCGGCGCGCTAGCCGACGGTCGTGGACGGGTCGTCGGCGTCAATACGGCAGTCGCCGGCGTCGGCCTCGGGCTCGCCGTGCCGATCAACGCAGCGACGCGTCGCATCGTCGCGGCACTGATGACCGAGGGCCGGTTCCGTCGTGCGTACCTCGGCCTCGCGGGCGGTCCGCGCCCTCTGCCTCCGCGCCTCTCGCGCGAGCTACGACAGGACGCAGGCTTCGAGATCGTTCAGGTCGTCGAAGGAAGCCCGGCTGCCCGTGCCGGTCTTCGCCCGGAAGACCTGATCGTCGGCGTGGACGACATCCCGATCGACAGCGCCGACACGTTGCATCGGCTGATGGTCAGCGATGCGATCGGACGCAAGTTGCGCGTCAACGTGATCCGCGAAGGTCGCCGCCGGGAGATCGAGCTCGTTCCGGTCGAGCTCGAAGGCTGAGCGGAAGCGCTCAGCGGCCCTTCCACTCGGGCTTGCGCCTCTCGACGAACGCGTTCAGACCCTCGCGCGCATCCTCGGATGCGAACGCGAGATAGAGCGCGCGCCGTTCGTACTCGAGCCCGAGCTGCAAGGTGCTCTCGTACGCGCGGTCGACCGCTTCCTTCGCGAGCCTGGTCGCAACAGGTCCCTTGGACGCGATCTCGCGTGCGACGCGCTTCGCCTCCTCGAGCCACGCTTCCTTCGCAACGACCCGGGCAACGAGGCCCCCGTCGAGCGCCTCGAAGGCGGAGAGCATTCGCCCGCTCAGGATGACGTCCATCGCGAGCGCCTTGCCGACCGCACGCGTGAAACGCTACGTGCCGCCGGCGCCTGGGATGATCCCGAGCGCCGTCTCGGGTTGCCCGAACTTCGCCGACTCGGAAGCGACGATCAGATCGCAGGCGAGCGCGAGCTCGCAGCCGCCGCCGAGGCAGTAGCCCGAGACCGCGGCGACTAGCGGCGTCCACAGATTGCGAATCGCGTCCCAGCGTTCTATCCGCCGCGCGTAGTAGAGCCCGATCGGCGACGCGCTCGCGAGTTCGCCGATGTCGGCTCCCGCCGCGAACGCGCGCTCATCGCCTCCGATGACGATGCAGCGAACACCTTCGGCGGCGTCGAGCTCCTGCAGAGCGGACATGAGCTCTTCCATCAGCTCGTCGGACAACGCGTTCAACTGCTGCGGACGGTTGAGCAGGACGACCGCGATGGGCTCGTCCCGTTCGACGTTTACGAGCGTTCCAGGAATGCCTTCACCGCCTTCTGAGCTTCGTCACCGAGCATCGAAAGCGCAAGCCAGTCGCGCGCATGGCCGATCGTCTCGTGCCAGGAGATGTCACGCCACCAGTTCAATTGCTGCTTCGCGTACCGCGTCGTCTGCGGGAGCTTGGCCGCGAGCTTTGCCACCACCTCGTCCACCCTTTCGTCGAGCTGCGCGGCCGGTACGACCCAGTTGACGAGCCCCCACTCCGCAGCGCGCGCAGCGGGGATCTCCTCGCACATGAGGATGATCTCGCGCGCACGCCGATCGCCGACGAAGACTGGCAACCACTGCGTCGCGCCACCGGCGGGAACTGATCCGTGCTCCAACCCGACATGACGGATGAAGGCGTCCTCCACCATGACCGCGAGGTCGCACGCCATCTGTAACTCGTTGCCGCCGCCGACCGCGATGCCGTTGATGCGCGCGAGCGTCGGCTTGCCGACCTCACGGAGCCGGTCGTGCATGTCCTTGAACGCGCCGAACCACTTCCAGTATTCGCCGGGATTGCCGAGGTAGTCCACAGCCCATGACTTGAGATCGGCGCCGACGCAAAACGCGCGTCCCGCGCCGGTGACGACGACCACATGAATGTCGTCGTCCCACGACGCGTCCTCGCACGCGCGTGCGATCTCCCGCAGCATGCGAAAGTCGAATGCGTTGAGGACCTCCGGACGGTTGAGCGTGATCGTCGCGCGCGGCGGCGTCTTCTCGTAGACGATCCCCTCGAAGCCGAGCTCCTCTGGCGCACGCGGACGTGGATGTGAGGGTTCAGTCAATGTCCGCGAACATGACTTCGAACTTTCCGCCCATCTCCATCGCGTCCTTGCCGGTCGCCATGAACTCGGGCGAGCGCGATGCCTCGCCGAACGCCTTGCGGTCGGGAAACTCCCACTCGGCGTAGTAGCGGTACCGGGGCTCCCCCATCGGCGCTCCGAAGATGCGCCCGTGCCGGAATGCCGTCGCGCCGCGAACCTTCCGGCACAACTCGACATGCTGCTCGTAGCGTTGAGCGTCCGATTCGTCCGCGTAGAGAACGAGGGCGCGGATCATCACACCTCCCTGGTCGGATCGCGCTCAGCCTAAACGCGATAGCTTCGCCGAGTGAGCGGTCCTGCGATCGCCCTCTCGCTCGCCGCCGGGCTCGCCGGCGGGGTGCAGGTCGCCGTCATGTCGCAGCTCGGCGACCGGATCGGCACGTTGGAGGCGCTCGCCTTTGCCGGAGTTGTTACGGCGGTCATCACCGCCGCCGTCCTGCTCGTCGCGCGGCAGAGTTGGAGCGGTTACGCCGCGGCGGTGCGGCAGCCGCTCTGGCTCTGGACGGGCGGTGCGCTCGGCGCGCTGATCGTGCTTTCGATCACCTACGCCGGGTCGCGGCTCGGCACGACGGGCACGGTCGCCCTCCTGATCTCGGGCAACCTCGCGGCAGCGATCGTGATCGACCGGCTCGGCTGGTTCGGGGTCGAACGCATCGGCCTGCACTGGTACCGCATCCTCGGCCTCATCCTGCTTGGCGCAGGCGCCGCGCTGGCGCTGAAGAAGTAGCTAGAGCCCGAACGGGTTGAACGGCTTCGGGCTCGTCGAAAGCAGAATGCTCTTCGTCTCCAGGTACAGGTCGAGTGTCTCGAGCCCGAGCTCGCGGCCGAAGCCCGACTGCTTGTAGCCGCCAAACGGGATTCCCGGGAACGCGGTGTAGGGCATGTTGATCCCGATCTCGCCGGCCTTGATGCGCGCCGCGAGCCTATGGCCGCGCGCCGGATCGCCCGTCCACACGGTCGCGAACAAGCCGTACTTCGTCTCGTTCGCAATCCGGATCGCGTCGCGCTCGTCCTCGAACGGGATGATCGTCACTACCGGGCCGAAGATCTCCTCCTGCGCGACGACCATACGGTTGTCGACGTTCGCCAGAACCGTTGGCGGATAGAAGGCGCCGCCGCCGTTCGTCGCCTCCCCGCCGGTGACGACCTGTGCACCCTCCTCACGACCGGTCTCGACGAACGAGTGCACCTTGTCGCGATGCGCAGTCGAGATCAGTGAGCCCATCTGCGTCTCGGGATCGAGCGGATCGCCGACCTTGATCGCACGCGCCTTTTCGGCGAACTGCGAGACGAATTCGTCGTAGACGGACTGTTCGACGAGCACACGCGAGCGCGCCTCGCAGCTCTGTCCGGCGGAGTAGTAGATCGACCACACAGACGACGGAATCGCGTCCGCGAGATCCGCGTCGGCGAAGACGAGATTCGGGCTCTTGCCGCCGAGCTCGAGCGAGACGCGCTTCACCGTCTCGCTGCAGAGCCGCATGATCTCACCACCAGTCTGGGTCGAACCCGTGAACGCGACCTTGTCGACTTCGGGATGGCGCACCAGATGCGCACCGGTTGTCGGTCCCGGGCCGGGCACGACGTTGACGACACCTTCCGGGATCCCAGCCTCGGACGCGAGCTCCGCGAGCCGCAGCGCGCTCAACGGCGTCAACGAGTCCGGCTTCAGCACGATGGTGCAGCCCGCGGCCAATGCAGGCGCGAGCTTCCACGTCGTCATCATCAGCGGGTAGTTCCAGGGAACGATCTGGCCGACGACGCCGACGGGCTCGCGCAGCGAGTAGTAGAGCAGCGAGCCTCCGATCGGGCGCGTCTCTCCACGGATCGACGCGATCGCCGACGCGTAGAAACGGAAGTTCTCGACGCCCTGAACGAGTTCGGCCTTGACGGACGCGATCGCCTTGCCGACGTTGCGCGTTTCGAGCTCCGCCAACTCTTTGCGGTTCGCCTGCATCGCATCGGCAAGCGCGTGCAGAAGGCGCGAGCGTTCGTTCGCGGGTGTCTTCCCCCACGGACCGCCGAGTGCTTCACGTGCCGCGGCGACGGCGCGATCGACGTCCTCCGCTCCCGCCATCGCCGCCCGGGCGAGCGGCTCGCCCGTCGCCGGCTCCGTCAACTCGCGAAAGTCACCGGATTGCGGATCGACGAGCTGACCTCCGATGAACAACCCATACTCGCGTTCAGTAGTCACAGCCATGTGACGGAGAATAGGGTTTCGGGCAATTCCGCGACGGAGAGAGGTTCCGCATGAGCGAGACCGTTCAGGTCGAAGCCGCGCGCATTCCCGACCGCGACCGCCTGCTGAAGGAGCTGCGAGAAGCGGGGCTCGACGCGCGCGCGGTCGAGGAGGTCTGCATCGAGGTCCCGTGCGGCGACGCCCACGATGAAGTGTGCGACGAGCTGCTCAGCCGGGTCGAAGGAATGATCATGAGCCTCGGCGCGCCGTTCGTGCCGATTAAGCACGACGGCGTGATCTACATCCGCCCGCCGCTCAGCTAGGCGCGCTCGAACAGCGCCGCCTGCCCCTGGCCGACGCGACGCCGCGGCGTCGCTTGCGATGCCGCCTCAACGGCCGTGCCGGCTTCGCCGGCGCGGCCGCCCTACACACCTCGTTGGAAAAGCGCCGCTTGACCCTGTCCCACCCCTACGCAGAGCGTCGCCAAGCCATACCGGCCGTCGCGACGCCGTAGCTCGTGCAGCAGCGAGACGACGAGGCGCGCGCCGCTCATCCCCAGCGGATGGCCGAGCGCGATCGCGCCGCCGTTGACGTTGACCTTCTCCTCGTCCAGCCCCAGCTCACGGATGACGACGAGGCTCTGCGACGCGAACGCTTCGTTCAGCTCGACGAGATCGATCTCGTCGATTGCGACCCCCGCACGTTCCAGCACCTTGCGCACAGCGGGAATCGGACCGATGCCCATAACTCGCGGGTCGACACCGGCGACCGCACTGCCGACGAAAACGCCGAGCGGCTGCGCGCCGAGCTCGCGAGCCTTCTCCTCGCTGGCGACGACAACCGCCGCCGCGCCGTCGTTGATCCC
>JBKPJA010000144.1:0-3528 GCA_046730515.1 Actinomycetota bacterium | reverse complement strand
GACGCGGGATTGTCTTTCAGCATGATCACCGTGTCGCCGCCGCCCATGACCGACAAGCGCGTCGCACCCTTGATCGAGGGGAACGGGAACACGTTGTAGTCCGTGATCGCCTTCACGTTCGCCTTGATGTCGCTCGGGACGAAGTCGCCCTCGATGTTCATCGCGGCCTTCGGCTTGTCGGTGAGGACCTGCGTTACCGAGGTCGGAAAGTCCGTCTGCAGAGCGCCGGACTTGCCGCCCGGGATGTTGTCGGTGTCGCCGAGGATCTTCGCCATCGTGGTCAGAGCGGCCTTCACGGACGGATTCGTCCACTTGATCTTGTGGTTCGTCAGCAGGTCGTACTTCGCCGGCCCGGCCTGACGGAGGTAGATGTTCTCGAACAGGTCGGTCAGGGTCCAGCCGTCCGCACCGGCGATGGCGTATGCCTTCGCTCCCGATGCGTGCAGGGTCTTCGCAAGCTTGAGGAACGCGGGGAAGCTCGTCGCGGGCTTGCCGCCGGCGTCCTTGAAGAGCTTGGTGTTGTACCAGACGGTCGACTTGTTCGCGGCCTTGAAGAAGAGCCCGTAGAGCTTGCCGTTGACGCTGCCGAGCTGGATCCAGACCGGCGCTTCGTTCTTCAGCAGCGTCCTCCGCGCGAAGGTGATCGGCTTGGCGGCACCCCGCTTCGCGAGGTCACGCATCAAGCCCGGCTGCGGCAGAACGGCGATGTCGGGCGGATTGCCGCCGGCGACGGCGGTCGACACGAGCTGCGGCGTGTTGTCACCGCCGGGCGTGTACTTGACCTTGACGTCGGGATACTTCTTGTTGAACGCGTCGACGACCGCGAGGAACGACTTCTGCTCGTCGCCGGTCCACTTGGCGATGATCGAAATCGTTCCCGACACTCGATGCGCGTGACGGGCCCCGCCTGCGGACCCCGCGGCGACGAGCGCCAGCAGGGCGAGTGTGACGAGGGCGACCAGATACCAACGGGGATGTTTCATGGAGCAGCTCCTTTCGCTGTCGCTTCGTCGTAGATGCCGAGGCTTGTCTCCGGATCGAAGAAGTGGAGCGCGCTGGTATCGACGGCGACCTCGGCGGTCTCGCCCTCTTGTACGCGCGAATGGGAATTGAAACGGGCAACGACGGTTGTCTCCGGTTCGGCGCTTTGCGTGACCTCCTCGCCGACGTCCGCTGCTAGCTCGACGACGTCTTCTGTTACAGCCGCCCGCGCAGTGATCGTGAAGTGCACCATGATCTCCGAGCCGAGCGCCTCACGGAGCCGAACCTCACCGCGCAGATGACGGTCCGCGGGAATCTCCTTTGCCAGCGCAGCGTCTTCGAGCTCCTCGGGGCGGATACCGAGAATGACCTCTCGTCCCTCGTACTGCTTGAGCGCCGGTCTCTTCCGGATCAACTCCGCGTCCAGGACGAGGCGCTGGTCCCCGGCGACTGCGACAAGTGATCCGTCCGAGCCCTCGAGCCTGGCGTCGAGCATGTTCATCGCAGGGCTGCCGATGAAACCGCCGACAAAGAGGTTGACCGGACGGTCGTAGAGCGTCTGGGGATCGGCCACCTGCTGCAGCTCGCCTTTTCGCATGACCGCGACTCGATCGCCCATGGTCATCGCCTCGATCTGGTCGTGCGTGACGTAGATCGTCGTCACGCCGAGGTTGTGTTGCAGTTCGCTGATCTCCGCCCGCATCTGCACGCGCAGCTTCGCGTCGAGGTTCGAGAGCGGCTCGTCCATCAGGAAGGCCTGAGGCTCACGGACGATCGCCCGTCCCATCGCCACGCGCTGACGCTGTCCACCGGAGAGCGCGCGAGGCTTGCGCTTCAGGAACTGTTCGAGCCCGAGCGTGTGGGCCGCCCTCTGAACGCGACGGTCGATCTCCTTCTTCGGCATCTTCTTCACCCGAAGCCCGAACGCCATGTTGTCGTACACCGACAGGTGCGGATACAGCGCGTAGCTCTGGAAGACCATCGCGATGTCGCGATCGCGCGAGGGCACGTAGTTGATGACGCGCTCACCGATGCGCAGCACGCCTTCCGAGATCTCCTCGAGGCCGGCGACCATCCGGAGGGCCGTTGTCTTCCCGCAACCAGAAGGACCGACGAAGACCATGAACTCGCCGTCGGGGATCGTTAGATCGAGGCCAGAGACGGCACGAGTGCCGTCCGGATAGACCTTGCCTACCCCCTCGAAGGCGACTCCGGCCATGCCCGCACGAAACTCTAATGCTTGGGGCGTTCTTCGAGGCTCGGCGGTATGACTCCGACCGTGTCGGCGACCTCCGGCGGCGGCGGGACCGGCGCAGCGGCAATCCTGCGAACGCGACGGATCTCGAGCACGCCTGCGATCACGGCCGCCGCGGCAGCGAGTCCGATCGTCCAGTGGCCGATGCTGAGCGCCGTTTCGCGCGCGGAGTTCTCCCACTGGCCGGGATCGAGCTTGTCTCCGGACGGATCGCTTGGACCGACGAGGTCGACTCCGAGCGGAAACCGGTGCGTGTGCCTGGCCGTCCATTCGTCGAGGCGAGCGGTGAGGAGGAGGACGAGCACTATCGCGGCCGCCGAGGACGCGTAGACGCCGTGGCGACCGGCGGCGACCGCGAGAGTTCCGACGGCAATGAGGATCGCCGGCGCGATCAGCGACAACAGCCAGATCCGCACCTCCGTGTGGCTCGTCGGCGGGTACTCCTTTCCGTTGACGACGTGTGGCTTTTCGATCGCGAGCGAGACCGCCATCAGCGCGGTGAAGAAGAGGGGGACGGCGAGGAAGGCAGCGATCGCGAGCGGCGCGCGAGTCCTGCCGCGGAAGTACCTCACAGCCGGCCCGCTTCGATGATTCGTGCGAGGAACTCGCCCGTCCGTTCTTCCCGCGGCTCGCTGAAGATCTGGTCCGGTGGCCCCTCTTCGAGAATCACGCCCGCGTCGAGGAAGCACACCTTGTCCGCGACGTCGCGCGCGAAACCCATCTCGTGCGTGGCGATGATCATCGTCATGCCGGATTCAGCGAGCTCGCGCACGAGGTTCAGCACCTCGGCGATCAGCTGCGGGTCGAGCGCGCTCGTGATCTCGTCCAGCAGCATCAGCCTCGGCTGCATCGCGAGGGCACGCGCGATCGCGACGCGCTGCTGCTGTCCGCCCGAGAGCCGGTCGGGATACTCGTCGGCCTTCTCCTCGAGGCCGATGCGTTTCAGGAGTTCGCGTGCGCGGTTCTCCGCCTCCTTTTTCGACAGGCCAAGGCTCTTGCGCGGCGCGAGAGTCACGTTGTGGAGCACCGTCATGTGCGGGAAGAGGTTGAACGCCTGGAAGACGATGCCGATCTTCCGCCGCACCTGGTTCACGTCGACCTCACCGTTCGTGATCGTCTCGCCGTCGACGGAGATCGTTCCTTCGTCCACCGGCTCGAGCAGGTTGATGCAGCGCAACAGGGTCGACTTGCCCGAGCCGGACGCGCCGATCAGGCACACGACGTTGTGCTCGCCGACGTCGAGATCGACGTGCTTCAACACGACGAGGTCGCCGAAGCTCTTGCTGACGTCG
>JBKPJA010000143.1:0-8731 GCA_046730515.1 Actinomycetota bacterium | reverse complement strand
CCAGACAGTCCTCGCCATCGAACACCAGCGCCGCGTGCGCCGTGCCGGCACGCACGCGCGCCAGCTTGCGCTCGCGCTTGGGCGGAACCGTGCCTCTGTTGTCTTCGTGGAAGCCCATACACCAACAGCCGCCGAAGATGCTTCCGCCAACAACCACCTATCTCGCGAGCGAGCTCGGCTCCGCCCTCATCTGGGGTCCCGGCGCAATCCTCTTCGGGTTCGCACTCTTTGCGCTCGCCGCCGGAACGCGCGGGACGCTGCCGGGCTGGCTTCGCGTTGCCACCGTCATCGGCGGGATCGGCGGGATCCTAGGACCCGCCTTCTTCCCCTCGATCCTGCTGCTGATCTGGGGTCTCGTCATAGGGATCTGGCTCCTAATTGCAGGTCAGCGAACCGAGGTCGCGGCGGCGCCGTCCACCGCGTAAAGCACCGCACACGGATTTATGCGAAGCGCATCTGAGTCGCACCGACTCGAACCGGTGTAGGCCCCAACTCGATCGGAGCGAAGATCGATGGTTTGACAAAGCGGTCCGTTCTCGGAACTGACGCGAATCTTGCATCGATTTGCGACCGACTGAGCCGGTCTCACCTGACCTGAGCTGATCGGATCTGCCCGAGCTGAGCCAAGCTGACCTGGAATCAAGCAGGGTCAGCGCGGACGGGCGGATTGCGGCCTCCGAGCGTCTTCCTTGTTCGCGCCGAGTGGACCGCGTGCAGCTCGACACATGCCTCCGGTGTGCGCTTCTTCAAAAGGCGCCACGCTGCAGGCCAGGCTGTCGCGTGAGCGTCAGCCTGGTCGTAGCGCGTTTAGCAGTTCGGCGCGCGTGGCTGGGCCGAGGACGCCGTCCGGGTTGAGGTGGTGCGCGGTTTGGAACGCGATCACTGCGCGCTCGGTCGATGCGCCGAAGACGCCGTCGATTGTTCCGACTGTGAAGCCGAGTGACCCCAGCGCGCGTTGGAGCTCCTTGACCGCGTTGCCGTGATCGCCGAGCTTCAGGGTCGCTGCCGGAAGGACGAGGGTCGGCGTCGATGGTTGGATCGTCGTTGGGGCGGTTTGTCTGGTCAGCGGCGTGTTTGCTCTCTTGTTTTCGCCGCCGGAAAAGACGCCGGCGAGAGCGAGGCCGACGAGGAGGAGCGCGACTGCGATTCCGAGTGCGATGAGGATGCGCCTATCGGCGATCCGGACTGGCTGCGCCGAGCGCCGTTTGCGGCTGACCGGCTGGGCGAGCCAGTCGTCGACCGGTGTAGCGGTTTGTTCGCGCGTCTCTGCATTCGCATCGACCTGTGTGGACGCGCGGCCGGGCAGTCGCGGCGGCATCGGTTCAGGCGCATCGAACCAGTCGTCAGGATCACGCCGCGAATGTCTGTCGGGTGCGTTCATCGGGCCACGGCCGCTGCCAGCCTTTGCGGCGGTGTTGGGTGCGTGAACAGCAGGAGGTAGATCAGTTTGGGCGGGTCGAGGTCGCTGAGGTTGCTCGCAGCGAGCCGGCGAAATGCTTGCTCGTAGGCGGTCTGGTCGTGCGTCAGCTCGAGCGCGAAGCGATCGGCGTTTTGCTCCCAGCGTCGCGACAACGCGTTGACTGGCGGGCCCGTGCCGATGGTGAGCGCGAGCCCGATCAGCAGGAGAAGCGGCAATCGGTGCGAGTCGGCGACTGTCGTACCCAACAGCGCCCAGACGACAACGGTGCTGGCTATGACGCCGACGAGTGAGAGCGCGGTTCCGAGCAGAACGTGCCGCATCCGGCGGTGGCCGAGCTCATGGGCGACCACCGTTCGAATTTCCGCCGGGGAGGCTTCGGCGAGCAGCGTGTCGGAGACAACCAGCCGTCGCGTCTTGCCGAGACCGGTCACGTAGGCATTCGCCTTGCGCGTGCGGCGGCTTGTGTCCTCCACGAGGACGTCCTCGACCGGCACGTCGGCTGCGCTGGCGAGCGCGTGCAGGTCGCTTCGAAGTGGCTCTTGTTCCAGCCGCGCGTAATGGTTGAAGAGTGATGCAAGCAGCGTCGGCGCCAAAACCGAGAAGAGGAACACGACGAGCGCAAACCCCGCCGCCGCGGGTACGACCCACCAGCCAGGAAGCGTTCGCGCGAGCGCGACTAGCGCAAGCAGAAGCGGCGGCACAAGAACGAGATTGATTCCGACTGCCTTCAGTCGGTCGATCAACCAGGCGCGCCACGTTTGCGTCGAGAAGCCAAATCGGTGTTCGCGCAGGTAGCCGCGCCAAAACGCAAGCGGCGATAGCAGCGCTGCGGAGAGCACGACGATGATCGATGCGTAGGCAAGCGTCCGCGCCCACCAGCGCAGCGAGCCGGGATCAAGCGCTCGGCCGACCGTGCTCCAGGCAAGCGCCGCCAGGAACGCAGTCGCGAGCGCGAGGTCAGCGGCCGCTGCCCAGTACAGAGGACGGTGGTACCTGCGGGCGCGCGCAACCTGCTCGGCCGAGAAAAAGCGCAGCGGATCGACGGGGTGACGCGCCTCGAGGCGCGCGTCGGACCGGCGACTCAGAGTCACACATTCGACGGTAGCGCAACTGCACGCCACTAGACGGTCTGGCCCTTGCGATGGTCGAAGGCCCGAGGGGCGGAAGGGCAAGCGGCTTTCGACGTCTCTCTTTTCGAGTGACTGCCAGCGCGCCGCGCCGCGCGGCTGCGCCAGCTTGACTTAATGACTAGCTCGTGACTGTGAAATGTCTGACGACCACGTTGTCGGTCTCGCTGACGGGCTGGTGAGATGCTGCGGCGCATGAATCGCCTTGAAGCGATCGCGGCTAGGCTGTAACCAGCCGGAGACGTTTCCTAATGCGCGGTGCTCTGGTACACCGCGCGTGGAGTGCGTGAGGTCTCTTCTCTCGGTCTGTGGTCGTGTCGAAGGAGGGCGGTGGGCACTCTGGGAGAGCTGAGACTGGCGGTGGACGATCTCGTCGTCTACGCAAGCCATGGCGTCGGTCGTGTTGCGATTCGGCAGCCGGAGACCGTCGTGCTCGAGTTCGCGGAGGGCGGCCTATCGGTGTCCTTGCCGATCGAGCGGGCCGTCGAATGCGTGCGGCCAGTATCGACCGAGGTTGAAATCGCGAGCCTCGGCCGGACTCTGGGCGGAGCTGGCACGGTCAGCAAAGAGAACTGGCAGCGGCGCCTGAAGACCGCGCGAGGCAAGGTGACGGGCGGTGAGGCCCTCGGCCTTGCAGAGGTGATTCGCGATGCCAGCCGCCGTGACGAGCGTGCGGCCGCAGGGAAAGAGCCGGGCAGGCTGTCACTGACCGAGCGGCAGCTTTACCTGAAGGCACGCAAGCTGCTCGCGGACGAAGTCGGCGCTTCACGCGGCATCGACCCATCCACGGCAGACGCGTGGATCGGAGATCAGCTCGCGCGTAACGCTGATCAGGAGGCTTCGCGGGAGACGAGAGCCTTGGTGACGAGCATTGCCCCGATCGAGACGCCGCGTCGACCTTCAGGACGCCGCGCGCGCCGACGAACACACTGACGCCGGGTTGGGCGTGTGGTCCCGGTAGCGACGGGCCTGGCCAAGTCTCTTCGGTGTGCGGAAGATCCTTCTCATGTACTTCACGACCGGCGTCTGTGGCTACGACCGGCGAGCCGTCGATACATACGATGTCCTTGGGGCGGCAGTCGGTAACGACGTCACGGGATCTTCGGGCGTAAGAGTCGCGTCCGCAGGATCCGGAGTTGCGTTCCGGATCAAAAGCCTTCTCGCGCTCTTGCTAGCGAGCAGCTCGGGCATCACGGTGAATGGTCAGGCACTCTTCAGTAGACGTTGCGGGGCGATCGTTGTCATCGTGTCGGTACTCGTGATCGCGGGAGCGGTTGATACCGATCGAGGTTGCTAGGCGGCGAGTTCGTATTCGTACAGGAGTCCGCGGGAGGCGTCGAAGGCGTTGGTTAGTTTGACGTCGAGGTCGCGGATTAGGATCCGCGGGCGCTTGCCGACGGTAAGCCGGTGACGATTAGACGAGTCGAAGCGCGCACGCTCGAGAGTTTGCCCTGAGTGTGTGTCTACGACAGGGCTCAAACCGATGGCTGCGATTCGCCGTCGAACCCGACTTTAGGGCTGCTATCGAGGCGACCCGGCGCTGGCGGCGGGGCCTTGGTGCGATGGCGGCGGACGCGGTAGAGCTCGTAGTCCTTGATTGCTTCGAGGTCGTGGCGGCGGCGCCCGGGGAAGTAGCGGTTGGAGAACGCGTGCCACGCGAGTCCGGCCGGGACGTCTGGATGGTCGGCCGTTGCGTAACGTCCTCCTTCGTTTTCCCAGGCTTGCAGTGAGGGGTCCCCGTTCGTGGCGGCGTGTACGGGGTGGGCGTGAGTGTGCGCTGGTAGCGGCCGAACCGTTCGATCACGCCGGCACGTGCCTGCGGGACGATGCGAATTGTGTGCGCGCGACCACAAGCAGCACGAACGCGGCGACGGCGAGCAAGACGATCAGGGCGATCATTGGTGAGCCCTCCTGTTCAATGTAGGACGAGCGCGGTGGCGCCCTCGATCTGCGGCCGTGCCCGTGCGGCTCAGCACTCGTCGGGTCCAAAGCGCTCGTGCTCCAGGAAGTCGACGGCGCCGGTGGTCGGGGCAAGATCGGCGGCGAGGAATGGTCGGCGCGACCGTTCGAAGAAGAGCCCGGGCGTGAACACCTCGCCGATTGCCAAGGCAGCGGCCACGATCGCCCAAAGCGCCCAGACAGGGACGCCAACGATCATCGTGCGCGCCACCTGTGGTCTTGCCCTGAGCTCGGACAGGACCAGCACCGAACCGCCAGGCGCCGTCACCCGATCTCTTGCGGGAGGACCGCGGTCATGCCGCTCGTCCGTTTGCGGTTGCGAGGCCCGCGGGGCCGACGATCGTGTACGAGCGGTCGCCGACCGACAGCGTGGCCGAATCGAGGCCGTCTGCCGCCAACCACGACTGGACCACGTCGATCACCGCGACGAGCGAGCGCGACTCCCACTCTGAGCGAACCCGGACTTCGCTACAGCTGCCGTCGAACGAGACCGACGAGCGGTCAAAGAGCGCTGCGAGACGCTGCAGCAGCGCGTGTGCTCCCATAGCGTCGGTTACTGCAACGCGAATCTCCACCATCAGGGGCCTCCCGGCTCGAAGCGTCGTCGCCGACCAGGGCGTTGAGGTCGGCCAGCTACTGCTCCAACCCGCTTTGCTGAGGGTGGACCCTTCGCGGCGCCGTTTGCTACGCGCCGCGTGACAGTTCGGAGCGCCGATCGTTAAGGCGCAACCCTCGAAGCGTAGCAGCCGAGCGCCTAGCCGGTTAAATTGCGCAACCGGGAGCGCTGTTGCCTATACGCTTTGCTTGCGCGCAGACGAAGTTCTCGCAAAGAGCGTTTGTCGTAGCAGCGACCTGCGCACGCCTGTGTGACGCGAGGACGCCGGTTGTAGGCTGAACGGAGCGGGCGGATGCTCGCGGATGTCGGGCCAGGCCGCATGGTCCGGTCTCTCCCCTCGGGGCACCGTCCGCTCTTTGCGGTTGCTTTATCTAATTGGCTCTTCGCCTCGGTGCACCTGCTCGGCTAGTGTGATCCGCACGAAGAGGCAGTCGCTAGCTTCGCTCTGATTGCGCTGGTGTTAGGGGAGCACCCATGCGGCGCGCGCTCGAGTGAGGCTAGCGCTCTTCGCAGCGGCACACAGCTTCGAGGGCGCGCGTGCGTGTTGCGCGCGATCTGCGCGCTAGCTCGCTGAGGCGGGAGAGCTTCCGCGCTGGGGAACGGGCGGCGGCAGCAGCAGGTGGCTGTCGACGATCGCTTGGGCGATGTCGACCAGTTTGTGGCCGTTGTGCCGCGAGTGGTCGCGGAGCATTTCGAACGCGCGGTCGGCGTCGATCGCGTGCCGGGCCATCAGAATCCCCTTCGCCTGCTCGATCGTCGCGCGCCGCCCGAACGCGCCTTGCAGGCTGTGATACTCGGCGAAGCGCTGGAGCGTGATGTCGATCGCGCTCTGCAGCTCCTCGGGGCTGCCGTCGACGATGTAGGCGAAGACGCCGCGCTTGGCAGCCTCGTGGACGTAGCTGGGGTCTTTTGCCGACAGGAGCGCGATTACCGGGCAGGACGCCTCGCGAACGATCTCCGTGATCAGATCGAGCGCATGCTCAGAGTGCAGCCCGAGCCCGACCAGTGCGACATCGGGCCGCTCTCTCGCGGTCACCGCCCCGACCTCCTTGACATAGATCTCGCGCGCGATCACCTCGTGCCCGAGCCCGGCCACGACCTGGGCCAGCAGCTCGAGCCGCTCCCGCTTCTCGTTTGCGATCAGGACACGCAGGTGCCGGATCTCGTCCTCGGCCATCGTCCTGCAAATGTAGCGCCGCGTAACGGGGAGAGAGCCACCGATTGGGTCGTTCGACCCCGTGTTTGCGGTGCTTGAGGACCTCGCGGAGGAATGCCGCGGGGCCGGCAAAACAGTCCGGGGAGTTGTTCTCGCAGCTACATCGGGCAGGCGCTGATCTCATGTCCCAGGTGGCGACTCATCTACGCCACCGAAGGATTGGACGGCGGAGAGCGTGCCGCCGCCGGCTCTCACGGCGGCGCGACTTGCTCGCGCAACGAGAGCGCGACTCAGAGGGACGCTCCTCTCCCGGTTCCAGCGGATCGACGTCGAGGGCGCACCACTAGGGCTGCTTGCGGAGCTGCGCGGGCTCCCGGGTGTCGCGGCCGTCAGCTCGCAACAGGACGGCGCGGCGCGAATCGAGGTGAACGAGGACGGCGCGACGGCCGAGGTGCTGCGGCGGCTGGTCGACGGCGGCCGTGACGTCCGTGAAGACGTCGCCGCCGAGCCTTGAGGAGGTTTACGTGCAGGTGATCGGCGAGCGCGTGCTGGAGATCTAGCGTGCGCGCATTTCTGGCCGGCGCGAGGATCCAGCTCAGCTTTATCCGCGTGTGGGATGCACTTATTCGATCTTTCCTGCAAATCGGCTGGATTTCGGGACCCCACGCGTCAGACGGTACCGCGCAGGTGAAATGGGCCGTTCGGCCCATTGAACTTGAGCCGTAAACGTCGGAGGATGTTGTGCGCGCATCGGTGCCTGCCGCTTGGGGTTAGGGGAGAAGATGCCACTGCGGTCTAGCTTCCAGGCTCGCGCCGATGCGTGCAGCCTTGACATGTGGCGGGCGGCGCGAGGAAGCGGCGACTGCGGCGAACGCCGCCCCCTCGGGAGCTGCCGCCCGCTTTCCGGAGCGCCAGGGTGCGCGCTCCGTTCTCTGATTTCGCACGTCACATCGTTGCAGGTTCAATTCATCAAACCTCGGATGCCCCGCTGAACCCCATCGGGGCGTCTTCGGTGTCCTCGCCTGCGAAGCATGATTTGCCTGCAAATCGGTGCCGACCGCTTTTACGAACCCTATGCGTCAGCGAGGAGCATCGGGCGGAGGTCTGGATCGAGACGTGGGGCGTCGCCACCCTGGTCATCGGCTATTTCTTCCTCGTCGGCTGCGTGTGGGTGCCGAAAACTCCGGTGTGCCGTGAATCAGGCTCGGGCGGACCGCCGACACCGACGACACGGCGCCGCCGGATCCCGACCTCGTGCTCTGGGCGGGAACTGTTCGCTTCGCCGACGACCCCGTGCCGGGCGGCTACCGGATCCTGATCACCCACTACGAGCAAGTGGCCACCACGGGCGTCCGGGGGCGACGCACCGGCCGGCCCGCATGGTCTATGCGGAGAGCTGTGTGCTAGACGACTTCTGAGGCGATTAGTGCGTCTTCTTGCACTCGTCGTGCCGCGCGTGGATGTGATTCTTGTCGCCGCAACCCTTCCCAGGCCGGTACTGGTCGCCGAAGACGGGGTTGTGGTCGTCGGCCCGAATGGCCGACGAATGGTGCGCGATGCCGACGAGCCGCTCGACGTTCGACACGTTGAAGGCGCTGTCCGCCGCAGATGAGGCATAGCCGATGCCGCCCAGGGCTCCGAAGGCGGTCAGCATCCCGACGGTGAGGGCGCCGGCGAGAGCGGCGCGCCGAACGGTCCTTGCGTGGTGCGTCCGCCTGCGGAGGTCGTCGCTGAGAGCGGCGAGAAAGGCCGGACGAGGCTCCGGACGAAGTGTCCTCAGCTCCGCCTCGATGTCGTGATATTCGCCTCGCCTGAAAAGCCTCATCGGACTCCTCCCGTCGCGTGGATCACCCTGTCAACTCCTATACCGGCGGGAGAACCGGGACCGTTACAGCGCCCTTGCCGCCGGGGAGGAGGCGCTCGCGGCGGCGCCCTCGTCGAGCGCCTCGCGCAGCTGCCCGAGGGCCCGGTGGAGGGCGACCCGCACGGTGCCAGGCTGCAGCTCGAGCAGCTTCCCGATCTCGGGCGCGCTCAGGTCGGCGCCGTAGCGAAGCGCGACCAACTCGCGCTCACGATCGCCGAGGACGCGCATTGCGCCGGCAAGGCGCAAACGGCGCGCGGTGTCCTCTTCGAGATTGCCCGGCGCCACGGGTTCCGGCGGATCATCGGCGAACTGGGGACGGTGAGTGAAGAAGTCGTCGACGCAGCGGCGCGCGATCCCGAGTAGCCAGGAGATGGGCTCTCCTCGCGATGGGTCGAAGGACTTGCGGTAGCGCAGCGCGCGCTCGAAGGTGTTGCTCGTCACGTCCTCGGCGTCCGCACCGTCGCCGATGCGGTAAGCCACGTAGGCGTAGACGCGCGGGATCAGTGGCTCGGGATTGCGGAGTGGATCGACTCGCACCGGTCAGCCGCTCCCACTCGGCTGGACGCGGATGCCCCTTAGGCCGACGCCG
>JBKPJA010000142.1:0-23572 GCA_046730515.1 Actinomycetota bacterium | reverse complement strand
CGCTCCGTTGCACGCGGAAACGCATCGAACAGCGCAGCGAGCGGACGTCCACCCGGAAGGATCCGAGCCAACGGCGCGGCCGCGGCGCCCGCGGAGTACAACGTCCCCTCACTCGTGACGAGGTGCCAGGACGCAAGCCGTGACGCAGGATCGACGCGCGCAAGCAAACGCTCCCCCTCATCGCTTTGGATCGGGACTGGCCGCAGGCGTCGGGCGCAGTCCCACGCGAGGATCTTGTCCAGCGACCACTTGCAGAAGGCGCAGTCCTCGTCGTAGACGAGGATGGTTGCGCGGGTCACCGAGCCGCCATCCGCGGTGTCGGGAGTGCCGGGAGCTCGCGACGAAGCCGATCGAGGACCGGCCAGTTGACGTTCGAAAACGGCCACAGATTCAGCGGCGCCAGGGCACAACGACGATCGCTAGCAGGAACGCGGCGACGAACGGACGGGCGTAACGCGGAGCCGCGTGGGTCACGGAGCCTATTCCAGCAGTTCGAGCACGCGCACCGGCTTGCGGAACGGGGCGACGACACAGACGCCCGCGGCGCGGTCACGCGCACCGGCGATCAGCTCGCGTGCGAGCTCGAAACCGAGCTCGGCAGCGTCCGCGCCGGCGTCGCGCAATCGGTCCTGGATCGGCTCCGGGACGACGATTCCCGGCACCTCGTTGTGCAGCCGCAACGCGAGCCGGTGGCTCGTCGCGGGAAAGACCTCGATCAGCACCGGGATCGAAAAGCCGCCGATGCGGTCGGCGAAGCGGTCGAAGTACTCGAGGTCGAACACGATCTGCGTGATCGCGAACTTCCCTCCCGCCTCGACCTTCTGCTGGAAGCGGTCGACCTCCAGCCCGAGATCGTCCGCGGTCGGATTGACGGCGACGCCGGCGAAGAACGACGTCGGGGCGTCGATCGGGCGGCCGTTGAAGTCCTCGCCGCGGTTCAAGTTCGTCATCAGCTGCGTCAAGCCGATCGAGTCGACCTCGTAGACGCCGCGCGCGCCCGGGTAATCGCCTACCTCCGGTGGATCGCCGGTGATGCCGAGGATGTTCCGCACACCCTCGGCGTGTGCGCCTAGTAGCAGCGACTCGAGCCCCATCACCGACCAGTCGCGCGTCGTCAGGTGCGGGATCGTCTCGATTCCCGCGTGACGCTCGATCTGCGCCGAGACCATCAGCGCGTTCATCCCAGCGCGCGCGGTTGCGTTGTCGTTGATGTCGACGAAGCCGACCGAGCCGGATTCCTTCAACGCCCGCGCGATGTCGATCAAGCCGGCGCTGTTTCCGCCGAGCGGCGGATCCAACTGCACGGAGACGACCCACTCCTGCTCGCGGAACGCCCGCGCGAGGCCGGTCTCCCGTTGCTCCTCGCCGAGGGAGACGACGAGCTCGCGCTCGTCGAATTGCAACCGTGCGCGCGGCTTGCGCTCTTCCTCGAGCGCGGAGTGGATGGCCGCGATCTCCGTCGGCGTCGTTCCGCAGCAACCGCCGATCACGCGTGCGCCGAGGTCGCGCGCGTGCGCTGCGAACTCGGCGAAGTACTCCGGAGTCGCATGCGGATAGATGACACGGCCGCCCGCCATCGAGGCAAGGCCGACGTTCGGCAGCGCGGCCAACGGCTTGCCGTCCCGGCCCATGTTGTCGAGCGCGGCGAGTGCGCTCAGGAGCCCGGCGCCGTGGTTCGCTCCGATCGCAGCAACGTCGAGCTCCGCGAGCCGCGACGCGGCTTGGGCCGCTGTTACTCCCGCGATCGTCTCCGCTCCCTCGTCGAACGACATGAGCGCGACGATCGGCAGGCTCGAGGCGGTGCGGACCGCCTCGACCGCGTCGACGACCTCGTCGAGGTCGTAGAAGGTCTCGATCATGAACAGGTCCGCGCCTCGACCTTCGAGGATGCCGGCCTGTTCCGCGAAGACGTCGCGGCGGAGGCGGGGAGCGACCGGCTCGCCTAGGGGCCCAATCGAGCCGGCGATGAAGACGTCACGTGCGGTCACCTCGCGCGCGTCGCGCGCGAGCTTGACCGCGGTGGAGTTGATGCGCTCGAGATCGTCCTCGAGGAAGTGATGGGCGAGCTTGCGGCGGTTCGCGCCGAAGGTGTTCGTCTCGATCAGCTCGGCGCCCGCGTTGATGAAGCTCACGTGGAGCGAGACGACGGCCTGCGGCGCGCGGATGTTCGCCTCCTCCGGACAGCGCAGGCGCGGGACCGCGGCCGAGAGAAGCGCGCCCATTCCGCCGTCCGCGATGATCGCGGGGCCGTGCTCGAGGCGCTCCAGAAAGCGGTTGCGGGTTTGCGTTGCGGGCACTTTCGTCTCCTTCAGGTTCGCTCGACACATCCACCCGGGCTCTCTCGCCCGGCCGGGTTTGGCACCTTGCCTTGCCGGCAGGTTGCCGAGGCATCACAGGGCCGGTTCCCTCAGCCTCTCTCGATGCGGAACGGGACGTGTGCCCGCTTCCGCTGTTGATCTTATCTAGCCGAAGGGTCAGGTCCTGTCGGCGTTGACTTTTTTGGTTGTCAACCGGCCAAGTCAACCGAGTTCGGGTGATAGATCAAGCGATACCCCGCGGCGATACTCGGAGTGCATACCGAGTGGGCCCCGATGCGGCGGGGGCAACCTCGGATCCTTCTCCTCAGGGAGACCCAGGCGGGGCCAGGCGGCGGCCCCGCTTGCGTTATCTGGAGAGGTTCAAGGACTGTGGGCCGGATGCCGATGAGAGTCCCGACTCCAAGGCCAGGGACTGACGGCAATCATTCCTGCGGCTTTGAGAGGCATCGAGGCGGCCCGAGGACGGCCGCCTCGTCCCTATTCATGGAGTACGCGGCCTTCCATCCCGCCCGCGACGACGACGACCTGACCGGTGACGTGACCCGAGAGCTCGTCTGAGGCGAGGACGACGACCTGGCGCGCGACGTCTTCGGGCTGCGCCACCTTGCGTAACGCCATTGTCCGAGAGACGGCGCGCACCCGCCCCTCGTCGACGAGGCCGCGGGTCATCGGCGACTCGGTCCAACCAGGGGCGACGGCGTTGACCCGTCCGTTCGGCGCGATCCGCACGATCTCGTTCTTCAGGCTCGAGAGCAGGCCGACGAGGATCGCCGACTTCGCCGCCGCGTAGTCGGCATGTCCCGCCTCGCCGAAGATCCCAGCGGTCGAGCCGACGAGCACGAGCGAACCGCTCCCGTTGCGCTCGACCTCGCGCAGGAACGCACGCGCCGTCAGAAAGGACGAGGTGAGATTCGCGTCGAGGGTCGCGTGCCAACGGTCGAGCGGGAGCTGCCACACCGGCTGCTCCTCGCGAGGCCACGCGCCAGCGACGGCTGCGCAGACGTCGATGCGTCCGAGCGCCTCCCGCGCCTCGGCGAACAACCGCTCCACCTCTTGCTCATTCGTCAGGTCGGCGCCGAGCACCGGAGCCCCGGCGAGGTCGTCTGCGACGGCCTCAGCGCGCTCGCGGCCGCGGTGGTAATGGACCGCCACGCGCGCACCCTCGGCCGCGAACGCACGCACGCACGCAGCGCCGATCCCGCCGGAGGCGCCGGTCACGAGCACGCCTTTGTCCGCAAGTCCTGTCTGCATCCGTGAAAGGCTATGCGGGATGCGCGTCCTGATCATCAGCGACATGGAAGGCGTCGCCGGGATCGTGAACTGGGCGCAGGTCGATGGCTCCGACGCCGACACCGCGTACCACGAGGGGAGGCGTCTCTACACGCAGGAGATCAACGCCGCCGTGCGCGGCGCGAAGGCGGCAGGCGCGGACGAGATCGTGGTCATGGATTGCCACGGCGCAGGCAAGCACTGGTCGTTCAACTCGCTCGTCGCCGAGGATCTCGACAAGGACTGCGAGTTCGTCGTACAGACAAAGTGGACGGAGTACACCGAGTTCCTCGAGCAGGGCTGCGACGCTGCGCTCTTCGTCGCCATGCATGCGAAAGCCGGCACACAGGACGGGGTCATGTCGCACACCGTGTCCGGCCAAGCGTGGAAGGACCTGCGGTTCAATGGCCGCTCGGTCGGTGAGACCGGGATCAACGCCGCGCTTTGCGGAACATGGAACTGTCCCGTGCTGCTGGTGACAGGCGATGAGGCCGTCTGCCGGGAAGCGGAACAGCTGCTAGGAGACGGCCTCACGACGGTCGCCGTGAAGAAGGGCCTCGGCCGCTTCAGCGCACGCAATGTAACGCCGCTGCGCGCGTGCGAGCTGATCGAGGACGGTGCGAAGCGCGCGCTGAAGGAGCTAAGCGCGGTGAAGCCCTACGACCCCGGGCGTCCGTGCGAGATCCGGATCGAGTTCACGACCGTCGATCGGCTCGTGGAGTACCGCAACCGCCGCGGCGTCGAGCAGGTCGACAATCTCACTCTGGTCTCGAAAGCGGACGATTGGTGGTCCGCGTGGTCGCAGTTCTTCTTCTAGCTCGGAACGATCTCCAGCTCGTCGATCAAGGTGAAGAACGCCTTCCCGAACGGCGAATGCGCGGTTCGCCCGCGCACTTCGTCCCAGTCGATCTGCTCGCGCAGTGAGCGCGCCAACTCGAGCACGCTTGCGAAATCCATGTTCTGCTCGCTGAGTGCAAGCAGCTTCTCGGTAATCACGTCCTCCAGCGGCGCGACCTTCATCCGCATCGCATAGACCTCCATCTCCTCGGCGCGATCGAAGATCGCGTCCCCGACCGGACCGCCCTGGGGGTCGAAGATCAGGTCGATCAGGATGTCGCCCTTGTACGCCTTCAGGAGCCACCCTTCCGGCGGCGTCTCGGCGCGCATCCCCGCCCCGGCGAGCGCTTCTTGAGCGCGGGGCGCATCCTCTGGCGTCACGAGGATGTCGATGTCGTGCTCGGTCGTCGGTCCGCCTCGCGCCCAGCAGGCGAGCCCGCCGCCGAGCACCCAGGGAATGCCGGCCTCGTTGAGCACGCCGCCTGTCTTCTTCATGGCTTCGAGCAGCGTTACGAACTGATCGTCCAACTGACCACTCATCGACGCCTCGTTTCCCGTCGGCTGGCGACGTGCAACATGCAAGCATGATCCGCATCGCTGCCGCCGGCGACGTTCACGCCTCGGAGCCTGCGCGCGAGCGAATCCTCGAAGCGTTCGCACGCGTCGGGGACGAGGCGGACATCATCCTGCTCGCAGGGGATCAGACGACCTTCGGTGAGCCGGAGGAGGCGAGCGTGCTCGCGGACGCATGTCGCGACCTGTCGATCCCGGTGTGCGCGGTCCTCGGCAACCACGACCTGCACGCGGGCAAGGGCGACGCGGTTGCGGAGATCCTGCGTGACGGCGACGTGAACGTCCTCGAAGGCGAGACGATCGTCTGCGAGCTCAACGACACGACGATCGGGGTCGTCGGAACGAAAGGGTTCGTCGGCGGCTTCCCGGGCTCGGCGCTGCCGGACTTCGGCGAGCCTGCCCTGCGGCGGCTCTACGCGGAGACGAGCGACGAGGTCGACGCACTTGCGCGCGGTCTCCAGGAGATCAGCTTCTGCGAGCTGCGGATCGTCCTCCTGCACTACTCGCCGACCTCGGACACGCTGCACGGCGAGCCCGAGGGCATCTGGACGTACCTCGGCTGCGACCGCCTCGCCGCGCCGATCGCGGAGCACCGTCCGGACGTCGTTCTGCACGGCCACGCTCACGCCGGCAGCTTCGAGGGGGCGATTGGGCCCGTCCCCGTCTACAACGTCGCGGTGCACGTAACCGGGCGTGACTTCTACGTCTTCGAGCTCGGCCCGCACGAAGTGGAGGTCGAGACGCCGGTCTAGAATCGCCGCGATGCGGACTGTCGTGCATCCGGACGAGGTCGACCCTCACCGCGCGGGTAGCGCAGAGCTCCGCGGCACGTTCGACGCCCGCAGCGGGTGTGAGCTCCTCGAGCAGCACGTCGTTCGTATTTCGGGCGGCCGCTTCGAGCCACGTGCGCTTGCGGACAAACAAGAACTCCTGTACGTCGTTTCCGGGCACGGGACGCTCGAGCTCGAGGGTAAGCGGTACGAGCTCGAGCCGGACATGGGCGTCTTCATTGCGGCCGGCGAGCAGTACGCGGTCGAGGCTGACGAGCTCGAGGTCGTCTCTGTCGTCACACCCGCGCGTCATGCTCCGCCACCGACGCGCAAAGTCACCGTCCGTTTCGCCGACCAACCCGAGTTTGAGGCCTCGCCGGAGCGGACGTTCCGCTACTTGATCGACGAGGACGCCGGCTGCACCGACGTGACCCAGTTCCTCGGCCTCGTGCAGCCGAGCAAAGCGTCGTTCCACAGTCATCCCTACGACGAGGTCGGCTACATCGTCGACGGAGAGGGGATCGCTCACGTCGACGGCGAGCAGAGTCCTTTGCGGGCGGGTTCTTGCTTCCACCTCTTCCCGGGTCAGGAGCACACGATCGAGAACACGGGTAACACCCCGATGCGGATCCTCGGCGTCTTCTTCCCCGCGGGAAGCCCGGCCGCGCGCAACGAGTGATGGCCGTCGAGACCGCGTCGGTTGCGGAGCGCTGTCGTCACCGCTTCCCGATCTTCAAGGAGCGCGTGTACATCAACTCCTGTTCGCAGGGCGCGCTCTCTGATTCTGTCCGCGCCGCGTACGGCCAGTACCTCCACGCCTGGGACGAGCGAGGGGCGCCTTGGGACTACTGGCTCGAGCGGCAGGAAGCGGCGCGCAACTCCTTCGCCGATCTGATCAACGCTGGTCCCGACGAGATCGCTGTCACGACGTCGCTGTCGGCCGGCGTCGCCTCGCTCGCGAGCGGCCTGCGGTTCGCGCGGCGCAGCAAGGTCGTGCTCACCGACTGGGAGTTCCCGACGATCGGTCAGATCTGGCATGCGCAGGAGGCGCGCGGCGCGCGAGTCGTCCACGTCCACGAGACGAAAGACGGACGGATCCCGATCGAGCATTTCGCCGCAACGATCGACGACGACACGCTGCTCGTCTCGATCACCCACGTCTGTTACCGCCACGGCGCGATGATGGACGTCCGAGACGTCGTCTCGCTCGCCCACGAGCGCGGCGCATACGTCCTGCTCGATGCGTTCCAGACCGTCGGCTCGCTGCCGGTCGACGTCAAGGAGCTCGGCGTCGACTTCCTCGGTGCGGGCGTGCTCAAGTACCTGCTCGGCTCGGCCGGGCTCGGCTTCTTCTACTGCCGTCGCGAGCTCGTGGACAAGATCCGGCCGACCGCGACGGGCTGGTTTGCCGACGAGGACATCTTCGCAATGGATCACACCGACTACTCACCGGCCCGAACGGCGGCGCGCTTCCAGTCGGGAACGCCGCCCGTGCCCTCGATCTATGCAGGCATTGCGGGGATGGAGCTGATGAAGGAGATCGGCATCGCGGAGACGCGCGCGCACGTGAACGGGCTCAACGAACACCTCGTAGGCGGTCTCGACGAGCTGAGCGCAACGGTCGTGACCCCGCGGGCCCCGGAGCACCGCGGCGCGCTCGTCTGCGTCAAGTCGACCGACGCGCCAGAACTCGTCGCGGCGCTCGACCGAGACGGGATCGTCACGTCCGAGCGCGACTCCAACCTGCGGATCTCCGCGCACGCGTACAACACGATCGAGGACGTCGACGCCGTGCTCGAAGCGTTGCGTCAGAACAGAGAGCTGCTCGCCTGATGCCGCCCCGGGCCGGCGGAAAGAGCGCCCTGGAGCGGCTGCAGGAGCGGATCCGCACCGCCGATCGCGGCTGGTTCTTCGCGGCGATCGCGCAGGACGTCGCCGATCGCCGGCAAGAGCTCGGCCTGTCCCAGCGCGAGCTGGCGGAGCTCGTCGGCACGACGCAGTCCGCGATTGCGAGGCTCGAGCGCGGCGGGCGACCGCCTAGGATCGACACGCTGCTCCGGATCGCCGACGCGCTCGACTGCGACCTCTCGGTCGAGCTTCGGCCGCGAAGCTGAGTCCGGAGTGACGTTTAGGGCTTGAGCGCTCGTACAATTGAACGCGAGCGGCGATGAGCAGTCGAGAGGAACGCATCGGTCTCAACGAGGCGGTTTTCCGCCAGATCAACGAACGAATCGAAGATCTCTCCGAGCGCTTCGATGTTCGCGGTCAGAAGCTCGATCTCATCTGCGAGTGCGGCGATGGGAACTGCACGGAGCGGATCTCGATGACGCACGCCGAGTACGAGGACCTGCGAACGGATTCGCAGCAGTTCGCCGTCTCACCAGGACACGAGTACGGCGATATCGAAGAGATCGTCGCGCGGCGCGAGGGCTACGACATCGTCCGTAAGTGCGAAGGCGAAGCGGCAGCGCTCGCCAAGGCGAGCGATTCACGCAGCTGAACGGACGCTCGTCGTCGCCGTGGGCGACTCGATCACGGCAGGCTCCCCGGAATACGACCCTCTCGGCGGCGGTGACGAGGAATCGCAGTGGGAGTACTGGGCGGCGCGCGCGGATCCGCGCCTCGTTTTCCGAAACTGCGGCGTCTACGGCGAGCGAACGGACGAGATCCGCGCGCGGCTCGACGAATGCGTGCGCGGGGCAGACGTGCTCGTCGCGCAAGGCGGGATCAACGACGTTGTGCAGGGACGAGCGATCGACGCGGCTGCCGGCGATCTGCGGGCGATGGTGCAGCGCGTCAAGGAGCTCCGTCTGCGCGTCGTGCTCGCGGACGTGCTGCCGTGGAACAACGGCTGGCCTGACGCCGAGCCGGAGATCCGAGAGCTCAACGCGCTCGTCCGCGAGATCGCGCGCGACGAGGAAGTCCCGCTCTTGCCGTTCCACGACACGCTCGAAGATCCGGAGCGTCCCGGGCGGATGAAAGACGAGTGGACGCACGCGGATGGCGACCATCCCTCCGTCGCGGGCTATCGCCGCCTCGGCGAGCTCGCCTTTACCTTTCCGGACTAGACGTCGTACACGTCGCCGTCGGCGGCGCGCTCGATCCCGTTCTCGAGCGGCAGCTCATCCGGCCGATGAATGATCACGAGCCGCCGCGCGCCCGACTCCCGAAACGTGTCGATCGCCTCCTCGGCGGAAAGATGTCCGCGCAGGCCGTCGGGACTTCCTTCCCATGACTCGCGCAGGGTCGCCTCGCAGAGGAAGAGATCCGCATCCCGCGCGACCTCCGCCAGCTTCGGGCTCGGGGCGGAGTCGCCCGAGTAGGCGAGCGTACGCTCGCCGTCTGTCACGCGCAGCGCGTGCGTGCTCAGCTGGTAATGCGGAACGCGCGTTGCGGTGACCTCCAGACCTGCGGCCTCGAACGGCTCGTCCTCCCTGTACTCGCGCACCTCGAATGCCGCCGAGAACATCCCCTCGACCCCGAGCTTGTCCGCGAAGTTCGCGAGCTCGTCTTGACCGTGCGGCGGAACGAAGAGCACGGGCTTGGGCACCCGACTCCCCGGGCCGTACATCGCCCCGAACGCCCAAGGCACGAGGTCGCCCCAGTGGTCGAGGTGGAAGTGCGTGATCACGATCGCGTCGACGTGTGGCCAGCCCTCCTGCTCGCGCAACCGCGGCAGCACCCCGGGCCCGCAGTCGAGCAGCAGGCGACCCGACCCCTCGACCAGATAGCCCGACTGGGCGCCGCCGGGATTCGGCCAGGCCGGCGAGCAACCGACGACGAATACCTTCATCTGCCTCAGCATCACAGCATAGAATCGGCCCGTGGCGCAGCAGGCGGTAACCCTTTTGGAGCGCGTCCCGATCTTCCAGGATCTCGATCATCGTGAGCTGGAGCGGATCGCGGGCTCCATGAAGGAGCGCATCTTCCACGCGGGCGACACCGTGACGAGCGAGGGAGCGGGCGGGATCGGCTTCTTCGTGATCGAGGAGGGGGAGGCCAAGGTGTCGGTCGGCGGCCAGGACCGTCGGCGGCTCGGTCCTGGGGACTACTTCGGCGAGGTTGCCCTCCTGACCGACAGCCCGCGCACGGCGACGATCGTGGCGGACACGGACTTGCGCTGCTACGGCATGACGTCCTGGGACTTCCGGCCGCTCGTGGAGAGCCACAGCAGCATTGCCTGGAAATTGCTCCAGGCGATGGCGAAGAACTACCAGTCGCCGCCGCAGTAACGGTTAGCGCGTCGCCGGAGTGAATGCCGCGCCGTCGAGCGGGAACTTCGGCGGAATGCTCGTTCCCACGGGCGTGCCGATCTCGCCGCCCCAGACGATCAGCGCACTCCCCGTCCAGGCGACCACCGAGCCGCCGCGGGCCTTGAACGGCGCCGACGGGAGCGTCGACCAGGCGTTGGAACGCGGGTCGTACGCGAGACCGGCGCGTGTGGTCTGCCCGCTCCAGAGCAACAGCCGCTGTCCCGTCCATACGGCGGTGGCGCCGAGAGAGCCGGACGGGAGCGGCGCCAGTCGCCGCCAGCGATTCGTCGTCGGCGAGTAGGCGTAGGCGGACCTCGCGTTCGAACCCGCCGCAACCACGAGGAGCTCGTGACCGTCCCAAACAGCCGAGCCGCCGCGCGCGGGCAATGGAGCGATCCTTCGCCACCGTTTCGTTGCCGGGTTGTAAGCGGCGGCGCGCGCGCCGGGATTGATGCCGCTCACGAACAGGAGCAGTTCGCGTCCGGTCCAAGCCCCCAGCGGGTGCTGATCGGCTGCGAGCGGCGAGCGCGGGAGCGGACGAAAGGCGTTCGTTGCCGGGTTGTACGCGACCCCGTTCGAGCGCGCGTCGCCGCAGCAGCCGCCGCCCCAACCGATCGCGTCGCCTCCCGTCCACACGATGATCCCGCCGGGAAGCGTGTGGCGCAGCGTCTGCCACGAGTTGGTCGCGGGATCGAACGCGGCGCCCGAGAACGCTCCCCACGCCAAGAGCCGCTTACCCGTCCAGAGGACCTTGCAGCACATGAAGTCCTCCCCGAGCTTCGGCGGTGAGGCGAGCTGCCGCCACGACTTCGTGACCAGGTCGTAAGACTCGGCCACGGCAATCGACTTGAACGGCTTCCGTCCGACGACGAGCAGCTGCTTGCCGGTCCACGCGCCTGATCCGAAGACGGCGGTCGGAGCGGGAGGAACCTTCTGCCAGCTGCCCGCGAGCAGGCTCGCAGCAGCGAGAGCGGGGGCGGCCGCGATGACGGGCGCGAGGCCTACGAGCTTGCCGATTCTGGACATGGGTTCCTCCGTTTCGGAATGTAGCCTTGCCCTCCACAGTGTCGAGGTGAGGGCGTCGCAGAACCATGGACGAGAGATAGACGATCGATGGAAGTGCGCGAGCAGGCGGCTGCTCTTGTCGTTCGTGGGCCCGACGGCTCGACGATTGCAGACGTTCCGCTGACCGGACCGCGGATAACGGTTGGTCGCCTTCCCGAGGCGAACGACGTCGCGCTGCAGCCGGATCCGCAGCAGCTCGTCACGCGCGCTGCACACTGCACCTTCGAGCGCGAGGGCTCGCGCTGGGTCGTGGTGGACGGCGGCAGCGTCAACGGCACCTTCCTGAAGCGCGGCGGCGAGCTGCAGCGCATTCAAGACCGAGCCGCTTTGCACGACGGCGACGTCGTCTGCGTCCTGGCGTCGGCCGGCCAGAGCGGACAGCGGCGCTACTTCGAGCTCGCGTTTCACACGAGCGCGGACTCGCAGGCGACGCGCGCCGTCCCGCTCGTGCTGCAGTCCGAGGACTGTCTCAGCTACGACACGGACGAGGCACGACTCGTCCTCGTTCGCGGCGGCGAGCGGCATGAGCTGGAGATCCGTGCTCAGGCGCACAAGCTCGTCCGTTACATGGCGGAGCGGAACGCCGCCGGCGGAGGCGCACTTGCGCTTTGCACACATGACGAGCTCATGCACGCAGTGTGGGGAGACGAGCCGATGCACTCCCGGGAGGAGCTTGCAAAGCTCGTCTGGGAGCTGCGCAAGAAGCTCGAGCCGTACGGAGCCGAGCACCTGATCGAGAACGTGCGCCGACTCGGGTATCGAATGCGGACGTGTCCCGGCCGATAACTCCGGGCGTCGGCCAGACGTTCGGCGGCTACACGATCGAGTCCGTGCTCGGCCGCGGCGGAATGGGAACCGTCTTCCTCGCGACGCACGTGCGGCTCGGGCGGCGAGTCGCGCTGAAGGTGATCGCGCCCGAGCTTGCGGAAGACGAGGAGTTCCGCGCGCGCTTCCTCCGCGAGTCCCAGCTCGCCGCGTCGCTCGACCATCCGAATGTCATCCCGATATACGACGCGGACGCAGTCGACGGCGCCCTGTACCTCGCGATGCGCTACGTCGGCGGGCCGAGCCTGCAGAACCTCATCAGGGAGCAGGGAACTCTGCCGCCTGCGGAGGCGTTGCGGTTGGCCGAGCAGATCGGCGGCGCCCTCGACGCCGCGCACGAGGCCGGCCTCGTACACCGCGATGTCAAGCCGGCGAACATCCTCCTCGCCGGGCCTGGAGACCACGCGTACCTCTGCGATTTCGGCCTGGCCAAGCGGACGAGCTCGCGTGAGCTGACGCGAACAGGCTTCTTCCTCGGGACGGTCGACTACTCGCCTCCGGAGCAGATCGAAGGGCGGCCGCTCGACGGACGTGCGGATCTCTATTCGCTCGGGTGTGTCCTGTTTCACTGCCTCGCCGGCCGTCCGCCGTTCGTGCGCGACACGGAAATCGCGGTGCTGAATGCGCATCTGCATGATCCGTCGCCGACCTTGTCGAGCGTGAGATCGGATCTCCCGCGCGCACTGGACGACGTGCTCGCGACGGCGATGGCGAAAGATCCTCGCGATCGGTATCCGAACGGCGTCGAGCTTGCAGATGCGTTCGGACGAGCGATTGCAGGCGAGGCTCCGCCGACACGTGCGGCCCCGGCGACGGTGCGCATCCGGCGTCCGCGCAGCCGTCGCTGGCTGATCGCGGCAGCGCTTCTCGTCTTGGTGATCGCGGGTGTCGTCGCCGCCGCGCTCGCGACGCGGGGCTCACATCATTCGGCGGCAAATCCAAAACTCCGGACCTTTGCCGAGCGGATCGAGAACGTGCTCGAGCAGTCGGCGAGCGGACGCGGGGATCTCAATGCCGCGCTCACCGCTGGGCTCAACTGCAAGATCTCTCCCGCGGACGCCGCACAACGAATCGCAAGCGCAGCCGACAATCGCGAGAGCATCCTCGTCCAACTCGGGAGCCTCGCAACGCCGACACAGCAGGCCGACAACGTCGTGACACTGCTGCAGCGTGCGTTGCAGCAATCCATCGAGGCCGATCGTCACTACCGGGACGGCTTCGCGACGCTCGCGCCCGGCACTTCCTGCCCGCTGCCGCCGAACGCGGACTTCACACTCGCCGAGAGAACAAGCGTTCAGGCGACCGCTGCAAAGCAGCGTTTCGTCGACTCATTCGATCCGCTCGCACGCTCGTTCAACCTGCGCACCTGGTCGGCCGGTGACTTTTGAGAGGCTGACTCTGCAGCACGGCGATCCCGTCGCCGTCGACTTGACTCGGGCGATCCACAGCGGTGATCTGGACGCCCTCCGGCTCCTGCTGGTCGAGCGACCGGAGTTGGCGACGGTTCACATGATCGGCCGCAAAGGCTTGGAGGGCGGCTGGAGGACTCCGCTGCACGCCGCCGCCGATTGGCCCGGTTACTTCCCCGCCGCTCCGGCCGCGGTCGCGCTGCTCCTCGAGCATGGGGCCGATCCCAACGACGACACCGGCGGTGACTGCCCCGAGACCCCGCTGCACTGGGCGGCGAGCAGCGACGACGTGGACGTCGCCGTAGTGCTGATCGACGGGGGCGCCGACCTGGAGACCCCGGGCGGGTCGATCGGCACTCCACTCGACAACGCCATCGGCTATGGCTGCTGGCATGTTGCCCGGCTCCTCGTCGACCGCGGCGCGCAGGTCGACGCGCTCTGGCACGCCGCAGCCCTCGGAATGCTCTTCCGGCTCGAGGAGCTGCTCGCCGCGACCCCGTCGCCCACCGAGGAAGATGTGAACAACGCGTTTTGGCAGGCCTGCCACGGCGGCCAGCGACGAGCAGCCGAACGGCTTCTCGCTGCCGGCGCGGACATCAACGCTTCTCCCGACTACGCAAACAACCTGACGGCGCTCGACCAGGCTGCTAGTCCCGACACCCGTCGCGAGTTGCTCGCCGGTTGGCTGCGAGAGCAGGGCGCCAACTCCGCCGGCGGAGACTGATCAGTCCGCTCGAAGTCGTCATGGCCCGCGAAAGCTAGCCGGACTCGGCGGGAGCCATCCAACGTTAAGTCGCTTCTTCAACCGGCAGACGCGAGAGCGGCACCCTCGTTCCGTCTCGGTTGGCCGCATCTATGATTGCTTAGAGCCGTGATTTCGGGTGCCAGGTGCGTGCGAGGATGGCCAACCCTATGCCGCTGATACACCTGGTCTACCGACGCATGCACATCGCGTGTCACTTCGTGCGGGCCGACTGGGTGGCTCTGCCGAAGCGAACGAATGCCGCCGGCTAGGCCACGCTCGAAAGGCACGTTCAAACATGGCGCATGTAAGAACGATCGCGAAGCCGAAGCTCGGCTCTCACTTTCCGAACGGGCGCACGCTGAAAGACGACGTTTCAGGCTGGATGTGGGCGATCGTGACAAAGGGGAGAGCTTCGGATGACGGAATCGGTCCGCATACTGACTTGCTCACCGACTTTCCGTACCTCGGCCCGCCTCACGCGAGATCGGCTCCGACGCTACGGCGGGCAAGTCATGCCCGTCCGAGTGAGGCGGCAAGCCAAATGACCGGTCGCCCGAACTAGCGTGTCGGCGGATTCGAGGCCCACCCATCCACCCGATACTCATCGCGACCTACCCCGATGAGCGTGAAAGGAATCTGAAAATTGATTGCAGCTCTCTTCATCGTGTTGTTCCCGTTCGCGCTGGCCTGGTTGGTCTGGATGGTCTTCTTCGTGACCAACGACCCAGGCGAAGAAATCCTCCACGCGAGGCACCGCGGGTTTCTAGGGCCCGGCGGACCCGATGACCCGTTCGCCAACGATCCGTACGACGACTAGCGGCACATCACAAACGGAAAGGAGCGACGTGGCATCGACCATAAACACGCTGCGCTCGGGCCCGAATCGAATGTTCCTCGCGCGCGCCCAGCAGATCGAACTGTGCGAAACTCCTAGACGGTGGCTGCGACGGACTCCGACCCGGTTGCGCTGCAACACTTCGAGCTCGTCCCGGAGCCCGTCGCCGCGGAAGTGCTCGGGGCCGAGACGCTGGAGGTGTGGGCGCTGCGGCTTTCCGGCGGCCCTGTCCGAGAGGTCCTCACAACCGACCCCGACCATGTCGCCACAACTGAGTACGTTTTCGCTGTACCCCTCGACGTGATGGGAAACCTCGCTCGGAAACTCACCGAGGTGTACGAGAGGCAGCGCGGCACCACTCTGTAGGGCCAGCCTGACAAGGGCCACTCTTCACGCAGGCGACGGGTTCTCGGTTCCGTTCGCCGACGGTGGTCGTGCTGCGCCGACACCTCTATCCCGCGATGTCGGCTTACTCGCGCACGCGCTGAGGAAGCAGACCAGTGAGCGCAGTCACGCCTTTTGCAGATATTCCTCGGATGGGCCGGGCAGGAATCGAACCTGCGACCTTGGGATTAAAAGTCCCCTGCTCTACCAACTGAGCTACCGGCCCGACGACGCTCCAGTGTAGACGCGAGCGGTTCCGAGCGGGCGCGCTCGGCAGATGACGCATCTGCGTCAATCGACCGCCTTCGCGGCCCGGCACCGTAAACGCAAATGGCTAGAGGTGACTCGAACCGCGTCGTCGTCGGATGGACACGCGCCACCTGGTGGGTGATCGCGCTCCTTTGGGGTGCCGTCACGGCGAGCTTCTGGCTCTGGTGGCTGCGACAGGCTTCGAGCGGAACGCCCTGGCTCTTTTGGCCGCAGACGATCGCGCTGTTGTACCAGACGACTGCCTTGCCGTCCTTCTTTTTTTACTTCGTCTACCGAATGCGGCGCCCGGTCGAGGTCACACCCAAGCCAGGAATGCGCGTGGCTCTGATCACGCTCTGCGTTCCGGGGCACGAATCGGTCGAGGTCATCCGCGGTCAACTGGAGGCACTTCAGCGCGTCTCGTATGAACACGACAGTTGGGTCCTCGACGAAGGAGCTTCGGCCGAGGTCAAGGCGCTCGCCGAGGAGCTCGGCGTCCGCTACTTCACGCGCCGCGGAGTCGAACGCTGGAACGAACCGCGCCCGCCTTTCCAGAAGGCGACCAAGGCGGGCAACGTCAACGCCTGGCTCGACCACATCGCCGGGCTGGGGCTCGAGTACGACGTGTTCGTCCAGCTCGATATCGATCACCGGCCGCGCTCCGACTACCTCGACCGCGTCCTCGGCTACTTCAGCAAGCCGGAAGTCGCGTGGGTACAAGCGCCGAGCGTCTGCGGCAATCTGGACAATTGGGCTGCCCGAGGCCTCGCCGAGCAGGACATGATCTTCCAGGGGCCGCTGCAGATGGGCTTCTACGGTGCATCGCGAACGCCGTTCATCATCGGCTCACACACGGCGTACCGCACCGCCGCCGTCCGCGAGATCGGAGGCTTTCAGCCGACGCGCGCCGAAGACCATCTCGACACGGTCGTCCTCGCAGCTCGCGGGTACGACGGCGTCTTCGTACCGGAGCCCATTGCGGTCGGAGACGGCCCTCACGACTTCAGGACCTACATCAGGCAGCAATTCGCCTGGGCGCACTCGATGATCCAGATCTTCTTGCGTCACACTCCCCGCCTGGTCCGTCACTACGGCCCCAGCCGAGCGCTGCAGTTCCTCGCATGTCAGAGCTGGTACACGCTGTGGTCGCTTTCGCTTCTCGTCCTCTGGGCTGCGCCGACGGTCGCGCTCCTTGCGAGCAAACCGATCGCGGCGGTGTCGATCGGGAAGTTCCTCGTGTATTTCCTGCCGGTGCCGCTCACGTCGACGCTCATGTGGTGCTGGGCTCGGCGTTGGTTTCAGCCGGCTGGATTGCGGCTCTCGTGGCGCGGAATCGTGCTCGAGATCGCGCGCTGGCCCGTGGTCGTCTGGGCGCTCGTGAACGTCATCCTCGGAATTCGACGGCCGTACATGATCACGCCGAAAGGCGTTTCGCCCACCGGGAGGCCGAAGCTCCTCCGTCTCTACGGCCCCTATCTCGTGCTGACGCTCGCGCCGCTCGCAGCTCTCTGGGCGCACGTGCTGAAAAACAGCGGGACACCCATCCGCGGCTACTACGGCTTGGCGTTCCTGAACGGCGTATTCGGCGCCGTCCTGCTCGTCGTGACGCTGCTGATCGAGCTCCGCGGACTCAACGCTCTCGCTACCAGCAAGGGCGTCCTCGTGCGATCGAGTGCGGTCATTCTCGGCGCCGTCTCGTTGATCGTTCTCGCCGTTGTTCTGAGCGCCGGCGTCTCCTGGCAGCCCACGCTGCACGCCCTCCGGTGACCGCAGGCCGAACCGCAGTCACGTCGGTTGCGCTTGTGGGGGCGGTTGTCTTCCTCGGCGCAGCTCAAGCAGGAATCATTGGACTGCCCGGGAGGGGGGCCGGCGGTTTGCAGCGCGCACGATCGCCGAGCTACCAACCATGGCCGCAACGAGCGCCAGCGAACACGAAAGTCGACCTCGGGGTCACGACCCTTCCGCTGGCGCGTAACTCGTGGCGGGCCTGGCGTCGAGCTGACCTCGCGAGCGTCAACGAATTCGAGCACGCGATCCACAAGCACGTGAACGTCGTTATGTGGTATGCGGATTGGTCGCACCCGGAGCCGGTGCTCCGGCAACTCGAAGCTGTCTCTCGTCGCGGCAGTATCCCCGAGATCACGTGGGAGCCGTGGGATGCGCTGCATGCCGTTGGGCATCAGCCGCGCTTCAGGCTTCGCAGGATCGTCTCGGGTCGATTCGATCCGATGATCCGCGTGTGGGCCAAGTCGCTTGCCGCTTACGGCAAACCTGTGCGGCTGCGACTCGCTCAGGAGATGAACGGCGGTTGGTATCCGTGGTCCGAGGTGGCGAACGGAAACCGTCCAGGAGAGTTCGTCCGAGCATGGCGGCACGTGCATGACGTCTTCACCGCCGCGCACGCAACGAACGTGCGCTGGATCTGGAGCCCCGCTGCGATTGGGATTCCGCGCGAGCTGTATCCGGGAAGCAAGTACGTGGACGCGGTCTCGCTGTCGCTGTTCAACGGCGGCTCGCAGCTTCGTTACGGCCGCTGGCGTCCGTTCGGATCGTTCGCAGGTCCCGCGCTCGCACGGTTGCACACGCTTGCGCCCGACAAGCCGGTCGAGCTCAGCGAGATCGGCTGCGCGACACGCGGCGGGAACAAGGCGGCCTGGATCGCCGGCATGTTCAAGACGTTGCGTCGATATCCCTTCGTGCGATCCGTCATCTGGTACGACCTCACCAAGTGGTCGGACTGGGGTGTCCTTTCGGGATCGCAAGCAGCCCGTGCCTTCGCCGCGGCTGTCGCCGGCCCGCGCTACGGCTAGCTAGCTCTTCAGCGTTTTGCGCAGGTTGATCCCTCGTTTAGGGTCGGATCGGCGTCTCCGCGCGCCGATCTCGAGCTCATGCGTGCCGCCGGCAAAGCTCGTCGCTGCACCTTCGCCGCCTGGTCGGTGGCTGGCGGACTGGCCCTGTCCGGAGTCTGCAGCTCTGGGAGCCATGCGGCGTTCGTCGCGGGGGGTCGAGCCGCGGTTCGCGCCGCGCCACTCGTCTTCGGCATCTACCCGGGCGGTCCGATCGGGGCAGTCGGACGAACGGGACGCGTGGCTCCCGACGACTTCGCCAAGCAGCTCGCCGCGCTGAAACGGCTCCGTGCACCGGGACGGCCGTTCGTCCTCCACCTCTATGCCTCCTACTCGGGGCCGCACTCGGAATCCGCAGCAAGCCAGCTTGGGAGCGAGGTCGCGAATTACACGGGAGCCGGCTTCGCTATCGAGCTCGTCCTCCCGTACCGCCCCGCGAATGGTGATCAGACCGAGGACGTCGCCGGATACGTCTCGTTCGTACGCGACGCCGTCCAGGCGTTCGGATCGCTCCCCGGCTTTGTCGGCCTGCAGATCACGAATGAGGTGAACGTCCGCAATGCACCGAACGCGGCCGACGGGTACTACGCCGGAGCCGAGGATGCACTGGTCAAAGGAGTCATCGCCGCGAAGGCCGAGGCCCGACGCGATGGCTTCGACCACGTGACGGTCGGCTTCAACTGGGCCTTTGCACTCGATCCCATCGAGAAGAGCTTTTGGCGCCGGCTCGGCGATCGCGGCGGCGACGCATTTCGCAGGTCGCTCGACTGGGTAGGACTCGACGTCTATCCCGGAACGTGGGGGCCGAAGTCGGTTGGCCCGAGCATCGCCGCAACGACGAGGAAGACGATGCTGCGATCGTTCGTAGCGCTCCGCAATTTCATGCGGCTCGCGCACATTTCGCGCAACGTCTCGCTGCACGTATCGGAGAACGGTTTTCCGACGGGTCCCGGCCGGTCTCAGTCGATGCAGGCAGCCGTGCTTCGAGCCGCGATCGACGCGGTCATTGCGAGTCGCTCGCGGTACCGCGTCACGGACTACCGGTGGTTCGATCTCAGAGATGCCGATTCCTCGAGCTCGAGCTTCGAGGATCACTACGGGCTGCTGGATGACCGTTACGCGCCGAAGGCAGCGTTCAACGTCTATCGGAGGGTGATCGCAACGTCGTCTCCGTAAAGCTGAGTCGCATCGCTTGCGACACCAAGTTGATGCCTCCCGAGCCACTCGCCGATCGACGGAAAGAAACGCGGATCGAAGCCGGGGGACTGCGGAAGACTCGAGAGCAGGCCTGTCGGAAGGATGAGCGGCGTGTGCGTCGTCGGGAGGACGACCGACGTGTAGTCGTGGGTGGTTTTCAACTCCTGGAGACGATCGATGCAGAGCTCGGTTGGGACGTTTCGATCGTCGGATCCGTACAGCCAAAGACCGGGAATCTGGAGGCGACGGAGGTAGGGCACGGGATCGAAGCCGGAAGGGCCAGCCTCCCGGACTTGCGCGAGCATCGCCGCCCGCGTGCCGCTCGGAGGCGTCTGCGATTGTCCGGCGAGCCGCCCCCAGAGGTCGGTCTCACCCACGGTCGTCGTCGGACCCGAGTTCAACAGCGCCCAGCGAACGGCAGACAAACGTGATGCGGCAAGGGGAATGATCCAGCCCGCCTGGCTGTCGCCGAAGAGCCCGATGCGTGTCGGATCGATGCCGGGGACCGCGGCGAGGAAGGCCACTTCGGCTTGCGCATCGCGAGCAAGGACGTCGATCGTGGCGTCGGTCGCCGACCCGCTGGTGAACGTTCCGCCCGATTGGCCTACGCCGCGCTTGTCGTCCGCAAGCACGGCGATCCCGTGGAGTGCGAAGTACGCCATAAAGACGTCGAACTCGTCACGGGTGCGCGCGCCGGCACCGTGAACCATTGCAACCGCGGGGGACCGAGCTGCGTCGCTCGGTGATGTCAGCGTGGCTGCGTCGATTCCGACGCGCACTTCTCTCTGGCGAAGAGGGACACGAGCGTAGTGTGTCCCGTTCCAATTGAATCCGGTCCCGTCCACGCTGATCGAGCCGTTGCCGCTCTTGTCCCCGAGCCGTTGGCCGACGGTGAGCGCCGGGCCGATCCCGTGGATCGAGCCTGACGGGTACTCGACGAGAAACGGTGGTAAGCCATCGGCTTCGAGCACAGCGACCTCAGCTCCGGTGCTGCTGCGATACGCGCCCAGAAGCGGAAGGATCCGGGAGCTGCCACGGTGAAGCGCGAAGCGTCCACGCAGTCTTCCCTGGCTGACTTTGCCGGAGAGGCGCTTCCGATTGAGCGAGCCGTCGAAGACGACGTTTTGCGGCAACCCGGGAAAGGCAAAGCGAATGCGTCTGCCGCGTAGCTTCACCACCACCTGGGTTGTCCCCGAGTGACCCGGCCCGAGTGAGACGTTTGCAGTCTTGCCGCGCATCTGCACGACGATTGCGACCGGGGCGGCGGACGCAGGAAGTGCGTAGGCGCCGATCCAGCTCGACGTGGCCGCGATCACGTGCGCCTTCTGCGGAGCGCGCGTGCCACATCGTCTGCCCACTGCAGCTCGAGCTCGGCCCGTGCGATTCCGAGCTCCAGGAGGCGACGGTGGTACCAGTCGTGGCCGGTGTCGGTGTTCGTCTGCTCGATCTCGCGATACGTCGCGAGCCGCTCGGCCGTGTCGGCGCGGAACTGGACAACGTGATCGTGCAGGACGTCGTTCGACGTCAGTCCGCCGACGAAGAGCTTGAGAAAGAACGTCTCAGTCGCTCCCGGCTCGACCGAGTCGAGCCAGGCGGCGAGGGCCCGGCGGCCGGCCTTCGTAATCGCGTAGAGCTGTTTGTCAGGTCTGGTCGCCTGCGAGACGACGCGGCGACGGGCCAGTCCGGCGCGTTGCAGGCGGGGAAGAACCGCGTACAGGCCGCTCCGCGCCGGAGACCAGACGTGTGCGATCGCCTTCTCGACGAGCTTCAGCAGGTCGTATCCCGAGCGCTCGCCTTCGATGGCGAGCAGCGCCAGCACCGCGGCTTCGGTCGTCGTCAGTTGCGCGACGGCGGGGCTCTTGGTGCTCGGCACGCGTCGAGGTTAGCATTCCTGCCTGGACTATTCTAGAGTGGACTATGGTGTGATCGACGTACGCACGGAAATCGGCATCGACCTCCCGCGGAGCGAGGTAGCCGGCTATGCGAGCGATCCGGACAATGCAACGAGCTGGTACGAGAACATCAAGTCGGTCGAGTGGAAGACATCGCCGCCGCTCACAGCGGGTTCCAGGATCGCGTTCGCCGCCGAGTTCGTCGGTAAGCGGATCGAATACATCTACGAGGTAACTGCCTTCGAGCCGGGCGAGCGGCTCGTCATGAACGCGTCGGCGGCGCCCTTTCCGATGGAGACCACCTACACCTGGGAAGACACGCCTAGTGGCGGCACGAAGATGTCCCTCCGAAATCGTGGCGGGCCGTCCGGCATTTTGCGATTCGCAGCGCCGCTGATGGCACTCCAGGTGCGCCGTGCCAACCGACGCGATCTGCGGCGACTCAAGAGAATTCTCGAGGGCGACAGGCCGGGTCACGGCCACTAGGTTCCCGGGCTTGAACCTGCAGCGTTGTTGTTTGCGTATCCGCCGGGTCGGCTACAGTTTCCACGAAGATCGAGCGAGTAGTTGAGGGGCGTTCCAGTTTGGACCTCTTTTGCCCGTTCATGACGTTGGCGAGGGAGGTGAAGAGATATGGCAGCTGGAACCGTCAAGTGGTTCAACAGCGAAAAGGGTTACGGGTTCATCACACCGGCTGACGGCGGGAAGGATCTGTTCGTGCACTTCAGCTCAATCCAAGGCGAGGGATACAAGTCACTCCCGGAAGGCGCGAAGGTCGAGTACGAGCCTCAGCAGGGCGAGAAGGGTCCGCAGGCAGCGAACGTCGTAGTCGTCGCGTGAGCGGCGTTGAAGCCCGGCGGCGGATCGGGTGTTCCCCGACCCGCCGCTCCAACCTTCCGGAGGTGGCATATGGCTAGGCGCAGCCCGCAAACACTTGGAAAACGTCAACGCGAGCAAGCGAAGCGCGAGAAGCGCGAACGAAAGGAGCAGAAGAGGGCCGCGGCGGCGGCGGCACGCTCGCACCAGCCAGCTCCGGGAGCGGAACAAGCAGTCCCGGTACCCAGCGAAAGCGAATGGGTTCAGTAAGGGCGAGCCGGACACGGCTATTCTGGGTTGCGCGCCCCCGTCGACTAGCGGTCTAGGTCTCCACCCTTTCAAGGTGGCAGCACGGGTTCGAATCCCGTCGGGGGTATAGCCCGGCCCGCGCAGATCGTGTGAGACTCAGCGAGTGCGCATTCGCGATCTCAACTGGATGCAGCTCGAGGAGTACCTTGCGCGCGACGACCGAATCGTGCTCCCGGTCGGATCTACCGAGCAGCATGCGTACCTGTCGCTCGAGACCGACAACATCATTGCCGAGCGGCTCGCGGTCGAAGCAGCTGAGCCGTTGGGCGTACCGGTCTTGCCCGTACTCGCCTACGGGATCACGCCGGGCTTCGGCGCGTATCCCGGCTCTCCGAGCCTGCGCCTGGAGACATTCGCCGCCGCGATCCGCGACATTCTCGATTCGCTCTACCGGCAAGGCTTTCGGCGATTTCTGATCGCGAACGCGCACGGTGGAAATCCTCCGGCACGCGCGACCGTGAGTGAGTGGATCGCGGATCACGAGGACGCCGCGGTCCTCTGGCAGGACGTCTGGGAAGGCCGACCGGACGAGATCGCGGCGGAGATCGACTCCGACTACGACCATGCGTCGTGGTCGGAGAACTTTCCTTGGACGCGGCTTGAGGGAGTCGTACTGCCGACCGAACGGAAGCCGGCGGTCACGCTTCCTCGCGGTGGCACGCCGAAGCGTTTGCGGGAAGTCCTCGGCGACGGGTCGTTCGGCGGTCTCTATCAGCGACCCGACGAAGAGGTGCTCAAGGTCTGGAACGCCGCGGTCGAGCGGTTGCGCGAGCGACTCGACTCGGGCTGGCCGTAGACCCGTGCTGGTACAACACCCGAGCAAGGGCGGTTAGCTCAGCTGGGAGAGCGCCTGCCTTACAAGCAGGAGGTCGCTGGTTCGAGCCCGGCACCGCCCATCAGGAAACGCCTCTCCACAGCTGGCGAGACCGTTCAGCGAGGAAGCTCCGCGGAGCCGGCACGCCGCGCAAGTGTGCGCATTC
>JBKPJA010000141.1:0-13346 GCA_046730515.1 Actinomycetota bacterium | reverse complement strand
GCCCGGCGCGGTCAGGCCGGGCGTGTAGATCACGATCAGCTCCGGCTCGAGCTCCTCTTCGTCGTCGACCTCGAACCAGAGCTGCTGCTGCATGCCGGCGATGTTCGCCCAGCGCGCCTCGATGTACAGCCGCACCGGGATACGGAACTCGGGCTGCGCGCCGAGCCAGCCGTCGAGCAGAATCATCTCCTGGTCGCGGATGTACTCGTCCTGCTTCTCGGCCCACTCGTCGGCCTCCTCGCTCGAGATCGTTCGCGAGACGCCTGCTTCCGGATCATCGGTGACGATGAACGTGGAGGGTGTCGAGCGCGCCAGGACCTTCGTCTGCACGTTGAGGTTGCCGTACTTCGTCGGCCGCGCGCTCGGCATCCGCGCCGCGAGCTGCTGAAGCTCCTCGGCGCTCGGGTTCTCGATCACCCGGGCAGCCTCCGGAAGCCGGAACAGCATCTTGGCCAAGGCGCTTCGCCTCCTTCTCGTCGGTGCCGACCGCCGGCGGGTCCCCGGACCCGCGCGCTCAGACGTCGAACCCTAGCAGCGACCGCGTTATGCTCGTCTTTCCATGCTCTCCTTCGGCGTCACCGTCCTGCCGGATCCGCCGTACCAGCGGATGCTCGAGCTGCTGCAGCTCGCCGAGCGCCACGGCTTCGACTACGGCTGGACGTACGACTCGCACATCCTCTGGCACGAGTCGTTCCCGCTGCTCGCGCTCGCCGCGGCCCAGACCGAACAGCTCAGGCTCGGCCACTTCGTCACGAATCCCGGCATCCGCGAGCCGACGATCGTCGCCAGCTACTACGCGACGATGCACGAGGTCTCGAACGGCCGCATGGTGATGGGAATCGGCCGCGGCGACTCGTCGCGCCGTGTCGTCGGCTTGCAGCCCGTGAAGGTTGCCGAGTTCGAGCGCAGCTGCCGGATGATCAAGGACATGATGAACGGCCGTCCCGTCGAGTGGAACGGCAAGGACCTGCAGCTGAAGTGGGTGCGCGAGGAGCTGCCGGAGATCCCGATGTGGATCGCCGGTTACGGCCCGAAGGCGCTCGCCGTCGCGGGCCGGGTTGCAGACGGCGTCATCATCCAGCTCGCCGACCCGGTGATCATCCAGTGGATCATGGACACCGCGCGCCGTGCCGCCGAAGAGGCGGGACGAGATCCTGCGGAGCTGAAGTGCATCGTCGGCGCGCCGAGTCACGTCGGCGACGACGTCGCCGACGCGCGCGAGCAGTCGCGCTGGTTCCCCGCGATGGTGTCGAACCACGTCATGGACCTGATCGAGCGTTACGGCGAGGACTCGGAGATCCCGAAGGATCTCACGGAGTACGTCAAGGCGCGCAAGTTCTACGACTACACGGATCACTCGCGTGTCGGCGCCAGGCACGGCGAGTTCGTCCCCGACGAGATCGTCGACCGCTTCTGCGTGCTCGGCACCGCGCAGGACTGCACGAAGAAGCTGAAGGAGCTCGAGTCGGTCGGCGTCGACCAGTTCAACATCTACCTGATGACGCATGCGCAGGAGGAAACGCTGCAGGCGTACGGCGACGAGATCATCCCGCAGTTCTCCTCCGTCGCAGCTTAGTGCCGACTCTTCTGACGTTCGGCGCGCGCAACGTCGGGCGCGTGCTTGCGCGTGAGCTCGTGCGGGACGGCTGGAACGTCGTTGCGGTGGCGCGCACGCAAGGGACGATCGACGCGCTGGCAGACGAAGTCCCGGACGCGCTCGGAATCGTCGCGGACGCCGTCCAACCTCAGGAGGTCGAGCGGGCGTTCGCAGAGACTGGCGAACGCTTCGGGGGTGTCGACCTCGTCGTGAACGCGATCACGAACGGGCCGCGCGCCGGATCGATCGTCGAGCTTGCGCCCGACTCGTTCGACTCCTATCTCCGGCGCCTATTGCCCTCAATCTTCAACGTGTTGCGGATCGGCTCACGCGTCCTCGTCGAGCAGGGCGGCGGAACGCTGGTCCAGCTCACCGGCGGCTCCGCACGGCGCGGGATGCCGCAGCGCGCGCCGTGGGCCGCGACCGCGTTCGCAACGCGTGCGCTGACGCAGTCGATCTGCGGGGAGTTGCGAACGTGTAACGTGCACGTCGCGTTGCTCGTTGTCGATGCAGTGATCGAGAGCGAGAAGACCGCCGCGTGGATCGAGGGAGAACCACCGGAGAAATCGGCTTCGATGGAGGAGGTCGCACGCGCGGTCGCATACCTCTACGGGCAGGGCCCACGCGCATGGACGCACGAGCTGACGCTGACGCCCGCGCTGGAGACATGGGTGCCGTAACGCAGGCACTCGACCTACGTGCGCTGCTCGAGCTGCGCGCGGCGGTTCCCGTGGACATCGCGGACGACACGCTGCTGCTCGAGTGCGACGTGCCCGGGACGATGCAGCTCTTCCGGGCTCCCGTCGACGGTGGAGCTCTCGAGCAGCTGACGGACTTCGCGGATCCGGTCGAGGGACGCTTCGTCCCGGGAACGGACCGAATCCTGCTCTCGCACGACGAGGAGGGAAACGAGCGGATGCAGCTGTCGCTGCTGGACGCGAGACCCGGGGCGACGCCCGAGCCGCTCGTTCGCGATCCCGACTACGTCCACCGCGAACCGCGGTTCTCGCGGGACGGCTCGCTGCTCGCCTACATGACGAACCGAGACAACGGCGTCGACTGGTCGGTGTACGTGCGCTCGTTGCGAGACGTCAGCGAACGCCGCGTCTTCGCTCCGGGCGGGATGAACACGCCGGCGGGGTTCTCGCCGGACGGGCGCGTACTGGCGGTCGTACGCGACGGCGAGCGGAGCGGCGACTTCGATCTCTTCCTCGTCGACGTGACGACGGGCGAGGCCGACCACGTCTCCCCACACGATGGCGTCGCCTGCTACGGCGAGCCGGTCTGGCGACCGGACTGCGGCGCGTTCTTCATCGCCACCGACCAGGACCGCGACACGGCGGCGATCTCGCGCTACGACCTCGCCACAGGCGCGTGGCGAGTCGTCGTCGAGTCGAGCTGGGAGCTCGCGTGTTACGGAGACGAGTCGGGCCGGTGGCTGCTCGTCAATGCAAACGAGGACGGTTACAGCAGACTCGAGCTCTACGACGCGCAGACGCTCCAGAGCGTTGGCGAGATTCCGCTCCCGGGCGACGGTGTCGTCGAGCGGGTCGTGTTCGCGCAGGACGGCTCGCGCTGTTCGTTCCGGCTCAGCTCAGTGATCGATCCCGGGGACGCGTGGACGTACGACTGCGAGCGCCGCGAGCTTCGACGCGCGACGCAGCTCCCGCGCGCGCTGTCGTTGCACGAGCTGCGAGAGCCGACGCTCCATCGGTTCGAGTCCTTCGACGGCGAGCAGGTTCCCGTTTTCCTCTGGCTGCCGGTCGGCGACGGGCCGTTTCCCGTTGTCGTGACGATCCACGGCGGACCGGAGTCGCAGTTTCGCCCTGAGTTCCAGCCGAGCTTCGCACCGCTGACACAGCATCTCGTCTCCCGTGGCTACGCGGTTGCCGCCCCGAACGTGCGCGGCTCGACCGGCTACGGGAAGCGGTACGAGCACCTCGACGACGTACGGCTGCGGCTCGACTCGGTTCGCGACCTGGCAGCGCTCCACGACTGGCTCGCCGCCCAGGCGCGCATCGACGCCTCACGGGCGGTGCTGTACGGACGCTCGTACGGCGGCTACATGACGCTCGCCGGCCTCGCGTTCCAACCGGAGCGCTGGGCCGCCGGGATCGAGATGGTCGGAATCTCGAACTTCGTCACGTTTCTCGAGAACACGGCTCCCTGGCGCCGCGCTGTGCGGGAACGCGAATACGGGACGCTCAAGCACGACCGCGACTTCCTCATCGAGGCGTCGCCGATCACGCACGTCGACCGGATCCGCGCGCCGCTCTTCATTCAGCATGGAGCCAACGACCCGCGCGTGCCGCTTGAGGAGACGGAGCAGATCCATCGCGTCCTCACCGAGAAGGGGATCCGCTGCGAGCTGATCGTCCACGAAGACGAGGGCCACATGATCGGCAAGCTCGAGAACCGGGTGGCGACCTTCGAGCGTGCGGTCTCGTTTCTGGACGAAGTGCTGAAGTAGCCCCGGGCTACCATGCAGGCCGCGGCGCCGTGGCCGAGTGGCTAGGCAGAGGCCTGCAAAGCCTCGTACACCAGTTCGATTCTGGTCGGCGCCTTCGTGAAGCGCCTGGTTCTGTGTCTCGGCTCCGCGATCGCGGTCGCGCTGCTGCTTGCTCCCGTCGCGTTCGGGGGAATCCCGGGATTTACGGTAGCGAAAGGAACAACACGCCGACCCGCAACATCGTGTGTAACGCCGGGCCGCTCATCCATGGTTCCGGTTACGCGCTCGCGTGTGTCGTGTTCTCGGCCAGCGCTGCGAGCGGCCAGAAGACGTTGTACATGCGCCAAACCAGTCGCTCAGGTGTGACGTTCGTGAAAGCGAATGCGGCGACTGACTTTCCGCGACTCGCCTACGGGAAGTCTTGGACGTACCACGGCTTCACCTGCACATCGCGGACGAACGGGCTGAGATGCCGAAACGCGTCCGGCCACGGCTTCTTCTTGAGCCGCGAAAAGCAGTTGCTCTTCTAGCCGGGAGCGTCCAGGCGGCTGACTTCGTTCAAAGCCTCAATGAGTGCGTGCGACGCCGCCCGCCAGCGAGCGAGGCGGGCTTCGTAGCTCTCTCGAGCGCTTGGTGTCCAGTCAGGGTGCCCGGGGCTCAAGCCTCGATTCAACGCCGAACGAGCGGCCCTTTCTCTTCGGGCCGCGGCTGCGACAGTCCGCTCGCACTCGCCCTGCGTATCGGGGACAGACCTCTCGGCCATTGTGGCTCCAAGCAAGTAGACAGCGCCCCGGGCTGAAACTTGCAGCCCAACTTACTTGCCGGCGTTCAGTGGCGCGGCAACCGCCGCGGCGGCCCGTACGTGACGGCCGAGTTCTGTTGCATTTGCGACCGCTGCCTGAGTCGAGGAGATCAGGTAGCCGATCTGAGCCGCGACGAATCCGGCATCGATCCCCGTGCCGTTCGAGCGTTCGACATAGCTTTCTAGCGCGGATAGTTCCGATGCAAGCCTTGAAGTGTCCCGTGAAAGGGCGGCCGCGTTGGTGCCGATCGACTGGAGTGGGCCGGGTAGGTCGGCAACGGCCTGGCGAAGACGCGTGAGTTCGTCCACGAGCGCAACGCGCTGCTTGCGGACCCGGGCGACCAGCGCACGTTCGCCTTCGAGTCGCAGTTGAACACTCTGCAGGTGTTGCTTGGCATCTGCCAAGCGGTGCCGGGAGATCGTCTGCGCAACCTGTGCCCGATCCCCCGCAGCCGCCGTGTGGCGCCAAATTCCAACGAACGCCAATGAACTGAGAACGGCGCCCAGCAGGAACGCGGAGAAGACCAGCACCGCCTGCGCACGCGCGGAAGGAGCCGCGGACGCGGTCCAAAGCTGCTTCGGCACTTCTCGGATGAGTCCCCAGCGAACCCGCGTGACCTCGGTCGTGTCCACTCCGACGCGTTCGCAGCGGCGTCGAACAATCCTCCAGTGAAGGGATTCGACCCGACCTGGAGAAGCGTGTGGCCCGGTAATTGAGGACGAGGAGGTATTCGACGTTGAACAGTGTCCTTCAGCGCCAACTGGCCGGCCTGTACGGCTTCGCGGTGGTTGCGGCTTGGATCGGTCTAGGCCTAGTAGCGACCCTCCTCTGTCTCCTCGCGGCTGCCGGTTCGTATTTCGTTGCCCGCCGGTTGCAGCAGCGTCGCCTTGATCAGCTCACAAGTCGCCACTTCGAGCGAACGGCGCGGCCGCGCAGGGAAGTCGAGCGCCGTTCCGCTCCTCCTTCCCTGCGGAGGGCGAGCTCGGTCTGATCGCGGCGCCTTCGCGATTCGTTAACGCAACCGCAACGGGCGCTTCGCAGAGCTCGGGCTATAACGGCCGGGGAGATGAGCAAGTGCCTGGTCCGCGGATTGCTTGTGGCGGCTGCGTTGGCGATTGCCGTCCCAACGTCGCTCGCGTCCAGTACGGGAATCTCAGGAGACGGCTGGACGACGCCGTCACTGCTGCCGAGCGGCTTCCGCCTCGTGCAAGTGGGCCCTGACGGCGGGACGGTTTGGCTGGGACGGATCCCGAACCACGTCGTCGTAGATCGCCGGCTGAGCGCCGTCTACCTTCCGCCTGAAGCGTCCGCATCGAATCGCTATCCCGTGATCTATCTGCTGCACGGCATGAGCGGCGGGCCGACCTCCTACGTCTACGGCATGAGGCTCGCCCAGATTGCCGATGACCTCATCTCGAGCCACGTGATCCGCCCCTTCATCGCTGTGATGCCGGTCGGTGGCCCGACCGTGCATCGTGATTCCGGCGAGTGGGCGGGACCGTGGGAGAGCTATCTCGTCGACGACGTCGTTCGCTGGACTGACGGACACCTGCCGACGATTCCGACGCGCGCTGCGCGCACGCTCGCCGGTCTCTCCGCCGGCGGCTACGGGGCGATCGACATCGGCCTTCGCCATCCGCAGTTGTTCTCGAGGCTCGAGTCGTGGGGCGGATACTTCACGCCGTTCCCGACGGGCCTTTCGTCGACGCAACCAAGTCGACGCTCGCGGCCCACACGCCGACGCTGCTCGTGCGTGCAGAGGCGCTGAGACTTCGCGATTCGGAAACACGCTTCTTCCTGTCGAGCGGGCCGAGTCACGGTGACATCACGAGGCAGGCGACGGTCGCTTTCGCACATGAAGTGGCCGATCTGGGTCTTCTGTGTCGTCTGTACCTCGTTCCGGGAGGCGAGCGTTATCCGTGGCGCGCGCAGCTCGGTCCCGGGATCCTCGACGCGAGCGGCGTCAGCGTCGGCGACGCGTGCGACTCGGCAGTCGTCAGGTAGCGCGCAGCTCAGAGGCAGAGGTTCTCGCCGGCCCGCTCGAAGTCGTTGGCGTCCTCGTTTCCCGCTCTGTCGATCGCACGGACGACGAAGAAGTGCGACACGTTGTCCGGGAGCGGGGGAGTCGAGAAGGAGGTCGCGCCGGGTGGAGTGGTGTAGCTCGGCTTCGAGAAATCCTCGCCACCCGCGGTCTGCGCTTCGTAGACGTGGTAGACGAGCTCGCCCGCAACCGTGCCGTCGTCGACCGCCGGCTTCCACTCGAGCCGGTACGGCGTGGAGCGCGTCGTCCCGCCGACCGGTCCCGGGACGCACGTCGTCGCCCGCTCGAGGCCCTCGAACCGCGGCGGCGTGATGTCGCCGACGACGACGAGCCGCGAGGCGACGCGACAGTTGTTGCGTTCGTTCGACTCGCGGACCCGTGCGCGCGCGTCGGCACACGCACGGAACCGCCAAGAGCCCGGCGGAACGCCGGCAGGAATCGTCAGCCGCCTCGAAGCTTGCGATGCGGCGCCCGGAAGCAACGAACGGACCGGCCTGCTTGCGATTCGCTTCGCTCCCACGAAGTACGCCGTCCACGACGCCGACGCAGTCGCACCGCCGCGGTTACCGACGGTGTCACGCACGACCAGCGTTCGGCCGTGCTGCGAAACGGTCACGCTCGTCTCGACGAGATCGGGAAGACCGGCCGCGCCGCCCGATGCGATTCCGCCGATCAGGCCGGCGACCACAACGCACGCCGTGCCGCTGCACGACATGCAGGCAAGGTTAGCTCGCGGCGCGCAATGTCAAGAGCAGCTTGAAGAGCCGGATCGCCCGCGCGAGTCTGCGGGCTCAGCGCGCACCCTCCAGCAACCTCTCGCCGACTTCGATTCCGCGGCGCTCGGACTCGCCGGCGGGTAGCTCGAGCACTGCGCGCGCCTTCCGTCCCATTGCCGTCTTCCACGGGCGCAACCCGCGTGCGATCTTCAGGACGCGACCGTCCCGGTCCAGGAACACCGCGTCGATCGGAAAGCGCATGAACGCGGTGTGCACAGAGGACGCGGGCCGCAACAAAAGCCCCTCCCCCGACCGCAGCTCACGCCGTCCGAGCAGCCCGCGCATACGTGCGAGCGCCGTGTCCGCACGGACACAGCGCTCGCACACCGTTCGTCCGTTCTCCAACCGGAGAGCTACCTCCATCTAGTAGCCGATGTGGATGTGGTTGTAGTGATCCGCCAGCGGGAACGACGGTCCGCCGAGCCCGAGCAGCGAGATCACCTGCTTCGGCATGTCTTCGGAGGGGAGCAGGAGGATGTCCTTCACGGCTTGCTCGGTCACGCCGCCCGGCTGCTGATGCCCGAGGATCGACGTGCCACCGAGCGCGGCGATGTCGACCGCGCGCCCGAAGATGTGCGCAGAGATCACGCCGGGTCGCGCGTAGAGGCGGTGACCCGAGATCAGGCACGACACCGTCACCTGGCCGAACGCCTCCCGCAGATATGCGATCACGGCGAGGACGCGGACATCGACCTTGTTGTCGGCAATGTCGTTGCGGCCGCCGCCGTAGATCTGGACCGCCGGATCGTCGAGGAGCTTCTGCCCGAGCGACTGTTTCACGCTCTCCAGGCCGTTAACCAGTGCGCCGAGACCGACTGCGCGGTCGTAACGCGCCAGCGCCTGCACCTTGTCCGCGAAGTCGGGAGTACCGCCGTACGCGAGCGCCGTCGCCCAATCACCTTGGACGTTGCGCTGAATCGAGGCGAGCCGGTTCGACAGCGCGACGAGGGTGCCTCGGTCGGCGGGATTGTGTCCCGTCAGTCCCTTCGCGCGCACGATTGCCAGCTCGAGCGCCCAGTTCACACCCGCCCCTGCCGACGCGAACTTCAGATGCCGGGCGAACCTCTTCGACAGCCGCACTGCGGGCGGCGTCGGGTCCGGCAGCGGACTGTTCAGCCAGATCGTCGCGAACTGCGAAGGTCCTTCGATCTCCGGCGGCGGAGCCGGTCGAGACTTCGGGACCAGGAAGACACGCAGCTGCTGCTTGTTCGCTCGGCCGTTGCGCTGCGGCTTCGCGGCGGCGATCTTCTTCACGGTCGTCTGACTCGCCGACGGCGTCGTCGCTGCGGAGGTCGAGCTCGATCCGCGCGGGAGAGTGATGTAGTCGGGTGTCGCGTCCGCGTTGGGATCGGTCACCGCCGCGGACACATCAAGCGTCGCCGCGGCGGTCGATGAGTCGGACGCCGCCGGCGCCGCTGCAGTCGGGTCGGCTGTCGACGCGGCGTCCGGAGACGTCGCGTCCGGCGTTGCGGACGGATCGCTTGCCGTCGCGTCGGATGTCGCGACCGCGCTCGCCGCTGAGTCCGTTCCGCTGCTGTTGATCGAGGCCAGCTGGTCGCCTGCGAACGCGGTGAACGCGGCGCCGGCGAAGAACGATGCTGCAAAGAGAACGGTCGTCAGCGCACGGCGCTTCTTCGGTGCCTCGAGCGGCTGCTCGTGCGCGCGCGTGTCGAAGCCGTACTCCCAGGTGTCCGTCTTCTTGAAGAGTCTCCGGTGTGGCATTGCCTGGTAGCTCCTTGGTTCGAGCGCCGTGGCCGCCACACGGGCGCGGATTCGTCCGATTCACATCCGCAGCCGCTTACGGTGCGAGAGGTATCGCCGCGCGCGCGTGAGCTCCAATCCCCCGTTTCAGGGAACGTCGCGGCGAATCACCAAGAAGAGGGATTAGCGCCGTGCGGGATTCGAACGATGATCGGCGCAGATCGACATCCCCACAGGCGAGCGGCCGCCTTCAAGCCCGAAAGGAAGTAAGCGGCGTGTTCCAGGAAAGCTCGCTCAATCGATCGCCCTCTCGAGTCACCACCTTTGAGGCTTGCGCGCCGAACGGTGCGCCCGAGTACGCGAAAGGGGGTGAAGACTCGATGACGCTCACGTTTTCGGACCTGCTCGCGTACTTCCGCGCCCGCTTCGCGGTCGAGGAAGGACAGACGATGGCCGAGTACGGAGTGGTCCTCGCAGTGATCTGCGCGTTGACCGCGGGTGCGTTCGTCCTGCTTCGTGGCGGGATCGTGAATGCACTCAGCTCTGTTCGGTCGTTCTTGCCGTAATTCAAACCCGCTCCAAGGAGAAGCCAAGCGATGAAGTTGACCTATTCCGATCTGATTGCTTACTTCCGAGCCCGCTTCGCGGTCGAGGAAGGGCAGACGATGGCCGAGTACGGCGTCGTCCTGGCAGTCATCTGCGCCCTCACCGCGGGCGCGTTCATCCTGCTGCAGGGCGGGATCTCGAACGCCATCTCGAGCGTTCGCAGCTTCCTTCCGTAACCAGCAGCCAATCCGATGCGTGAGAACGTTGTGAACAAGCCGCCGAAAGAAAAGTTGAGGAATCGCCTTCGTCGCGAGTGTGGACAGACGATGTCCGAGTACGCGCTCGTCCTGATGATGATCTCCTCGACGACAGCAGTTCTCTTTCCGCAGCTCGCGAGCAGCGTGACGAGCGCAGTCACAGGCGTGGCAAGGCTGTTGCCGTAGACAGCTTGGCCACCGACGCGTGGGCCCCCGACGAGCGGCGGGGGCCCCGCGGACTTCGATGCAAACGGGAGCCGGAATGACACCACTGAAGCGACAGAACGAAAAGGGACAGACGATGGCGGAGTTCGCAATCGTCCTGCCGATTCTCATCATGTTGCTGTTCGGCATCATCGAGTTCGGCATCACCTTCAACAACTACGTTGCCCTCACCGATGCAGCGCGTGCCGCTGCACGGAAGGGAGCGGTGTCGCGGAACGATCCGGCCGGCCCGCAGGCCGCGTGCCAGAACGCCGGCTACGCGGCGGCAACAGACCTCAAGAACCCCCCGCTGAGCATCACCTGCTCTTCGAGCGGCGGCTGGGCGCCCGGGTCCGACGTGCAGGTGACGGCGACGTACCCGTACACGATCCAGTTCCTCGGAATTCCGGTGATCAGCGGGACGCTGACGAGCGTCATGAAGGAGCGAGTCGAATGAAGCGTCTCAGAAACGAACGTGGGCAAGTCTTCGTATTCACCGCTCTGGCAATGGTCTGCCTGGTCGGAATGTCCGCGCTCGTCCTCGACGTGGGCGCGTGGTTCCGCACCAAGCGACAGCTGCAGGCAACCGCCGACGCAGCCGCGCTCGCTGGCGCACAAGCCCTGCCGGACAATCCCGGCACGGCGCAGAACCAGGCGCTCGCGTACGCCGGCAAGAACGGCGGCGGCGTGGCTGCCGCAGATGTCTCCATCTCGTCGACCAACAATTCGAACGACACCATCTTCGTCCAAGCGAAGCGGTCGAACCCAGGAATCTTCAGTCGGGTGTGGCCCTTCAGCGTCGTCAATGTCAACATCGGTGCGAGGGCGAAGGCGATCGTCGGCAATCCGACGAAGGTGCTGTACGTCGCGCCGATGGTCGTGTATTGCGGCCATCAGTACATCAAGAACTGCACGACCAAGCAGGCGCCGAAGCTGCCCTCGCCCTCGACCACCCTGCAGTACAACCCGCTGGGCGCTCCGGGAGCATTCGGGATGCTCAACCTCGACGGCGGAACCGGGACACCGGGCACCTCGACCGAGGCAGCGTGGATCACGCGCGGCTTCGACAAGTGGTTCCAGCCTGGCAACTACCGGTCGGATCCCGGTGCGAAGTTCTCGTCCTCGGAGATTCAGTCGGCGTTGCAGCAGCATGTGTATCCCGGCACGCCGCTCCTGTTCCCCGTCTACAGCAAGCTCACGGGTACCGGCCAGAACGCCGTGTACACGATCATCGGCTGGATCGGGTTCCAGCTGACGAGCTTCAAGGTCAACGGCAACAACGCGTCGCTGACCGGCTACTTCGTTTCGTACATCGCCCAGGGCTTCCTGACGTCGTCCGGTAGTGGCGGCCCGAACTTCGGCGTGAAGTCCATCCAACTCATCCAATAGGCCCCAACACGTAAGGAAGAGAGACTGATGACCTACCGTGTAAAGAACATCGGGATCGCGGTCGCGTTGGCCGCGGTCGCGGGCCTGCTGACGATCTTCTACGTGACGCAGTACAAGCGCCACGTGCAGAACGGAGAGAAGAACGTCCCAGTGCTCGTAGCCGCTCGCGATATTCCTGCCGGGACAACCGGCGCGGAGGTCGTCGGGCAACACTATCTCACCACGCAGACGGTGCCGAAGCGCACGGTCGTTCCCGGCACCGTCTCGAACTCCGACCAGCTCGCGAACCTCGTCGTCACGCAGCAGATCTTCAGTGGCGAGCAGGTGACGACGCGTGCGTTCGGCACGAGCCAGGAGCTCGGCGTTCGCTCGCAGATCACGGCGACCGAGCGCGTCTTCGAGCTCACCGGCGACGACCAGCAACTCCTCGCCGGCACGCTCAAGGACGGCGACCACGTCGACGTGGTCGCGACCTGGAACCTGCCGGAGAACGCGACACACCACGTGAGCCGCGTCATCCTGCACAACCTGCTGGTCTTGCAGGCCCCAGACGCCCCCACCGGCGGCGGAAAGATCACGACGCCGGGACAGGGCGCCGCAATGGTCGAGTTGCGCGTCACCGACGCACAGTCAGAGCGCCTGCTCTGGGCGGTGGAGAACGGGAAGATCTATCTCGACCTCCGACCGCCGGCGAATGCAACTCAGAGCTCGCCGAGCCTGCAGGACTCCGCAACCCTGACGAGGTCCCGCTGATGACTACTACACAGACAACCGAACGCGAGCGCGTGCGCGTGTACGCGACCGGAGCCTGCGAAGGCTTCGAGAGGCTGCGCGACTCGCTCTCGAACCATCCTGAAGTCGAGCTCGTCGGCGCGAGCAACTCCGTCGCCGACGCGACTGCGGCCTTGGCGGGCGGTCACCTGGACGCCGTCCTCCATGCGACCCGGAGCGCGAGCCTCCCCGCGGACGAGCTTGCAGCTATTCGCGAGCACACTCGCGCTCCGGTCCTCATCGTCGCGTCCAGCGGTTCGCCGCGGATGCTCGAGGAGGCGCTGGACGCCGACGTCGCCGATGTCCTCCTGCTGCCGCAGCTCGTCGAGAACGTCGTCTTCGCGATTCGCAAGGCGACGCACACGACGCGCCACGTGCATTCGAGTGGTCCCGGCCGTCACGGCAAGATCGTCACGGTCTTCTCGCCGAAGGGCGGGACGGGCAAGACGGTCACCGCGACGAACCTCGCCAGCGCGTTCGCGAAGTTCGAGGGCCGCAAGACGTTGCTCCTCGACCTCGACCTGCAGTTCGGCGATGCCGCGATCATGCTCGGCATCGAGCCGGAGAAGACGATCTACGACCTGGTCGTCGCCCCCGGTGAGCTCGATTCGGAGAAGCTCGCGGGCTACACGACGAAGCATCTGTCCGGGCTCGAGGTGCTCCCGGCACCCCTGCGCCCGGAGGACGCGGAGCTCGTCACCGAGGCGAAGCTCGGCCGTCTGCTGGAGGTCGCGCGAGAGTCGTTCGACGTCATCGTCGTCGACACCTCGCCGTTCTTCCACGGGCCGATGCTGGCGACGCTCGATCGCACC